>JBLINZ010000151.1:0-12458 GCA_047639375.1 Mariniblastus sp. | reverse complement strand
TGTCTGGCGACAGCCCGCTCTCGAATCGTTAGGTGGGTTTCGTCCTCGTTAATCAAAATGGCTTGCGATCGTATCGGTCGCAAGTCATTTTTGCGTTAGTGCGTTGTTGTTTGCATTTGCTTTGGATTTTCGGGATCGACTATGTTGATTACCACGCACAACTGGTACGCTGAGTGATTGGCAAGTAGCGATTTATCAAGGCAAGCGACGAAATGGGTGAGATTCACGCCGTTCAAAATATCAATTTGCATCTTTCTGATCCGCATGAGTTTACGGGCGAGTGGATTGGGCAGCATGAAATCTTAAAACAAGTCATGGCATGTTGGCTGACGGTCAACGACGCCGACGCTCCCCTTACTCCCCGACTGATCGGCCCCCCGGGAATTGGCAAAACCGCGTTGGCGATGGCCGCTACGGAAGTCCGCGGGCAAGAACTCTACATTTACCAATGCACTGCCGATACTCGCCCGGAGGATCTCTTGGTGACGCCGGTCTTAGCGGAGAGCGGTAGGATCGCGTACCACGCGTCGCCGTTGGTCACGGCTATGATTCGAGGTGGCGTTTGTGTCCTCGATGAAGGCAATCGGATGAACGAAAAGTCCTGGGCCTCGTTGGCTCCGTTGCTCGATCAAAGACGGTATGTCGAATCGATCGTGGCTGGGATCTCAATCAAAGCGCATAAGGACTTTCGTTGTGCGGTGACCATGAACCAAGATGAATCCACCTTTGAGATTCCGGATTACATTCTCAGTCGCCTGCAACCGACGTTGAAATTAAAGTTCCCGTCACGTGAGGATGAGAAGCATATTCTTCAGTATCATCTTCCGTTTTGTGCGGAAGACATGTTGGCAATGACCGTCGATTTCTTGCAGAAATCGCATGGGTTGAAACTTGATTTTTCGACCCGCGATGGAATCAATTTGTTGAGATTTGCGATGAAGCGGATGGCACAGGATTCGGATCATCCGTTGTCTGTCGACGATGCCTGGCGAGAATCACTGGAAATGTGCTTGGGTGAAGAGGCTCTTGATTTGGAGCGTTTGTCTCGGCAAAAAAGTCAGACCTTGGGCGGGCAAGCCGTGCCGCTTGGTTTCGGCGATTTCTTCTTTGCGCCTGACGACCCACTTCATCCTGATCTTGAGCTAGATCAGGACGACGATGACGACGACGATGACGATGACGATTCAAGCGAGGATCCTTTTGATGATGATCCTGGTTTCACTGGACTTGAGGATTGATCGGTGATTCACGAATTGCTCGAGATCGGGCCCCACGTCACGGCACTTCCAGTCGTCCACGGCAGTGGCGATTTCGCTTGGGAAGTTCGGCGGTTGATGTTGAAACATCAATTCGATTGTGTGGCTGTGCCGATTCCAGAATCCTTTCAGACGCCCGTTGAATCAGCGATTCTTCAGCTACCTGTACCCAGCGTGGTTTTCCAAAAGGACTACGTCGGGTCGGTTGAATGGTCACCTAAACAAGCGAGTTCGGATGCCGAGAAACGTGAGACCGGCGGCGCGAGCTATGTTCCCATCGATCCTTGCCAGCCCGTGATCGCTGCGATTCGGACTGCGATGGGGGACCGAATTCCGCGTTGCTTCATTGATCTTGAAACGAGTTTTTATTCTCCCAATTCAAAATTGTTGCCGGATCCGTATGCATTGAAAAAGCTTTCGGTCGAGCGTTTCACGGCTGCGGTGGTGCCTCACCTGAGTCCTCCTGAAGACGATCAATGGCGTCAACGAATCGCCTTCATGGCTTGGCAGCTGCGAGAGTTGTCGATTGATTTTAAGAAGATTCTATTCGTGACCAGTGTCTTGGATTTTCCTTGGGTTCGGCAAGCGTTCCATGATCGTGCCTTGGTTTGTCCGGAGCCACAGGCGGTCACTGAGGCGGAAGCGTTTCAAGTCAAGCGGGAGACGCTGTGGTTTTTATTAGGTGAACTGCCTTTTATTACAGGTCTCTATGAGAACGCGCGGCGTGAACTGGAGGACGACGACGATCTTTCTATTGATGGGTTAAAAGATCTCTTGATCGCCGCCCGTCACGATTATCAATTGGAGTACAAGAGTCGAGCCCGTAAGATTACGCCGAAATTGCTTACTCAATGCCTTAAGTACATTCGCAATTTGACGTTGATTGACAACCGATTCACACCGCAGTTGACTTCGATCGTGACCGCAGCCCAGCAGGTGGCCGGTGACGGGTATGCGTTGCATGTGTTGGAGAAATCCAAGCAGTATCCCTTCGCGGGCGATTTAGATTTTCCGGAAGTCCGGATGGCGATCGATCAAGCGGGTTTTCCGGATGATGAAATACTTCCCG
Source organism: Mariniblastus sp. (assembly GCA_047639375.1). GTDB lineage: Bacteria > Planctomycetota > Planctomycetia > Pirellulales > Pirellulaceae > Mariniblastus. The sequence continues at coordinate 10,133 of JBLINZ010000151.1, read as the reverse complement.
TTGTGAGTCGGCTGCCGGGGCCGCCGCTGGTTTATACCCAGCTTGAATTGATGCCACGTCCGGATGCGAATCGTCAGAAAGACTGGAAGCAAAAATGGAATCCGAACGCACAGTGTAGCTGGCCTCCCGAAGATGATTTGATCGAGAATTTCCGTCAGTCTGTGTTTGATCGCGCCAGTGAAGTGATGGGTGCGGACATGGTTCAGACTGAGAAATTCTCGACGAGTATCAAAGACGGGATTGATATTCGTGACACCGTTCGGCATTGGTACGATGGCGAAATTTACGTCAAGGTACTTCCTCCGAATCAGGGTAAACTCGACTGTGCGGTGATGTTGTTCGACTCGCCCGCCGATCCTCGCGAGTACCCTTGGCGAACGACTTGGTTTGCGGAACACAAAGATGAGTCGACGTTGGCGTTTTTCGCAACCGATTTTGCTGCGGATCCGATTGGGCCAGGAATTTGTTTGGCCAATTACGGCGGCGCTCTGTTTCTCTATCCGCCGGTTGCCATTCCGGATATCTGGCAGGATCCACGGCTGGATTTTGCCACGACGCTCGAAGAGCAACTGATTGGGGCCGCCTGCCTTTATAGTAAAAGCCCGCATGTAGCGTTGGTGAGCCCTGCCCCGCCCGGAAATGCTTGGCGGCAAATTGCCAAGGGATTCAAGAAAAAACTTGTGCACTTACCGCTGAATCGGTTCAGCGATTCTACCGTTCAACAACTCCGAATGGTGCATGTACTTAACGGCAAAGATGTCCGAAGCTATGCTGCAGACTTCATTCGACGTGTCTAGGTGCGAATCTTTGATCGGTCGATATTGCCTTTGAAGAGAAAATAGAAAAGTAAGCAAATGAAAAAGATCGAACTATTTCATGGCCTCGTGAACCTAGCCGCGGTCGATGGCAAGTTTGCCGATGAGGAAATTCGGTTTCTTGTGCAACGAGCCAATGAGTGGGGCCTCTCGGACGATGAATTTGAAACAGCGTTAGCAGGGATCTCGACTGGACAACTTCAAGTTCAGATTCCTGAATCATTTGAAGATCGAGTGGTCATGCTTAAAGAGATGATTCGCTTGATGGCCTGTGATGGGGTGTTAGCGGATATGGAAAAACGCATGTGCGCAAACGTTTCTGGAGGAATGGATTTCACGCAATCGCAATTCACTCAAATCCTCGACGAAGTGATCGCCGAAGGTTGAGTGAGTGCCGAAGGTTGAGTGAGTGCTCGGCTTTTGCAATACATGGGAGGATGGGCAGGAGGTCCTCCCTCCACGCCGACACACTTGGGCAGAAGTTGAAATGCCCAAGCTACGTGGCAAAGTGGCTGGGCGCATCATTTGTTCCCAAGCTGAACACCGCTCGCTTATTCGGATTTCGAATCAGATTCCGAACTGGGAGCTGGGCAGTGAGTCAGGTTCTGGGCGGCGTCCAAGCGTGGATGTCCATCGCGAAGGTCTTCGCCTGTGATTCCGGCTCCGTCGTTCAGGCCGTCCATGTGCCGCAATGTTTCGTGGATCGCGTGGATTGCAGCATCGACATCCCCGGTATGCCCGGATTCTGAAATCGTGTGCATGTTCCGGATGGGAAACCCAATCGAAGCACTGGCGGAATCGATTCCGGCAAACACGGCTGCCATTGCATCGGTTCCGGTATCGCGCCCAGCCAATTCATGTTGAACCGGAATTCCGCGGTCCGTTGAGACTTGAGTGAGCATCGAGTTCAACGCCGCGCTGGTGATTGCCCCGTGCGTCAACGTGTATCCTTCGCCCATGGCAACGGGTTCGTAGCGTCGATCGGCGATCCCTGGGGCCGCTGTGAAGTCGTGCGCGACGTCGACTGCGATCGTGACATCTGCGTTAAATTGCTTAGCGAGGACGCGACTACCGAACCGGCCGATTTCTTCGTGGGATGCCATGGCTCCCAGATAGCGAACATTCTTGAGGCTTGATGATTCAGCGATTAGGCGGCCAATTTCAGCGGTTACAAAACAACCAAGTCCGTTGTCGAGGTAGGCGCCTGAAAATGTATCGGGCGAAAAACCACGTTCGATTGGGCGATCGAAAATGATCGGATCACCCGGTCGGATTCCGAGTGCTTTGACTTGGGCTTGTTTATCGGGTCCATGAATGTGGAGTTCGAGGTACATCATTTTGGTTTTGATGCCATCGTCGCCGCTGCGTAGTTTCGGGTCTGCGAAGTGAATCGCGCCGATCGCCTCGATCGTCCCCCCCTTGATGACTCGCCAGTTGCCCAGTGAGTTTGGATCTTCGCTAAATAGTTTGACTTGATGGCCAATCAGGGTAGTTGGCAGCATTGAATCGGAATTGACCCAGATTTTTCCGTCTTCACCGATGCTTCGAACCTGCATTCGAATTTTATCAGCATGTCCGATGACCATCACGGTGAAGGCTTCGTCGTCACCGGGTTTCGTATCGAGCACGATCCCGGCATTTCCTTTGAACGTGTGGATCTTCCAGTCGGTTGGCATGTAGGATTGCATGTACGGCTCGAGCACGCCACGGGTCATGGCGGCTTCCAATCCAATTGGACTGGGCGCGTCGAGAATGGTCCGCATCAGCTCAAATCGCTCATCGGACATGGTTTGCTGCCACGGTTTTGAATCGTTCGTCACGCGTATTTCCTTGTGGGTTGGACTCAATTTGAGTCATCCGTCGTTGTGTTCGCCGTTTTGAATTTTATACAGTTCGACGGTTTGTCCATAGTACGCGTCCGTTTGTCCGATGTGGGTTAATCCCAACCTGAGGGCGACATTTTGAGAACGCTGGTTTTCTAGGCCCGTGACCGCCGATAGCTCAGCAGTGCCTATCTGATCAAAAGCGATTTCAATCATCCTGCGGCCGCCTTCGGTCGCGAGTCCCCTGCCCCAGTGAGATTTTCCTAAGTGCCATCCGATTTCGATGTCGGGCGTGAAATTGCCAGCGGCATCAGGTAGCGGTTTCATTAGCAGTGAGCCGACCAATGCTCGAGTCTTTTTGCAGAATGCAGGCCAGGCTCCCCAATGGGCGGGCCATTTGCCGTTCCGGGCGATCAAATCCTCAATCTTGTCTGCCATGGCTTCGACCGAATCGAACGTCACTCCGCCAATCCATTGCGTGACTTCTGGGTCGCCATAAATTTGCAGCGCGGACTCGGCCAGCCGGGTATCCCAGCTGCCGATGAGCATGCGTTCCGTTTCGAAAACTGGGTTCTCGAATATCTGATCGATGACGGGGTGATTCACAGGAATTGGGTTGAACGGAAGGGGAGCCGACGCGAGACCGTTATTGACTAGTTGGATCAGCGATAAAGTCTTGGCGTATCTGGTTCGCTAGTCAATGAAATCTAATGATTCGCTGCCAGCTTGCTAAGTGAGGCAATCACTTCGGAGTTTTCGGGAAATCGTTTTTCTGCGTTTTTTGAAAATACAAGCTGCTCGTTGGCGACTACTTCAAAACAGCCGCCTCCGGCTTTAATCAATTTGGCGGTGACGCTGAATTTCGACTCGATTTCGGCTGCCAAACTGGAAGCCTGGGGGAGGTAGTTTCACATACCGCAATATTCGATTGAGACGTTCATTGAGATTCCTTGACTCTGAGTGGACGATGTTGATTGAATTGGTTGACCGAACACATGACGCGTGACGCCAGAATTCCTCTGAAGCGGATCTTGGTGCGACCGGGGCTCGTTGATCAGTTGAGGCTGAACCCTGGAGGAAAGTCGAGTGCTGCCCCTTGATCCTGTTGGAGCGACGCAATTTGAGAATCCATGAGCTGAATGACGGCCAATCCGCGATTTCCCAGTTCGATCGTTTCTAGAACACGTTGCTGCTCTTGGGGGCTGGCCCCACAGGAATAGCAGATCATGTCGACCAGCTGGCTGAACGGGAGGTCATCATCAAGAAATAGATCGAGGGCTTCATGGTTCCAGCTGGGCTTGTGGGCCGCCAGCGTTCGGAACTGCGTGATGATATCGCCTCGCATATCGTCCAGGTTGATAAGGGGGTTAAGCGTATCTTCGAGGACGCTGACTTCTGCCATCCGATAAGGAGTTTCACTGTCGATCTCAGTGATGATCTCAGCACGCTTGCTTCCGACGAGGAACAGATTGTAGCGCCCGTCTTCAAGTTTCGTATGGGACAGGATTTTTCCAATGCATACGGTTTGGGAAACTTTGGGCGCATCGTTATTGCTGAGTTGGCCAGGCTCGATATAGGCCATCGTGATCAATTCGTCGGCCGCAAGTGCGTCCTCGACGAGAGCACAATACCTCGGCTCAAACAGGTGCAAGGCTTGAACAACGCCCGGGAACAAGACGACATTGGGAAGCGGAAAGAGCCGCACCATGTTGGCAAATCCGTCGGGTAAGGAGCGTTCCGGTTGATTGGAGGTCATTGAGTTTGTGGGGTCGAAAGACGATTGGAGAGGTTAGAAGAAAAGGGGCTTTCCAAGGAGCACGTGGAGTTTTGATGTCAAAATTTGGCAGGCTCAATCCGCTTTTCACAGCAGACTCGGACGCGATCCGAAACTTCGACGAAGGGCGACCGTGGCAGGATTCACGTGACTCAGAATTGGTTTACTGTGTTAAATCATCCCGCTCGAAAACGAAGAACTTAACAAGACAATGTTGGTTAGTGTTTTGCAAGCCGTTTGGACGTTATCCTCAATGGCACTCGCGATGAAATGGCATACGCTAAAACGGCCAATACGAGAATTGTGCTTTGGCCAAGCCCTCGCAATGAAACGCGAAACCTAGTCGTCCATTACCATGAATATTTGCAGAACATACCAAAATAGTAATGCAACCGAAGCGAACAGAGTCAGCGAGGCTGCTACGTATTGTTCCGTTCCGTAGTCATGAAGCACTTTGGATGTGTTGTAAAGGATGATGCCAGAAGCCAGTACGACCATGGCAACAGAGAACCAAAGTCCCATGCTTCCCAGATTGAAGCCCGGAAGAACGAGCGGAATTAGCATGACGGCAAACGCGATGAACGTGCCAGTCACAATCGCAAATCGTAAAAATGAGAAATCGGCTTTCGTCACCAGAACTGTAATGGTCAAGCCACCGAATACGAAGGCGGTAACCATACCGGCAGACTCAATGATGCCGGGACTTGCGAATTTTTCGGCGATGTACAACAACGGAATTAAAAACAGGGCTTCGGCGACAATATAGGTTCCCAAGCCGAGGTATTGCATTGAACGGGACACGTTACTGTGTGCCCAGCGATCCGCGACATAGCTAACTGCCATGAAGGCACCAAGGGCGATGAGGGGATTCCAGCCAGAGTAGAACATGGGAACGAGTGCTTTGAGCTGCTCGTCAAACACGTTCAAGATGACTGCGTCGATGGCAATGCAAGCCAAAACCGCTCCCAGCAGGTGCAGGTAGGTCCGCTTGATGAAAGTCGCCCGAGCGTCTGCCGTCGCCATGTCTGCGGTGACCGAGGGGTAGCTGAATTCGGTTGCTTGGTAAGGGTTCTCACTCATTCTCTAGCACCTGTTGGTTGTCGGCGTCGTGTTTCGATTGGATGTCTTGACCAAGCCGTCACGGTTGTGGGTAGCTGGCTGGCGTCAAAAAATTAAAGATCAGGGGCCGTGGAGCGGGCGAGGTCAAAAAATGACGGTCCCTAAGACTTTCAGACTTCGCTCCGCAGACTTGCCATAATCCCACTCATTTACTTAACTCAGGGTAGGCGTGTTCCACGAAAAAATCAATGATTGTTGTCAAACCATCGGCGATTTACGCTCCAAAATGAATGTTGGTTGCCGGAGGACGATTTCTCCTAAACATCCTGCTTGTCCTCTTAAATTGGACCGCCGCTAGGAAGTTGGGCGGGATTTGGAAAAGAGTGTTCGTTTGGATACTTGACACGATTTCGATAGCCAAACACAATCCAATTCTTAGATCCGTTGTTGACGTGGGTCTTCTCAATTGCCAACGGCAATTGAACCGGCCTTGGTCCGAAAAAAGAGCCCCGAAAGCCAGATACCATGATTCTTTCCGGCGAAGAGATTCGAAGCAATCTAGGGTCCAATGTTAAGATTGATCCGTTCAATCCGGATAACATCAATCCCAATAGCTACAATTTGACGTTGCACCATGATGTGGTCACGTATGAAGAGGTCGTTCTCGACATGCGAAAAAGCAATCGGATCCGGCGGATGGTGATCCCCGAATCAGGGCTCGTGCTTGAGCCGAACCGGTTGTATCTCGGTCGAACCATCGAGCGAACGGAAACCCACAATCTCGTTCCGATGATCGAAGGACGCTCCTCGATTGGCCGGCTCGGTTTATTCGTTCACGTGACCGCGGGATTTGGCGACGTTGGATTTAAGGGATTTTGGACATTGGAGATGTTCGCGGTTCAGCCGGTTAAGATTTATCCGGGAATTTCGATTTGCCAGATTTTCTATCACCAAATCGTGGGCGACATTCAAGAGTACAAGAGCAACAAGTACCAAGACAACACCGATATTCAGCCAAGCCTGCTTTACAAAGAGCTTAATCCGACGGCTGCTGAAGAAGATCCCCAGCTTACGCTTGGTTTTGGCAAGCGGTAGGTCTTGAGGTGCAGGCGCCGGTGAGAAGCATGCAGAGTTTGTAGGCGAGACCAACGGCATCGATGGTGAGAATCCAACGAGGGAGTGCCCTCGTGAGTGGCCCGCCTTCGATCGTAATGCGTCCTCGCTTACGCGTCGGGCTACCATTTTCGCCTTCGGCTCACTAAATCAACACGTCCTCACGCGTCGGGTTACCATGAGCTGCGTTCCTTCATTGAAACAGGACCGACGTTTAGGTTGCGCGTCGAATGAATTCTCAGCCGCAGCTGCGATGGGCGCTGTCGATCGCGGTGACTTTTCTGGATGGCACGGTCCGCGATGTTGGAGATTACCGGGGATGCGGGTCCTGCGTGCTGAGGATGGAATCTCGACTTCTTTTTTTGCCATTCACTCAAGTTGATTCTTGAATGGAATTGGGAGACTGATAAAGTCTCTCAACGGGAGCGAAAGCGGTTTGGCTTTCGACATGGCCCTCCGCCTCTTATTCAGCAATTTTCGGTTAGCGAAATGTCAGAAATTGATCTATTGATGCAGAACGCCCAGCTTCGGGATGAGATGGAGCCTTTTCTAGACGAATCGGTGTACCTAGTTGATCTCGACCGGATGTCGGTTCGCAGTGAGAATGAATTCTTGACCTCTTTGTTGGCCTGGGAAAAAGCCCCAGTGCTTCCGATCAGTCAATGGTTTGAGCCGGAATTGGTGATGCCTCATCATCAGTCGTTCACGGAAACTGAAGTCAAGCATCAACTTCATCAAGTGATTGGTCGATTGTACGAAAAGAATATTCTGCTCGTGCACACGAACCATCTTTCGGATCGTCAATTGTATTGCCTGATCGCTCGCGATATTCTTCCTGCTCAAGAAAAGAAAGTCGTGTTGAAGAACAAGTCGCTCAAATGGCAATGCTTGGATATCGTGGAAGACGAAGAATCCTGGTTGCGTTTTTATGCGTCGACCGAAGAGCGGCATCTGTGGTCGCTTGAAACAGGCTTGCCTTTGCCGCCTCGCGAGCAGATCCCATTTCCGCGTAAGCTCCCTCAGCACGCGTGATTTTTGAGCACGCCTTTCTGTGGAAGGTTCTTCACAGAATCAAGTCGGATGCCTCGTCTGCAAATGTTGTTCGTCCTCGCTTACGGGCTTTATTGATTTAGTGTGGTTTTGCGGTAGCTGTGGTCAGCCGACGTTTTCGCGAGGAAGGGCCCTGGTTGATGGCTTGTCGTCAAGGGGCAATCGCCCACGCCTACAAACACACTGCGTTTGATACGGTCGCCTGCCGGCTAATCGTTAAACGATCTATCGTCTGGCATTTTAAAGCAATGAACCCTCACGCGTCGGGTTACGATTCTCGCTCACGCGTCGGGCTGTGATTCTCGCTCGCGCGTCGGGTTGCCATTGCAGGAGTAGGTACAACGGGTCCAGCTAGGGCTTACTTGCCATTCGCCTTTTTCTTGCCGGTTTGCGTCTGGCGTTGGAGCCAGCTTTTGTATTCCGGGCGAACTCCCCAGTCTTGGAGAAATGGTTTGTAGTAGTCGACTTCGGACCAATTTCGGGGGGCGGGGTTTTCTGGCAGCAGTTTTCCTGCGGCATAGTCGGCGCCTGCGAAGCTTGAGTCAATGGATTGTTGAGTCGAATTCATCAGGCCCAGCATTCGTTCGCGTTGTTCGGTTGCGGAAGCAAAAAGATTCTTCTGCTCGTTTGGATCGTCGGATAAATGGTAGAGCTCAAACGATTCTTGTTTTCGCTTGGCGGAATCCAGATGAATTAGCTTCCAGTCGTTGTCGATCAGGGCTTTGTTGCCCAGGCAATTGAAGGGAATGGGTTTAGAGCGAGGTTGGCTGGGCTCTTGCTCAAACAAGTTTCTCAAGCTCATGCCGTCGATTGGCTGGAGCATCGTCGATTTTGGCAATCCCACGATTTCGGCAAGCGTGGGGAAAATGTCCATCGAGACTGCGGGATAATCGGTGACACGTTGCTTGATGACGGTCGGCCATTCGACGATAGCCGGAACTCGCAAGCCGCCTTCGTAGACGCTGCCCTTGAATCCTCGTAGCCCGCCCACGGTGTTGGGTTTGATTTTGGGAAGTCCGCCGTTGTCCGACGTGAACCAGACGATCGTGTTTTCAGCGAGACCGAGTTCGCGAATTGCTTTGCGGAGCGTACCAATCGCGCGGTCCATGGCGACGAGTTCACCGTGTTGGTCCTGTGAACTTTTGTCAAGGTGAGCAAACGGCTTGGCATCTTCTTCGGCTGCCATGAATGGGCTATGAGGAGTGCCAAACCAGATCACGGTGAATGAGGGGCGTTGAGCAGAGGCTTGTGCTTTCAAAAACTCAACGGCGTGATCGACGATGATCTCCGATGAGTCGCCGGAATATGATTCAATTTCGCCTTGGTTGCCCATGATGGGATCTCGATCGAAGAAATTGGTCACCGAGATCCATTTATCAAATCCAAACTTGCCAGGGTGATGAGTGTCCTGAGCGAAAATTGGAACGCCTGGTCCTCGCATCCCATTGAGATGCCATTTCCCGAAATGTCCTGTCGCGTAACCGGCTTGGGAGAGCGCCTGTGCCAATGTTTTCTCCTGCAGTCGCAATGCGAAACCGTGGCTTTCAACTCCCGTGCGTCGGTTGGTGCGGCCCGTCAGGACGCTTGCGCGGGTGGGCGAGCAAACGGGTGCTGCGGCGTAAAACCGATTGAATCGAAGTCCAGACTCGGCCATTTGGTCTAGGTGAGGCGTCTTTAAAATTGGATGGTTGTTGTAACTGGTTTGCCCCCAGCCTTGGTCGTCTGCCATCACCAAAATGATGTTCGGCTGGGAAGTTGCCGAATCGCTTGCCGTCTGGTGGATGGCTTGGCCCATCGTGAGACTGTCTGCCGTAAGGCAGTATAAGAAAATAACGAAAAGGCAACTGGTCTTGGGAGACATTCTGTTCAGCATCAATCAGTCCTCAGTGCACATTATAAATCTGTAAATACTTGAGTCGAGCTGGGGCCATCACTTGGAGACGCCGCTCGTTGCTCGCGCCGACGGGGCTTATTATTCCACGCATTGGGAGTCTCATTCTGACAGTGGATGCTGCCGTTGGGAATCACTTGCAAGAGATTCATTCCCCGTGGCGTCAATGAGGTGAGATGGAAACCCGGCGCGTAAGCGAGGACGAACAACCATTAAAGTGGGATCTAACGAGGGCTCTGCCTCGCTTACGCATTCGGGCTATGATTGCCCACTTAACCGGTCATTAATTTGACAAGCCCTCAATTCGTCGGGTGACCCAGGAAAATTCCAGCCTTGTCGGGTAGCCTCCCTCTCGCCTTCGGCTCAACGGAAGGAGTCACTTCTTCTCGGGTTGCCATGCTGGCTTTTGATTGGATGTGCCATTCTTGAACTGTGCTATCGAGAAAATGAGAATGGGCTCTCAAATTGAGAGGCTGGCACGGCCAATCGGCTGATTTTCCCGGGAAACTTGAATGGCTCGGAAATTGCATGGGGTACTGAAGTGCAAGGGGAGTCGTTTTTTGGGTCTGTTAAATATAGGGAGAAGGATCGTGGGATTTGTTCCGTTC
>JBLINZ010000150.1:0-12520 GCA_047639375.1 Mariniblastus sp. | reverse complement strand
TTTGATTGTCTTTCGACGGAGCGAAAGGCGACCATTGATCCTGAAAGGATCACGGATGATATCCGGTGGTTGAGCGGCAGCGACACCGCCGGATGATGCGATCAGTGGGATTTACATTCTGAGGGGATGCAAAGATGCACGCCCTTCATTAGTCGGCAGTCCATCCGAGAAATATTGAAATGAGCTTTCTCGCATCCCCCCGAGACTGTGACTTGACGGCCCCCCACCAACGAGAGCTCTGCCTCGCTGACGCTATCGGGCGACCAGCACTGCCGCTTAACCGCGAATAACCTGATAATAAATCAACAAGTCTGTAAGCAAGGACGTTTATTCGTTGGACCCCACTTTGAATGGTCGTTCGGCCTCGCTGATGCGATCGAGCAACTATTGCGACCGACACCAAAAACGATTTGGAACAAATAACCACATTTACTCCAGCCGCGAGCCGTGACAAGTGCAAACAACGGTTCATCAATTCAACAGGCAATTACGTCCGATAAAATCGACCAAGAAAGAACATCCCGGCCCACTCAAGGGAGCTCAAATGACAAAAACCGCCCTTGCAACAGCTTGTTCCCCCCATTTGATCGCCCTTTATTCCTCTCGATGACTGAATTCCACGTAATCCACAGTGTTTAACTTGGGATATCGCCAAGTTCTTGGATTCGGTCGCTAGAAATGAGAACTCTAATTCGTATAATCTGAAATTCTCAACCCGTTCAATTTTGTGCGGGTTTTGCTATTTGCACTCTAAGTTAGATAGGTAATCGCATGACCGCTGCTGCTGAGCAAGCCACCGACGTCGGAGCAAAATCCAGCGATGAACGCGTTCTTGTTTTGGATTTTGGGTCCCAATACGCCCAATTGATTGCTCGGCGAGTGCGCGAACAAAACGTGTATTGCGAGATCGTCCGGCATGACATTACGCCTGAACAGATTCGCAAGCACAATCCGATGGGTTTGATTCTCTCTGGCGGTCCTAGTAGCGTCTATGAATCCGACGCGCCTAAATGCGATCCAGGAATCTTTGATATCGGGATTCCCGTCCTCGCGATTTGCTACGGGATGCAATTGGCCTGTGAAAATTTGGGGGGCAAAGTCGAAAGCACGACCACCCGCGAATACGGGCGTGCGAATTGTGAAGTCACGTCCGACGACGCATTGTTCGCCGGTTTCCCGGCCAAGACCGAAGTCTGGATGAGTCACGGCGATCAAGTCCAACAGGTCAGCGACGTTTTCAAGCCACTGGCAAAGACTGACACTTGCCCGGTGGCCGCGGTGAAGCATAAAAGCCTCCCGGTATACGGGCTGCAGTTTCATCCTGAAGTCACCCACACACCCGAAGGGAAAACACTGCTCAAGAACTTCTTGTTATCGATTTGCAACTGCACGGGAACCTGGAAGCTCGACGACTTTGCCAACGAAGCCATCGAACGAATCAGAAAACAGGTCGGTGATAATCGAGTCGTTTGCGGATTGTCCGGAGGTGTCGATTCGTCAGTAGTCGCGGCCCTGCTCTATAAGGCCATCGGCCCTCAATTGACCTGCATTTTAGTCGACAATGGTTTGCTCCGAGCCAACGAAGCTGCCTCGGTTACCGAACAATTCACCGACCATTTCAAAACGGATCTTCGCGTCATCCAAGGGCAAGAACGATTCCTAAGTGCCCTCGAAGGTGTGACCGATCCACAGGAAAAACGAAAAGCGATCGGACACGTGTTTATTGACTGTTTCAAGACCGAAGCGGAATCGATTCCCGACGCCAAATTTCTGGCTCAAGGCACACTTTATCCCGACGTGATCGAAAGCGGTGCAGCCAAAGACGGACCAGCTGCCACAATTAAATTGCATCACAACGTCGGCGGACTGCCAGAGGAACTCGGGTTTGAACTGATCGAACCGCTTCGAGACCTGTTCAAAGACGAAGTCCGTCGGCTTGGCGTCGAGCTTGGATTGCCTGAACATCTCGTGTGGCGACACCCATTCCCCGGTCCAGGTTTGGCCGTGCGTTGCTTGGGGGAAGTCAAAGAAGAGAAATTAGTCGTCCTCAGAAACGCCGATACGATCGTGATTGAAGAGATCCAAAAAGCCGGCCTCTATCGCGAAACATCACAGTTATTCGCTGTTTTGTTGCCGGTCCAAAGCGTGGGTGTGATGGGTGACGCTCGAACCTACGAAAATGCGTTGGTCATTCGCTGCGTCGACACCGACGATTTCATGACCGCCGACTGGTCAAGATTGCCGTACGATGTATTGGCTAAGATGTCGACCAGGATTATCAATGAAGTCGCTGGAGTGAATCGTGTCTGCTATGACATCAGTTCCAAACCACCCGCCACGATCGAATGGGAATAAATCCACGCTTCCCGCGTCGACGACATCTCGAGAATTAATTGACTTGCAAGCGAACTCCCACCCCAAACGCATTGGAGTGTTTCGCTATCAAATCAACCATCGAAACTCTTTTCCGAGTTTCGCAAACTTAAATTGAACAACGTTTAGAATCAAAATGAGCAAGCAATACATCTTCCAAATGGTCGACATGACCAAAAAGCACGGCACAAAAGCCGTGCTCAACAACATTTGGCTATCGTTTTACCCGGGTGCCAAAATCGGCGTGCTCGGACGTAACGGCTCCGGCAAAAGTACGTTGCTCAAAATCATGGCAGGCATGGACAAGGAATACGATGGTGAAGCACGACTCACTGACGGATTTACCGTCGGCTATCTTTCCCAAGAACCCAAACTCAATCCCGACAAAAACGTGTGGGATAACGTTCAGGAATCAGTCGCTCCCCGTCGACAATTATTGGATCGCTACAACGAGTTGAGCGCCAAATGCGGAGAGCCTCTCGATGAAAAAGCGATGCAAAAAGTCTACGACGAAATGGCACGGGTCCAAGACCAAATTGACGCCACCAATACTTGGTCGTTGGATCATGAAATCGAAGTTGCGTTCGAGGTCATGAATCTGCCTCCCAAAGACGCCGACGTGACTAAACTGTCAGGTGGTGAATGCCGCCGCGTCGCGTTGTGCAAGTTGCTGCTCGAAAAACCTGACCTGTTGCTGCTTGACGAACCGACCAACCACCTAGACGCCGACTCCGTTCACTGGCTTGAGCGGACGCTGCAGGATTATCACGGCACGATCGTCGCGGTGACCCACGATCGCTATTTCCTCGACAATGTCGCGGGCTGGATTCTGGAATTGGATCGGGGCGAAGGCCATCCCTTTGAAGGCAACTATTCTTCGTGGCTTGAGCAGAAACAAACACGTTTACGAGTAGAAGAAAAGCAAAACGATGCGCGAATCAAGGCATTGAAGCGAGAAGCCGACTGGATCAAGATGTCGCCCAAGGCCCGCCAATCGAAAAGCAAAGCCAGGATCAGCTCGTACGAGCAGATGCTGAATGAAGATCAACGTGACCGCGAAGATGAGCTTGAAATCCAGATTCCGCCCGGCCCACATCTCGGCGACGTCGTGATTGAAGCAGAGGGACTTAACAAAGGATTTGGCGATAAGATCTTGATGGAAGACGTCACATTTCGTTTGCCACCCGGCGGAATCGTGGGCATCATCGGGCCAAACGGCGCTGGAAAAACCACGCTTTTCAGAATGATCAGCGGTCAAGAAACGGCAGATTCAGGGATCTTGAAAATCGGCGAGACCGTGGATTTGGGTTACGTCGATCAATCCCGTGACAGTCTTAATGACGACAATTCTGTCTATCAAGAGATTTCGGAAGGCCACGACACGCTGGAGATCGGAAAACGCAAAGTCAACGCTCGAGCCTACGTCAATCGATTCAATTTCCGCGGCTCCGATCAAGAGAAAAAAGTTGGCGTTCTTTCCGGGGGAGAGCGAAACCGCGTCCACCTCGCAAAATTGCTTCGCCGAGGTTCCAATGTCTTGCTGCTCGACGAACCTACCAACGATCTCGACGTGGACACGCTGCGTGCTCTTGAAGAAGCCATCGAAAATTACGCCGGTTGCGTTGTCGTAACCAGCCACGATCGTTGGTTCTTGGATCGCATCGCGACGCATATCTTGGCGTTCGAAGGCGATGGTTACGTTCATTGGTGTGAAGGCAACTATCAAACCTACGAACAACAACGACGCGAACGACTGGGACTCAAGGAAGACGAGCCACGTCGATTTAAGTACAAGAAGCTGATTACCTAAATTGAACTCAAGAATTTCAACCAACTAACAAGCAAAAATTACTAGGATTACGATCGATGACTATTTTACGTAGCGGAACAAGCAAAAATTATTCTGAAAACTGGGGCTCAGCTTTCGGCCAGAAAACGACCAAGAAAAAGTCCACCAAGGCGAGTGCCAAATCGAAATCAAAAGCCGCCCCTAAAAAGGCTGCTAAGAGGTCTAAAAAGAAGTAATTTTGAGCGAAGCACCATGTCCCCACGATGATCAACAATCGGCATCCGAATGCGAGCGATGTGCGAAGGAATTACTTTTCGCGGCCGTCCTTGATTCGTCGGATGACGGGATCGTCATATTTGATTCAGCCCATCAGGCACGATTTTGGAATCAATCGGCTGTCGATATTCTGGGATTAAACCCATTGGAATTTTCGACGCATCCAACGATCGTTCAATTGGGCACTCGTGATTTAGACAATGAATTTTTGGTGGCGTTGAGAGCAAATAACTCGGAGATAAGCCAGACCGGCCGTCTCAATTCGAGTTCTAAAATTCGGCAAATCAGCCAAAGGGTTGAGATTGCCGGACTGCCGTGGCGCATGGTGCGTTTGAAGCCCGACGACGCCAGGGGTTTTACTAACGAACTCTATGCCCTCGCTCACACTGACGAATTGAGCGGTTTGCTAAATCGACGAGGGTTCCAAACGAAACTGGAGCAAAGTTTGGGACAGCCAATTTGCGTCGCGATTATCGATATTGATTTTTTCAAAAAGACCAATGACGAGTTTGGGCACGAGGCCGGCGATCAAGCCATTCGGTGGATCGCCGAACGATTGGAATCTCAATTCGACGACGCAGTCTGTGTCGCTAGGTTGGGGGGTGATGAGTTTGGAGTCGTCCTGAACGTCAAAGGCGACGTCGCGGATTCGTTGACGAATTCCACGGACAATCCAAACCCGATCGAACGTCGCTTTATCGAATGCTGTTCCATGGTGGCAACGTCCAGCCAAACCTGGAGTCGGAACACGAGCGGGATGACCATTAGCATTGGAGTTGCAAGCGCCGGAATTGCTGGTTTGCCAGCCCGAAGCCTACTTTCCGCTGCCGATGCAGCCATGTATCGCTCAAAAAATGAGGGACGCAATCAAGTCACTTTCGTCGTTGTTGAATAACCGAGGACAATAACCGAGGACCAAACAATGTTTAATTGACTGCCATGGTCGAACGAAATCCCAAACCGCGGCTAATTCATGGAAGGATCGTCCGGCAAATGGTTGCCAATATGGGGCTTGAGGATGTCGTGTCCGACTTGGGCGCAGACTTGCTTCCACAGTCCGTCAGGCGAATCGAAGACGTGCTCGGGTGTGGCGGGCAGCGTAAGCCAACCACCCTGCTCTATTTCTGATTCGAGTTGCCCAGGGCTCCAGCCGGAATAGCCACTGTAAATCTTGAATTTCTGGCCATTCTCACCGGCTTGTCCAACCAGAGAATTCAGGTTCTCCCGGCCCAAAGACATTGAAACGCCGGGAATGACTGGGATCTCTGCGAACATTAGACTGGTATGGAGGGCGATCAAGGGTCCTTCGACGGGTCCGCCAATATTCACGAATTCCTGGCAATTACTGGGCTGCATGGAGACTTCGTCCCAGACTTTGGCCACCGTCACATCCGACGTCCGATTGAGAATCACGCCCGAGGCTCCCTCTTCTTCGGAGTGCTGAAACACGAACACGACGGTTCGAAAGAAATTGGGGTCGTTGAGGTCGGGAATGGCAATTAAGAGGTTTCCAGTGAGGCTTTGCATGGTTTGGCTCAAAACTGACGGGTTAGTGACGGCAAAATTAAGGAAAATCGGCCATGGGATGGATCTTACTCCAGTATCGAGCCAATACCGCCCGAAAAAAAGCTGTAAAAGCGGGCTATTTAAGGTTTGACGAAACAACCATTTTCGATAAACTTGTTCGCTTAGGTTAAATCACGCAAAAGAGCTAAAAATGCAATCCGATATTCACCCCAACTACCGTCCAGTCGTTTTCAAAGACAAGACCGCTGATTTCGCGATCCTTACTCAGTCGACGATCTCCACAAAAGAAACGATCAAGTGGGAAGACGGCAACGAGTATCCCGTATATTTTGTTGACATTTCAAGTGCCTCGCATCCGTTTTATACCGGTAAGCAACAATTCGTTGATGCGATGGGTCGCGTAGAGAAATTCAAGAAAAAATTCGCGGGCAACTACAAGTCGTTGGAAAAGAAAAAGAAGTAGTTCGCAACGCGAGCAATTTGAAACATCAAAGGCAGCCTACGGGCTGCCTTTTTTTATGAGTGGTTGCAATGGTACAGGCCTCAAAGTTTGACGGTGGATCGTGCGGTGATTCTAATACTCTAACCATGCTGCCACTCGGTCCACTTGCCTCTGACTACTTATTTGAAACGGATCCATGCAACTTCGTATTCCACTCGCACTCGTGATTTTGACTGCGGTCTTGTTCGTTCCGGACGCCATGTGCTGGGCTCAGGACCGTCCCAATATTGTTTGGATCATGTCGGAAGACAATTCCAAGCACTATCTCAAAATGTTTGATGAGACAGGAACAAGTACGCCCAACATAGAAGCAATGGCTGCTCATGGCGTAACATTCGATCGCGCATTCTCCAACGCACCGGTTTGTAGCGTCGCCCGCACGACGTTGATCACAATGGTCTATTCCCCGAGACTTGGGACTCAGTTTCATCGTCGAATCAAGCCAGCGACGATGCCTTCTGATTGGAAAATGTTTCCGGAACTACTTCGCCAATCAGGTTACTACACCACTAACAATTCAAAGAAGGATTACAACGCCGTCGAGTCGGGCGAGGTCTGGGACGAGTCTTCAAGAAATGCACATTGGCGGAATTCGCCTGACGGCAAGCCATTTTTCCATGTCCAAACTTATACGGATTCTCACGAAAGCTCTTTGCATTTCAAGCAAGCTTGGGCTGACGACCCTGACAATAAAAACGACCCCGCCGCGATGACGCTCGCGCCCTATCATCCTGACACACCCCTGTTTCGACTGACCTATGCTAAATATCACGACCAGATTCAATCGATTGACGACAAAGTCGGTAAGCTGTTGAAACAATTGGAATCTGACGGCATCCTGGAAGACACGTTTGTGTTTTACTTTGGCGATCATGGTGGAGTCTTGCCACGTGGCAAAGGATTCATCAATGAAAGCGGATTACACGTGCCGTTGGTCGTCCGCGTCCCCAAGAAATACAGCTCGCTTTCGCCCTTTCCCACACAAACACGGACGAAGGGATTTGTGGAGTTTGTTGACTACGGCCCCACCGTCCTCAAACTTGCCGGCGTTGACGTTCCCAAGCACGTCGACGGCAAGCCATTCATGGGGCAAGGCGTGGAATCAAGCGAGATCGACGCCCGCAACGAAACGTTTAGCTACGCTGACCGGATGGACGAAAAGTATGACCTTTGTCGGGCGATTCGTCGGGGCAAGTTCAAGTACATTCGCAACTACCAAGCCATCTATCCGGACGGTCTGCAAAACAACTACCGCTACATCAACTTGGCTTGGAAAGAATGGCGTCAGCTGTTCAAGGCCGGCAAGCTCAACGACACGCAAAGCGCATTCTTCCAAGGCAAACCAGCCGAGCAACTTTTTGACGTAGAATTGGATCCACACGAGATCAACGACCTAGCCAAGGATCCAAACTTCAAGAAGCAGCTGATCGAACTTCGAAAGGCACTGACCACGCGAGTCAAAGCGTTGCCTGATTTAAGTTTCCTGCCGGAAAGCAAACTTGTGTCTGAGGTGCTTGGGGATCCCGTGGCCTATGGCCAATCCCACAAGACCAACATCAGTCACTACGTTGACATTGCGGATTTGGCGCTACAGTCGCCGGACGTGGCAGTGCCAAAATTGCAAACCGCGGCCACTGCCGAAGATCCCGTTAGTCGATACTGGGCTTACTCCGTCTGCAGTATTCTGGGCGAAGACGCCGCTCCGATGATGAAGTCCGCCAAACTCGCCGCTGACTCGGATCCAGATTTACTGGTCCGTCTCCGAGCGGCAGAGTTTTTGGGTGTGCTCAAAGAACGGGATCCTGTTCCTGTCATTCGTAACATTTTGGCCAACTCGGAATCAACCGTCGTGAATCTGATTACGCTTCAGTCGTTGGTGTATTTCCAAGACGGTCCCTTCGACTACGAAACGACGCTGAAAACAGACTCAGTCAAATCGATTGACGATCAAGTCATGCGTCGCCTTGGATACTTAGATGGGCTCCCAGAAGCTGAGATTCGCAACCGAATGAAAGCCATCATGCGTTCCAAAAAAACGAAGCAAGGGGCTCAATTCAAAAAGCGAAACAACGCGAATAAGTAAGTCGAATATCGGAACGCCACACGTCATACGGGAATCGAAGATGGGCAAACTTAGCGAATCAATCATATCAGCCAACTGGCGTGCCTCGAGCCAAATCGCATCTTGGTTGGTGATTTGTTGGTCACTGGTAGGCTCCGCGTCGGTGAGTTTGGCTCAAGAACAAGTAGCAAAGGAGGATGTCGGAGCGAAAGTTACAATCGACTTTCAAACTGACGTCCTGCCGATTTTCGAAAACCATTGCTTCTCATGCCACGGCCCCGAAACCCAAGAAAGCAACTTTCGCCTCGATGTGCGTACCGTGGCGATGGCACCAGCTGATTTTGGCTCGCCGACCATCGTGCCTCGCGACCGAATCAAGAGTTCGCTGTTCACGTACATCTCAGATCCTGAATCTGACACGAACATGCCACCCGGCGACGCAAAACCGTTGACCGATTCCCAGGTCCAAACGATCGGACGCTGGATTGACCAAGGAGCGATTTGGCCAGACGCGTTGGCCGGTGAGAACAAGCCAAAACTGCAGACAGACCATTGGTCATTTCAACCGATCAATATTCAAACCATCCCCGATTTAAAAGGTACCGCTTGGCCTGTCAACAATCCAATCGACCGCTTTGTCTGGGATATTCTCCGGCACAAAGGCTTGGCTCCCTCGCCAAAGGCCGATCGTGTCAGTTGGATCCGGCGAGTGTACTTGAACATGCATGGGTTGCTTCCAACCGACCAGCAAGTCCAGGCATTCAAACAAGACAAGTCCCAAGATGCCTGCCGAAAAGTGATTGATTCAATCCTCGACAGTCCGCACTATGGCGAGCGATGGGCCCGACACTGGCTAGACGTCGTTCGGTTTGGCGAGTCGACGGGCTACGAGGTCAATCGAGATCGAGCCAACGCGTTTTACTATCGCGACTACGTGATCGAGTCCTTGAATGAAGACAAATCCTACCGAGACTTTGTCATCGAGCAAATTGCAGGAGACGCTGTCGGCGTCGACGAAGCGACAGGCTTCTTGGTGGGAGGTCCTCACGACATCGTCAAAAGCCCTGATATCAATTTGACGCTGATGCAACGGGAAGACGAATTGGCTGACTATGTGAACACGACCAGCACGGCCTTTCTGGGACTGACGGTTGGCTGTGCACGCTGCCACAATCACAAATTCGATCCAATCTTGCAACGCGACTACTACGCAATGCAAGCCGTTTTCTCAGGTGTTCGCCACGGTGAACGTAGACTTTTCAGCACGGCAAGCGAAGAACAAAGGACAGAATTAGCCCTCGCTAAAAAGCAACGGGATGAATTAGAAACCTTCATCGCTGATCGCCGAGCCGCCACGCCCAAGAAACCTCAAACACCCAATGACCAGCCACTGTCGACGGTCAACGCCAAGTCGAACATGGACGCGTTTCAGCCGGTAGCGGCTCAGTTCATTCGATTCACGGTGTCAAAGACAAATAGTGGAGAACCCTGTTTGGATGAGCTGGAGATTTTTGCTGCCGATTCTGATCGCAACGTCGGACTCGCCTCAGCTGGCGGCAAGCCGAGTTCTTCCGGGGACTATCCCAACAATCCCAAGCATCAGCTGGAACATATCAATGACGGCGCGCATGGGAATTTAAATAGTTGGATCTCGAACACACCAGGCTCCGGCTGGATTGAGATCGAACTTGCGGAAGTGACGGAGATCGATCGGGTTGTCTGGGGCCGCGATCGTGAAGGACAGTTTTCAGATCGATTGGCGATTGAATACAAGATTGAAACGTCACGCGATCAGCAAGACTGGACGGTAGTTTCAAGTTCCAAGCTACGTAAACCATACTCAGCTGCCGTCTCGGATTCGGAGGACGCATTTATCGCCTGGTTGCCGGAAAACGAAGCAGCAGCGGTCAGATCGAAATTCGATCAAATGCTTGAGTTGCGAGAGCTTGCAACAACGCTTGAGCAGCAAGTTCCAATTGGATACGTGGGAACGTTTGCGAAGCCGAGCAAGATTCACCGGCTCCATCGCGGTGATCCCATGTCACCCCGAGAAGAAACGCCCCCTGATGCCTTGACCGTTTTGGGTACGCTGGGATTGACCAGCCAGACCCCGGAGCAGTTGCGGCGACTTGAATTCGCGAAGTGGATTGCTTCCCCAGAGAATCCGCTGACGGCCCGCGTGATCGTCAATCGCGTTTGGCATTATCACTTTGGTCGGGGGATCGTTGCGACACCAAGTGATTTCGGGAAAAATGGAATCGCGCCCACGCATCCGGAACTGTTGGATTGGCTGGCTGCAGAGTTCATGAATCAAGGCTGGTCATTAAAATGGCTCCATCGACAGATTCTCTCGTCCGCGACCTACGCCCAGTCCAGTCGGCCCAATCAACAAGCTATCGCGCTCGACGCTGATACACATTATTTGTGGCGTTTTCCCCCTAAACGACTAGAAGCCGAGGCAATTCGAGATTGCGTGTTACAGGTGACGGGCAAGCTGAACTCCCAAGCGGGCGGGCCAGGATTTTTGCTTTTCAAAATCGACCGAGAAAACGTGCATCACTACTTCCCGCTGGAAACGTTTGGTCCTGAGCATTTTCGCCGGATGATCTATATGACCAAGATTCGTCAGGAGCAAGACGAAGTCTTTGGAGTGTTCGACTGTCCTGATGGCGGACAAGTCATTCCCAATCGAAGCCGTTCGACGACGCCGCTGCAAGCACTCAATTTGCTCAACAGTCGCTTCATGATCGAACAAGCAAAATTCTGGGCAGCACGCTTGACCAGCGAGGCAGGGGATAGTCCCCAACTGCAAGTCACTCAAGCATTTGAAGTGATGTTCTTCCGCAAACCAGCCCCCGCAGAATTGAAGGCGGCCGTCGCCTTGATCGAATCTCATGGGCTGGAGTCGTTTTGCCGGGCAATGCTCAACGCCAATGAATTCTTGTTTGTGAGTTAATTAATGTTTTCCAAAATCCATGGCGCCAATTTGCTTAATCGACGGTCTTTCCTCAATGGAGCCGCGGCAGGGCTAAGTAGTATCGCGTTGTCCCAGCTGCTTGCCGGCGACGGACTTTTGGCTGCGTCCCCACACCGGTTTGACGATCCAACGCCCATTCGACCTCGAATCAACCCTCAAAATCCCAACGCCCCTCGGGCACCGCATTTCCCCGCCGCCGCGAAAAACGTGATCGTGATTTTCTGTGCCGGCGCATGCAGCCAACTTGACACTTGGGACTATAAACCTGAGCTGATCCGGATGCACGGCAAGCCGATGCCGGGTGAAAATATCGTGACGTTCCAAGGCGAACAGGGAACCTTGCAGCAAAGCCCATGGAAATTCAAGCCGCGTGGCGAAAGCGGGAAAATGATTTCCACGCTCGTCGACCAGATTGGCGAATTGGCGGACGACATTTGTTTCATTCATTCGCTAACCGGCAAAACGAATACCCATGGCCCTGGTGAGAACTTCATGTCGACCGGGTTTACGCTCGATGGATTCCCCAGCATCGGCGCCTGGGCAACTTATGCGTTGGGCAGCGAAGCCGATAACCTTCCGGCCTTCGTGGCGATTCCCGATCCGCGCGGGACTCCTCAATCGAGCGTCAACAATTGGGGGCCTGGTTTTTTGCCAGCCGTCTTTCAAGGCACCGATTTCAATGCCTCGAATCCGATTCGAAACCTTGCTCGGCCCAGCGGTATCAGTCCACAAAAAGACATCGCCACCCGGAAGTTTTTGCGCCAATTGAATGAAACGCACTTGCGACAGTTTCCGGGTGACACTGAATTGGCAGCACGAATTGCCAGCTATGAACTGGCTGCCAAAATGCAATTAAGCGTGCCGAAAATTAGCGATCTATCAACCGAGCCCGAACACATCTTAAAAATGTACGGGGCCGATGACACTGAGAATGATCTTAAGGCTGGCTTTGGACGCAATTGCCTCCTGGCTCGGAGATTGGTGGAAAACGGAGTACGATTTGTACAGCTGTTT
>JBLINZ010000149.1:0-12540 GCA_047639375.1 Mariniblastus sp. | reverse complement strand
CAGTTCCTTCGCAATCGTCGCTGTGAAACCAGAACTTTCGCACGTTTTTAGAACCTCAAGCTCACTCGTTTTTGAAGCGTCGTAGCTGACAAGAAACTCGTCGCTATCTAGCACCATCTCAACGTTGCTAACACCTTCAAGCCCTGCCAGGGCTTCATTGACCGCATCCGGTCAGGCCATTCACGTCGCTCCACTTTTGCTTTTGGTGAAACTATCGAAGTGCAGTCTTGCTGTTGTGATTTGCGGTGTCTGGGGATTGCTCGATCTGTCGGTAGACGACTGACAGCCAGTCACGATCAGCGTTGCTAGTATGAACGCAGAACCAATTCGATTGTGTTGCATGGGGGACTCAGGAGCAGTTCAAGGATTATGTGATTGGTCATTATACAGGCTGCACGATTGCCCAAACTAATGGGGCAATGATTCTTTTTTAACGAATTGGTAGCCGGCTGAGGCAACACCACAATCATCTTTCGGAGGTGCCATTAATTCGAACCAGTTTCTAACGCACGGTCACGTTCGGCATTTTCTGTTTCAGTTTTGTCAGTTCTTCCTCGGTTATGTTCGTGTAGAAGACGACTAACCAGTCGAGGTTGGACAACCTGTTAACGGCGGTGACAGATCAGTCGCCGTACATTTGTCGAGGACAAGTATATTTAGGTTTTTGAGATTGGCCAAGGGCGACAGGTCGGTCTGCGGACTGTTGGAAAGACGCAGTTCCCGAAATCCATTTAATCCAGAAAGACTCGACAGGTCGGCAAGGTCATGGCAGCTTAGTTTCGTTGCTATTACGAAATGGTCTTCCAACCCTAGCATTGTGGCCCACACTGGGGTCGGCAACTCAGCCATCGAAGGGGAAAAGCCGCTCGATTCCGGCTGGTTGTAGTACTGATACTTAATGCTGACGTGTTTAGCGTTTACCTTGATCGAAGCAATGCTTCTCTTTTGTTGCTCAGCTCGGCTGAAATGCCAGCCAAAGGCAATGCCACTGAAGGTGCGACGAGCAAGAACGTCTTGAGGCTAAATTGTAACAATCGGCGACGGTTGTGTGTCTTGCCCATGATTTCATTTTAGAAAAGAAAAACCATACTGAAAAGCAAATCTTTGAACACCCGAGCTATGCCTGGGAAAATCTCGGGGTTTCGAGGGCTGGCCCCTGACGCAGATGACATCACGCAATAAACATGAAATAAGTTGTCTCGCTATCGTTGACACATTCCGTGATGCTGAATTGAAATCGACTTTCTCTCATAAGCCTACCGCGACCATGTCGCCCAGATAATTGCAGCAATTACGAAGACTATCGCACTCAATAACAGTAGCTTGCCAGGGGCTGATCGCACAAGCCATCGCTCGATCTCAATCAGGATCCAGTCGTCCTGCCGAATGGGTGTATTGAGGTGATAGTATGGCTCGTTGATTCGCATTCGATGAGCAGTCTTGTCGTAATGCGTCCGTGACTCGGGGTGGATCAGGACATCGTAGGCCGTGGTGATTTTTCCAAATCGTTGATTCGATTTTTCATCACCCCCGTTGCAATCGGGATGGTGTTTTACGGCGAGCTTGCGATATGCCTCAGCAATCTCTTCCTGGCTGGCACTGCGAGTGAGGCCGAGCGTTTCGTAATGCGTCATTTGGCTTCCTTATATGCACAGTTCACAGCCAATTCAGCTTGCCGGCTTTCAGTTTTTCTTGGCAAATGCTGCGACGTCATAGTCAAACAGATGCACTCGCAAGTGGGGGTGTGTGGTTCCGCAATCGCATTTTCGATGCGGCTTAACTCCAACTGGTATTCCTCAAGTCCATTCGAGTTAGCATTTCGCTTCAAGGGTTCCGCTCGCTCGTGTTTTCGTTGATTCAACTGCAGCGCTATTGTTGATTTGATGTTTTCGATTTTACTATATCTTGAGCTCTTGCTCCGTTCAACGCCATCGGCGTCGCTGCTGGGGAACGTAACGCCGCGAGAACTCATGATTCCGCGAGAATGTTTTTTGAGTGTGTGTGTGCTCTCACCACTGATTGCGTTCCACACCTTGATCGTGTTGTCCCCGCGTCCGCTGACGATTTGTGTTTCGTCAAGCAAAAGCGATACGCCCTTAATCGGGTTGTCATGTCCATTGAGCATGTGTATTTCTTGGCTACTAGTGGCGTTCCACAATTTGACCGTTATGTCCCCGCTTCCGCTGACGATCTGTGTTCCGTCATGCGAAAACGCCACACTGACAACCGACCAGGTATGTCCTTTGAGCGTGAGCGTTTCCTCGCCGCTGGCGGCGTTCCACAACCTGATAGTGTTGTCGCCTCCGCTGACGATCTGGGTTCCATCAGGCGAAAACGCCACGCTGAAAACGTAGTCGGTATGTCCTTTGAGTGTGAGTGTTTCCTCACCATTGACGGCGTTCCACACCTTGATTGTGTTGTCCCCACTTCCACTGACGATCTTCATTCCGTCAGGCGAAAACGCCGCGCTAAAAACATAGTCGGTATGTCCTTTGAGCGTACGTGTTTCCTCACCATCAATGGCGTTCCACACCTTGATCGTGTTGTCATAGCTTCCGCTGACGATCTGTGATCCGTCAGGCGAAAACGCTACGCTATTTACACCGCCGGTATTTTCGTAGGACGAAACATCGCCGG
This sequence comes from Mariniblastus sp., assembly GCA_047639375.1. Classification (GTDB taxonomy): domain Bacteria; phylum Planctomycetota; class Planctomycetia; order Pirellulales; family Pirellulaceae; genus Mariniblastus. The sequence goes on along the minus strand of JBLINZ010000149.1, from coordinate 9,903 downwards.
CATGTCCTGTAAGTGTGAGTGTTTCCTTGCCACTGGTGGCGTTCCACACCTTGATCGTGTTGTCATAGCTTCCGCTGACGATCTGGGTTCCGTCAGGCGAAAACGCCACACTGGAGACATCGCCGGCATGTCCTTTGAGCGTGAGTGTTTGCTCACCACTGATAGCGTTCCACACCTTGATCGTTTTGTCCGAACTTCCGCTGACGATCTGTGTTCCGTCAGGCGAAAACGCCACGCTCTTAACAGGGCCGTGATGTCCCTTAAGCGTGTGTATTCTTTCGCCACTGATGGGGCTCCACACCTTGATCGTTTTGTCATAGCTTCCGCTGGCTATCTGTGTTCCGCCAGACGAAAACGCCACGCTGCCAACACCGCCGGCATGCCCTTTGAGCGTGAGTGTTTCCTCACCGCCGTTGGCGTTCCATACCTTGATCGTTTTGTCTAAGCTTCCGCTGACGATCTGTGTACCGTCTGGCGAAATTGCCACGCTGAAAACACCGCCTTGATGTCCTTTGAGTGTGTTTGTTTCCTCACCACTGATGGCGTTCCACACCTTGATCGTTTTGTCATAGCTTCCGCTGATGATCTGCGTTCCGTCAGGCGAAAACGCCACGCTGGAAATATCGCCCGTATGTCCTTTGAGCGTGCGTGTTTCCTCGCCACGGAAGGCGTTCCACACTTTAATCGTTCGGTCCCAGCTTCCACTGACGATCTGTGTCCCGTCAGGCGAAAACGCCACGCTGGAAACACCACCGGCATGATCGTAAGGCGAAGCACCGCCTTGATGTCCTTTGAGCGTGCGTGTCTCCTCACCACTGATAGCGTTCCACACCTTAATCGTGTTGTCCCCGCTTCCGCTCACGATCTGTGTTCCAGTAGGCGAAAACGCCACGCTGGAAATGTAACCAGTATGTCCAGTTAGCGTGCGTGTTTCCTCACCGCTAATGGCGCTCCATACTTTGATGGTTTTGTCTGAGCTTCCGCTGACGATCTGTGTTCCGTCAGGAGAGAACGCCACGCTGGTGACAGGGCCTAGATGTCTTTTGAGCGTGCGTGTTTCCTCGCCGCTAATGGCGCTCCACAGCTTGATCGTGTTGTCATGACTTCCGCTGACGATCTGTGTTCCGCCAGGCGAGAACGCTACGCAGGAAACACGGTCGGTATGCCCTTTAAGCGTGAGGGTTTCCTCACCACTGATGGCGCTCCACACTTTGATGGTTTTGTCTGAGCTTCCGCTGACGATCAGTGTTCTGTCAGGAGAAAACGCCACACTAGAAACGTAGCCCGTATGTCCGATCAGATTTAATTGGTTTCGAGTAAATTTTGTGTAAAGATAATCATGTTCCCAACCTCGTAAGTCCCATTGGCACGAACTCAAAGCATCCCAGGCAATGTTCGCGTCTCCATGATTCCATTCGGTCTGGGCTAGATTGATCTTAGCGGCATACTCACTCCAAGCTGACTTGCGTGCAAATTCCGTTTGCTGACCGGCAATTTGATCCGCAAGTTCGAGAGCTTGGCCGTTCTTGTAGAGTCCAATCGACGTTCCGATAATTCCAGCGACTAGGGACGCAATGATTAATGTGGAGGCCGCTACCAGGCCGCGATTTTTGTTGACGAACTTGCTGAACTTGTAAGCCGCAGTGGGTGGCCGAGCTTCGATCGCGTCGCCATTAAGGTATCGTTGAATGTCTTCCGCGATATCACTTGCTGCGTCGTAACGACGGGACCGATCTTTCTCAATCGCTTTCATCACGACCCAATCGAGATCGCCACGTAGAATCTGGAATAGTTTGGCGGTTCCGATTCTGCGCTGCTCGCTTATTCCAGCGATCGCGTCACCTGACGAACTGAGACGCAAACTGGGGATCGGAGGATCTTTTTCGCGAATCAAGTGGAGCACTTGCACGAGTGCGTGCTTGCCAATTGCCTGCTCATCGAGTGGCGTACTTCCCGTGAGAAGTTCGTAGAGGACGACACCCAGTGAATAGATGTCGGTGCGAATATCGACGTCGAGCGAATTCAATTCGGCCTGTTCTGGAGACATGTATCGCAACGTCCCAATAACTTTTCCAAACTCGGTAAACATCGTCTTCTCGGTCAGAGATGCCGTATGCTCAAACGATTTTGCTAAGCCAAAGTCAATAACTTTTGGCACCGGTTTTCCATCTGTAAACGTCACCAGAATATTGGATGGCTTCAGATCGCGATGGATGACTCCTTTTTGGTGGGCATGCTGAACCGCCTTGCAGACCGGGACAAAAAGCTCCAAGCGTTCACGCACGTTTAGCTTGTTCTGATCGCAATACTCAACAAGTGAAACACCCTTGACCAATTCCATCACAAAATAGGGACTGCCATCACTTGCTGTTCCGGCGTCAAACACCCTCGCAATGTTCTCGTGATCCATCATCGCAAGTGCTTGCCTCTCCGCTTCAAATCGAGCAATCACTTCCTTGGAACCTAATCCGGGACGGATCAGTTTGAGGGCTACTTTTCTTTTGATTGGCTCAATTTGTTCCGCGAGCCAAACGCTGCCCATGCCGCCGCGACCAATTTCTTGAAGCAATTTGTAATTGCCGATCCGACGTGATTTGAAATCGTCAATGCTGCGTGGGGACTCGCTTGACGGGTCATCTGCAGAAAACGTTCTTGCGGATTGGTTTTGATGGATCTCGTTGGAATTATCGAGGTCGCAGTCTAGGAAAATGGATTCGATTAGATCAACGAAGTCTGGGAACTGACTCTGGATTTCGCTTTTTGTTTTTGGTTTACCGAGCCGTTGTCGATAGAAGATTTCGATCTTCAAAAGCTCAGCAAACAATCCCCGTTTGTCATTTTGCTCGGCATTTCCAACTAAGATCGAAATGTCAGGGAATTCGCCCTTTTCGCATTGTCTTTCAAAGTGATCAATTATTTCGTCCAAATTATCAACCACCAAGATTGGAAAAGAAGAGAACTCGTTTGTTTAGATTTAGATTCATGGTGACGATTGAGTTGATAACGGAATAGCCGGGAGGATGCGCCACGCAAGCTTCCGACCCTATATATTCCCTTAAGATGGCGAGTGCCTCAACGAATTTATTTATTTTCTAATCTTCGTGCTGGATCTAACCTCGTTTTGCGGAAAAACTTGTTTCTATTTTGAAGGATTGTGATGCCGGAAAAACCCATTGATCTTGATGGATCGATAACGATGTGGCTGGCCGCGGCAAAGACTGGGGACGCAAAAGCGGCTCAAGCGCTGTTCGAGCGTTTTTTTAAAAAATTGGTTTCCGTCAGTCAGACCCAAGTACTTCGAAAAGAGCGAGTTGAGGACAGCGAGGACGCAGCCATCGAAGCGATGTACGACTTTCTCGCGGGGGTGACGACAGACAAGTATCCTAATATCGCCGATCGAAGCTCGCTGTGGCCTTTGCTAGTTGCAATTGTTGTCAACAAGAGCAAGAGGCAGGTCCGCAAGCAACATGCCAAGAAACGGGGTAACGGCATCGTCCGTGGCGAGTCCGTTTTTGAAGAGATTAACGATCTTGGTTTGGGCCTCGCAGACTTCGCGGAAGCGACCCAAGTCGAACCCATGGCGCAGGATCTGAATGAAATTGTGACAGAGTACCGAAAACATCTGAGCGGCTTTCTCGAAAAAGAGATCTTCGATTTGAAACTGGAACAGCACTCAAACCGTGCTGTCGCCAAAATTCTCGATCGACCACCTGCAACTGTGGACCGCAAAGTCAAGAAAATCTATCAACAATTGCATGAGCACGTTTACGGCACCGGCCAGTCGAACGAGTAATGGCAGTCCTGGAACCAGTCTTGGTAATTCGAGCGAGTGACAGTCAACCAGTGCTCACTGTTGGCGTAGCAGCGGAACCAACAATCTCCCCAAGCGACTTTTCAGTTTGGGGCTCGCTTCGGATAGTCATCAAAAGTTCCCTAAATGGGACGCTTCAAAAACGACGTGGCTTTAATGAGCTGCGTCCCCTTACTTTTGCCTTGAGATCAGTGATGTCCTTTTCTCGGATCTTCTCAGCAGCTTGACGGGGCATGGCAACAATTTCAACGAAACCGAAGCACCTTCTTACATGCTATCTGTCAAAATTTACGATCGCTGCCGCACCAGTTACGGCGAAATCCCGTTCTTGCGAATCAATATTAGACAATGCAACTGCCGTACCGAACACTATTGGGCCAATTGCGGTTATCAGGATTCCGAACAATAGCTGCATTGATGAGGATTCTCCTCTTCGCGTATTTCAAAGTTGATACATTGGGTCATTCGGACGCCCGGATCAAGCGAACGTGGATTGGCTGGGGAAGGGCAAACGTGAAGTCGAGCGTGTCGTCATCGACCAACTTATAGCGAAGTGTAATTTCGCCCTGCGTTCCGTTGCCGTCGGTGTAGCCGAGGTTAAGGACAGCGTAGCCGGTCTTTTGAAATTTCCAGGTGCCTAAGTGAGATGAACCGGTGCTGTCAGCGCCGACCTGAAAGATGTCCCCGCTGGCTGCGTTGATGCTGATCAGTGAAACCGATGTGCGGCCAGGATCGATGGATTCCATTTCCACAACTCGGTCCTTGATCTTCCACTTCACCGTCATCTTCAGGCCGTCGCCCCGACTGCCTTCGTCAACCCACGTTCCGACAAGACGATCCCAGCCGGATCGTTTCAAGGACTCGGCCAAAGTTTTTGGCTTTGGCGGTTTGGCGTCACGTTCGTTTTCGTCATCATCGGTTGGCTTCGCCTGTTCAACGGTGAGAATGAAATCATTACTGAATTGGCCGCTGGGATTCTGAAGTTGCAGCAGATGCATTCCGTTTTCTGGACGCCGTTTCAGGTTGATCGCGATGCGTTCGTTCTTCTTCAGCGAAACTTTCCCGTCGACTCGATGACCGTCGAGGAAAACACGAGCCTGCTGGTCAACGTTGCGTCCGCTGACCAGCATTTCGGATTCGCCAGGATACAGCACTGGAAACTTTTGAGCGCCGCGTTGCTTTTCGATTGGCCCAACCGTCCAGATGGCGGGCTGAGGATGTTCAACATCGCAGTGTTCGCCGTGGCGAGCGGTGAACGTAACAATCCACTTGCCATTGCCGATGTTTTCAAGTAGCTGATCGGATGTGAATGACGAGTCACCAGATTGGTCGTGATGTTGACCGTCTTGGCCGAACTGTAGGTTGACCGCAGAGGTTGAATCGCCGTCAATCCGAACGCCATTGCCTTCCAACACAACAGCACCTTCTTCCGCCGCGCTTTCAAGAGCAGCCAGCAGCTCCAACTTCGATTCATCAGCAATCGAATTTTTGGTCAGCGTTACCTGCCGTGCAAACGCGCCGGAGTAACCGGTGCTCATTTCGAGCACCATGTCCCACACGGGATTAAACCGCTGGCGGCCTCCCCATGAGAAACGCCATATTTCTTCTTCCGACTGACCGCGCTCGGCAACGTCGCGATAGAACGGAAACTCGTGAATATTCAATCGTCCCTGCGGCAGAATCAGAAAACGATCATACGCACCGCGCCAAGTCGGAGCGTCCATGCCCGTGCCGGGCGTATTGGTGCTGACCAGATGCGGCATGCGATGACAGTCGCCACAGACGTTGGCTTTGCGTTTGGATGGATCGTTGTCACCGTCGATGTGGAAGAGGCGAAATCCGTCGCGAGCCCGCTGAGTCACTTCGCTAGTGTAGGGCCGACGTTGAGCGGGCGGATAGGGAACACTCAGCAGAAACGTCGCCATGTCGTCTCGATGAGCCGCCGAAAGCTGGCCTACTTTGTTTTCGTCGTTTCGCGAACTCTCGTCCGCGAAGGCCATCGTCGAAGCGAGTCCGCCATCAATCAAATGCCGGATGCTGCTGGCGGGGTCATCGGGTTCGGAGTTTGGCGGAACGCTGCTGTGAATGTTAGCGCTGTTGTTGCCGCCAAAGGGATCGCCAGGAATTCCGTCCCAGTGATAAGGCTCCGTGTCGCGCAGTCCGCGGACCGGCATTGTCGAACGCGGCATGATCTGATCACCGCCAGTGACAATCGGCGTCTTCAGCACCCAAAGCAGTTGATCGGTATGTCCATCGGGGTGACAACTCGCACATGAGAACGTTCCTGTTGACGAAGCCGACGCAGTCTCGAACGCCATTCGCCCTCGTTTGACCGCTGGGTGAGTCGGATCGCTGAGCGTGATGGTCGACGTGACTTGCGGAGCTTCGCGATTGGTCAGGTCGACAAGGCTCACTGTGTTGGCGACCGCGTTGAGCACCCATGCCGAAGCAAGTCGCCCGTCGTTCTGCTGCAATGCGATTCCACGCGGAACAGCGCCCACGTCGACGCGTCCCATTAATTCTCCACTTTTTGCATCGACCGTAAACACCTTGTCAGAGGCGGCCGCTGACACTACCAGTGTAGAATCGTCGTCACTGATTTGAATTGCAAATGGAGTGGCGAGAGCCTGCCCCTGCTCTGGATGCATAGGCGGAAGAGGCTCCAGATCGATGAACTCTGGCTGGCGCGTTTCTCCCTTGCCGTTAAATTCGACACGCGTGATTTGGTTTAGAAACGCTCGGTTTTCGAGCTGACTCAGGTCGTGCTTCTTCGTTCCCGATCGCCCATTCGCATCGTTGCGGGCATCGGTCTGGGCAACGAAGACCGTGCCGTCCGACGCGACGGCCAGACCATAGAGCAACGTTCCCAGCGAATCGACGGTTTCCACCAGTTGATCGGTTTCCGTATCGAAGATGAACAGATCCCGGTCGGGTACGTCAGGATGCTTGATGATGTCGACCACATGTCCGAGCGACAGCACATTGTTGTGAATGATCGAATGTTCCCACGCATCGAACGTCACCAGTTCACCGTCGATGTCGTCCTTGTTGCCGCCGGACAATTGCGTCTTGTTGTTGGACTCAAACGGGATGACAAACAGCTTGCCCTCACGCACTGTAATGGCTCGCGGATCCTGAGCCGGAATCGTCAACCGCTTGGTGACCTGTCGAGAGGCCACGTCCACAACGGCAATTTGATTCTCCGATGAGAGAGCCACGTAGGCCTTGTCGTTGCTCGCGAAGGCAATCCCGACTGGCTCGTCGAATGTAGTGGCATGTTTCGAATCGAACTCCTGAATCGTAGCGACGACGTGCAGATACGTCGGGCTGGTCGAATCATTGTCGATAACACTGACAGAATCTGAAACGTGATTCGACACCCACACTTCGAGCCCATCGGGTCGAACAGCCAGGCTGACCGGATCGACGCCCACGGCAATGCGATGCACAAGTTTCTTCGTCCCGACATCAATCACGTCAACAGTATCTGCGGGAGTATTCGCGACAAAGACGCGGTCACCACTGATGGCAATCGGGTTGACATGCGGACTCGCAAACGTTGGATGGCCGACGACCTGAAATTCCGGTGGTGTCGCCTTGCGCATTGCGTTTGCATCTGGAGAGCCTGAACCAGTTCCAACGCCGCCATCAGGCAGGCCGGTTGCCACTAAGGCAGCTGCGACAAATAAGGACAACGTAAGTAGTATGATTTTCATCAGTTCGACTCCTGTATTGCAGGTGATGAAACCTGTAAGTTTGACTCTGACATCTGTGTATTCTTGTCACGTCCTGGATATCTTCTCCCATTCAAGAGAGCTCCCAGCCAGGTGTTTCTGACGCATAAGTGATAGCTGACAAGCAGCAAAACGGTGGTGACCGAACAAACGAATCCGAATTTCAGCAGCGAGGGCAACGACCAATCTCGAACGATAAACTGCAAGAGAATGACAAGTGGGATATGGGCCAGATAAAGCCAGTACGACGAATCAGACAGGTAGCGAACCCAAAATCGCTGCGAACGAAAGAGCCGGTCAAACAAGCCCAGCATTGCGAATGTCATCGTCCACGCGTAGCTGACTTGCATGACAGCAAACAGGATTCGACCGCTGGTCTGGTCCGGTCCCTGCAGGGCGAATCCAATCGGAAAAAGAATGAGGACCGCCGCTGCGAGTTTCCACCAATATCCTTTGCCAACGGCGACCGCCTGATCATTCGCGCCAAAGTACATCGCCCCGTAGCCAAAAAATATCGCGTAGTAAGCGAAGACGGCCGGAAGCGGCAGCAGTCCGATCGACGTGTCTGGTCCATAAGCGTATTGCGAACTGGCCATGAAATACTGAGGCACGGCGGCAAGCGGGATCAACCAGACGTAGCGCAGACTGGACGTTAGCCACTTATCTGACACAACTGGAATTCGTAGCGTCTGCAGCAGTTTCACAAGCAACGCAAATCCACAGACGAACCAACAAAGAAACCACAGAAACCACAAGTGGTGAAAGACTGGAACGTAAAACAGTAGGCCAATGAGCCCTTCCAAACCGTTTGCCTGTGCGTCACGTGCGGTCATCACGGGAGCCGTTCGCCCGGTTTTCTCTTTGATTGCATCCGCGATCCGCTGGCGTCCTGCGAACAACTCTTCGCGGTCAACTGGCACTTGTACCAGTCCAGCGACATACGCAGTTGTTTCCCAATCGAGTGCAAGAAGCTGTTCAGGAGTGGCACCGTCGTTATTCTCAACTTCCAAACTCGGATCGTTAGCCAGCAGCAGCTTTGCCGCATCTGCTCGCCCGAATAGACAGGCCAGATGCATCGGAGCCGATCCGAAGGCATCCTTCGCATCGACATCTCCTCCGTTTCGCAAATAAGCGTCCAGAGTATTCAGGTCGCCGAGCACCACAGCGGCCGAGACATCAATTTCGGCACCACCACGTACATCACTGCCAGACCGCAGCGCGTTCGCTTCACGCTCCTTCGCCGTCGATGTGGGTTCAGGAGTGGATTGCGAACGCACGTATCCTGAAACGATCAACATCACGGGAATGATCGTCACCATCGCCAGCAGCATAGGCAGGAAAATCCGTTTGAATCGATGGACAAGCAGTGCTCGCAAGCCGCGTTTCTTCCAAAGCATCGCAGTGAAAAACCCACTGACCAAAAAGAAGAGCGGCATTCTCCATCCATGAATCGACGCCAGCAAGATTCCAAAAAGCCCGTTGGATTGAGAATCCTGGACTCCCCAAAACCCTCCGACCCCCGGAATAAACGAAATTGCGCAGTGCAGAACAATTCCCAGTAACATTGCGAATCCTCGCAACGCGTCAAGATCGTATCGGCGGGCTGGTTCCGAACTCGTCACCAATTGTTATCCTCCGATGGTGTGTACTTGTTGAGAATGCCTGCGATTTCAATTCGGGAACTCTTGATGTCGTCTAGGTCGAGTTCCAGGTTGAGCCAATCGTACGCGTGCAGGTACGCTCCTTGAAGATCTTCGTCGAATTCGAGCGTCACGATTTTTAGGGGAGTAAGTCCGCGATTGTTGATTTGATTCGGGTCTGCTCCCAAGTCGAGGAGTAATTCCACGATCTCCGGGCGGCAGTAAAAGCATGCTTGGTGAAGCGCTGTCCCGCCCGAGTTGTTTCGCGACTCGAGATCGGCTCCAGCATCGATCAGGATGCTAGCGACTTCTTTCTGACCGAAAATCGCGGCCAAAATCAGCGATGCGCTGCCTCCGAAGTCCTCCTTTGCCTCCAGGTCGGTGCCTGCCGTGATATGCTGCTCGACCGCTGCTGTGTTGCCGGTGATGGCAGCCTGCCAGAGGCTGATCGTGGGCGTGCGGTTGATTGATACGACGTTCGCGGTGGATAGCAGTTGCAAAATCCTCGGCCGCTCGGACCTGATCCGTTCCAGGTCCAATGACGTGTTCAGCATTTTTTCAACATTGTGGTAGTAGGCTTCCAATCCCGAGCTCCACTTGATGGCCACGTTGTCCACGGAGTTGAATCCGAGATGATTGCGAACGGCGGGATCTGCTCCAAATTTCAAAAGCACACTGACAATGTCCGTTCGTCCCAGGAAAGCTGCCATGTGCAGAG
>JBLINZ010000148.1:0-12567 GCA_047639375.1 Mariniblastus sp. | reverse complement strand
CCGAGACCAACACGCGGTCACATTGAATTGGCTCTTCACCTTTGCATTTGACGGTGCAAACTCGCCCCTCAACCGAGGCTGATTCGACCCACATGTTGGTGCGGAACTCTAGTCCTTGTTTCTCAAACGTTCGTTTGGCCCCGCGAGCGATTTCTTGATCCAAGCCTGGAAGCACGCGATCCATGCCTTCTAGAATAATGACTTTCGACCCCAATCGATTCCAAACGGATCCCAATTCCAAGCCAATGTAGCCCCCACCGATCACGACCAAGGTCTTGGGAACGTTGGTATAGCCGAGGGCGGTTGTACTGTCGCCAATCAAATCGCCATCGAATTCGACGCCGGGCAGCATCATCGGGACACTTCCAGTTGCGATAATGATGTGCTTGGCGCCGATCGTGTCCCCGGTAGAGACTTCGACTTGCTGGTTACCCACTAATTTTCCACGGCCGACGTAGGTGGTGACTTTGTTTCTTTTTAGCAGCATGTTGATGCCGCCGGTCAGCGTATCGACGATTTTCGATTTCCGCTTCATCATCGCAGCCAGATCCACGGTCAGCTTACTGGCTGTAATGCCATGCTCGACCATATGATCGCGGGCTTCGACCAACAAATGGCTCGATTCAAGCAAAGCTTTACTAGGTATACAGCCCACTCGTAAACAGGTCCCACCGAACTGCGGATGCTCGTCGATCACAGCTGTCTTGAGCCCAAGCTGAGCTCCACGAATCGCGGCGACGTAGCCACCAGGTCCGCCACCTACAATTACGAGATCAAAATTTTGTTCAGCCATAGGTACGTCGTATTTTTTAAGGTTGGAAATCAAGATCTAACATCTGAGGCAGCAAGATTGTCACAGTTTATCGCGATTTTGCTAGATGACTGGCGCCGAGCAGCAAATCGAAATACCGACGAATGCCGCTAGACTTCTAGGAATAGGCGAGCTGGCTCTTCCAGGACTTCCTTGATTGTCTTGAGGAACCCAACGGCTTCTTTTCCGTCGACCATCCGGTGATCGTAAGTCAAAGCGATGTACATCATTGGGCGAATCACAACCTGACCGTCGAGGGCGATTGGGCGATCTTGAATCGTATGCAATCCAAGAATACCGCTTTGCGGAGGATTCACGATTGGGGTCGAAAGCAAAGAACCGTACACACCGCCGTTACTGATCGTGAACGTGCCACCCATCAAATCGTTTGGCACAATCTTGTTGGCTTGGGCCAAAGCGGCGTACTCGCCAATTCCGCGCTCAACGGTAGCGAAACTCATGTTCTCAACATTTCGCAAGATCGGCACGACGAGGCCTTTGCCGCCTCCGATCGCGATTCCAATATCGTGATAGTTCTTGACGATGACTTGTTCATCTCGGATTTCCGAGTTGATCGAAGGGTAACGCTTGAGCCCTTCGACTGCAGCTTTCGCGAAGAACGACATGAAGCCAAGTTTAACACCGTGCTTTTTCAAGAACACATCTTTGTACTTGGAACGTAATTCCTTGACTGGGAGCATGTCGATTTCATTGAACGTCGTGAGCAACGCTGCTGTTTGCTGGGCTTTGACCAGCCGCCTGGCGATCGTCCGACGAATCATGCTCATCGGAACCGTTTTCTCCTCACGACCACCGCCCGGGTTGGCAACATTGGGCATTGAGGCGACGGGCGGACGACGGGCGGGCTTGGGTGCTGCCGGTTGAGCAGGGGCAGCTGGTGCCGTTGCGGCGGCTGGAGTTTGACCTGGCTTGAGGCCTTTCTGCTGAACGTAATTGAGCACGTCTTCTTTCAGCAGTCGTCCGCCGGGCCCGGTGGGCGTGATGGCGTCGGCCGAAATCTGATATTCACTGAGGACACGCTCAGCGGCCGGCATGATCCAGTTAGCGGTTGGAGGCTCGACAGGCGGCGCCTCTGCCACAGCGGTCGCGGCTCCGCCCACAGCGGAAGTGGCAGTCGAGGTTGCAGCCGCGGGTTTCTCGCCTTCTTTGATGATGCACAACGTGTCACCGACCTGGGCGAATTCGCCATCGGCAACGTTGATTGATTCCAGAACGCCGGCGACTTCCGAGGGGAGTGCTTGAGACGCTTTTTCGGATTCCAATTCGACGATCTCTTCGTCTTTTTCGATCCAATCGCCAGGTTGCTTCATCCAACTCGCAACTTGGACTTCTTGGATTGACTCGCCAAATTCTGGAACTTTAACTTCAAACATGTTGGTAATTTTTGGTTGAACAGTTTGTTTGATTGGAAAACATTGTCAGGTTGTTTGCGTCGCTAACGTTTCGCAACGTCATCACTCGCCACCTGCTGGTTGAGCACCAGGCTGCAGTGATAACTGACGCCAAACTCGAATGGTAAAATCAGGACACCCAAAAAGATCAAGCGTTCACGGTTTTTGGAATCCCCATGGCCGCATTCATGATTTCGTCTTGCTCAATTTTATGAGCCTTTTTCGAGCCCGTTGAAGGACTCGCCGATTCCGGTCGGCAAACGACTTTGAGTGGCCATTTCTCTTCCAGCCCAAACTCATCCCATTTGACTTTCATGAAGTACCACGCCCCCATGTTTCTAGGTTCTTCCTGGACCCAATAAATTTCAGTGCCCGAAGGGTATTGACTAAGGCAGGCTTCGATTTCCATGTAGGGCAGCGGATAAAGCTGTTCCACACGGATCACGGCAAAATCGGTACGGCCTGATTTTTCACGATCTTTAAGCAAGTCGACACCGATCTTCCCAGCGGTCAACAGCACGCGATCAGGCGCCAATTCGGCTGTGACGGTTTCGTCGAAGATAACTCGTTTGAAGTGCCCAGATGTGAAGTCGCTGATTGGCGACATCACGAACGGTTCGCGCAACAAACTCTTGGGCGTGAACACGACCAGAGGCTTCCGCCAACCACGTTTGACTTGTCGCCGCAGCAAATGAAAATGCTGGGCCGATGTGGTTGGGAGGGCGATTTGAATATTGTGTTCCGCGGTTGAGGTCAAAAAGCGTTCGAGGCGAGCACTGCAATGCTCAGGCCCGGCACCTTCGAATCCGTGCGGCAGCAACATGGTCAAACCACTAAGGCGATCCCATTTGTCTTCTGCGCTACAGATGAACTGATCGACAATGACTTGGGCCGCGTTGAAGAAGTCACCGAATTGAGCTTCCCAGATAATCAAACTGTCAGGCGCGTCGAGGCTGTAACCATAATCAAACCCCAGCACGCCGGCTTCGCTCAGTGGGCTATTGATGATGTTGACGGCCGCTTGGTTTTCTTCGAGATGCTGAAGCGGCGTATAGGCGACGGCCGTTTCCGTATCATGCAGTACGGAGTGGCGTTGGCTGAACGTCCCACGACCACTGTCTTGCCCCGACAATCGCACGGGATGGCCTTCAACGGCAAGCGTTCCAAACGCAGCCAATTCAGCCGTCGCCCAATCGATGGGCCGTTTGCCGTCGGCAGACTCAGTGCGACTGTCGAGTACTCGCTTGAGCTTGCGATGAAGATTGAAACCCTCTGGTACTCGTGCCGCGCCGCGGATTACCTCGACGAGCCTCTGTTCATCAACGCCCGTCGAAACTTCGTCGTCGCTGCGTTCTGTCCCACCGTAGTATCCCGTCCAGAGCCCTTCCATGGTCTGGGTGTCGGGTGCGTATTCCTTTTTCTTCTTCGTGGCTTCAAATTCTTCTTGAAGTTCACTCGCGCGGTCTTCAGCGATACGATCGGCTTCTTCTTGCGTGACTTCCTGCATCTTCAACAGACGCTTGAGGTAGCTATCGCGAATCGTGGGCCGGCTATCGATCGTCTTGTACATCAACGGCTGGGTAAAGCGCGGTTCATCGCTTTCGTTATGCCCCAAACGTCGATAGCAATACATGTCGATGACTACGTCACGGGCAAATTCACGGCGGAACTCCATCGCCAGATTGACGACTTGAGCGACCGCTTCAGGGTCTTCGCCGTTGACATGAAAAATAGGAATCTGCAACATTTTCGCCACGTCGCTGGCGTAAGTCGTGGAGCGACTATCCTGCCAATCAGTAGTGAATCCGACTTGATTATTGACGATCACATGGAGCGTGCCACCGACTTTGTAACCGTCTAACTGACTCATATTGAGCGTTTCCTGCACGATGCCTTCGCCCGCAAACGCGGCATCACCGTGAATCAACACGGTCAACGTTTCCGCTTGCTCAACATCCTGGTCACGGTCCTGCTTGCTGCGGCAGCGGCCCATGGCAACGGGATTCACAAATTCAAGGTGACTCGGATTGAAGCACAGTGAAATATGGACTGGCTTGCCTTTGCTGGTCACCCAATCGTTGCTATGCCCGAGGTGATAAAGCACATCACCACCACCACGATGGGTTTCTGGATCCGGATCATTGAATCCCCAGAAGATATTCTGAGCGCGTTTGCCCATGATATTGGCAAGGACATTCAAGCGACCGCGATGAGCCATCCCTAAGACGACTTGCTTGACACCATGGTCGCCGGCTTTTTCGAGTGCCAAGTCCAGCAAAGGAATGAGCGTCTCGGCTCCTTCGAGCGAGAATGTTTTGGCGCCGAGGAATTTCTTCCGCATGAATTCTTCAAAAATCACCGCGTCGGTCAGCTTGGTCAAAATCCGCAATTGCGTTTTGCGATGAAGCTGCATGCGGTTTCTCGAGCCTTCCATCCGGGACTGCAACCAGTTGCGAACGTGATGGTCGTCGATGTGCATGAACTGAACGCCAATCGAGCGACAGTACGTTTGCCGCATCAGGTCGACGATCTCTTCGAGCGTGCGAAAGTTATTACCGTCGACTGTCCGGGCGGAGAACTTCTTGGAAAAGTCCGACGGGAGTAGACCGTAGGATTCCAAGTTCAATTCGTTGTTGGCCTCACGTGGCCGACCCAAGGGATCGATTCTGGCTTCGAGGTGACCGCGTACACGATATCCTCGAATCAACTGATCGACGCGATCCTGAAGTTGCGCGACACTACGTCGACTGTTGGAGTCCAAATGCTGGGCAGTCGACTCAAGTGCGCCGGTCGTCGTGGGGAGACTGGACGAATCAAACGTTTCCGCCGAGGGATCAAAAGTTTCAAAGTAAACTTGCCATTCGGGGGGCAGCGAACTTGGGTCTTGTTGGAAATCATCAAACAGACTGTCGATGTAGGCTCGACTAAATACGTTCATTACTCAACTGCCGATCGTCGTCACAGGCGAGGATTCGTCCATGAAAGAATAGCCAAACAACAAATCTCAAGCGGAATATTGGTCCGTTTGAAAGGGTTGCTCATAAAATTAGAAACTCGTGGGTCCGTCTGCTTAAATACGCTCGGTTGAACGTGCTCAAATATTCAGTGGATTTCCCTTGCGAATTATCTCAATTTATCGAAATGCGCCCACCGTTTCCATCGCACAAATCTTAAAATTAAGTGTATTCCAGAACTTTTTAGGGCGACTGTTTTGGCTAACACGGATTGCGACCTGCTCAAGTGTGCCCAACCCTCCGGCGCGATGCGTAGAAAGCTGAAAATCAAACGTGGCGGAGTCAACTGAATAACCGAATCCAGCGACGAGGCGGCGGGATCGATCGGTAAGCTTGCCGGTGTGAATGAGCCTTTGTTGATTCGCCCCACCATCCGACGATTTCTAGCTTTCCGGTTGAGCCGTCATGCCTTGGAGGAATTTGGCCGGGCCTAAGTCGAATGCCGTGAAATCCGTTAAAGTCGATTGATTCACCAATCAGAAAGCAATCTTCCGTGATTCCAGGCCTGAATCCTTGCCTTTTAGTGGTGAATCAAAAACAATTGAACGGTGACTAATCGCAGCCAAAAACTAAAAAGGCCAATCGCCCAAGTCGGTAATCCCCGTTTGCGAGGCGATCGATTTTTGCGTAGCCACAAGACCGGGGGCGTCAGGCCAATGGGCTTGGACCGTCGTCCTGGTTTTACGTTAGTCGAATTACTGGTCGTGATCGCGATTGTCGGGATTCTGATCGGCATGTTGCTGCCGGCTGTGCAATCCGTTCGAAAAGCGGCGAGGCGAATCAGCTGTGCCAACAACTTAAGGCAAATCACGCTGGCGCTTGCCAATTTCGAGTCGTCACATCAACATTTCCCCTCCAGTTTCGAGGCTCCCGTTGGTCGGGTCGTACGTGGATCTTGGTCAATCCATGCCAAGTTGCTTCCGATGGTCGAGCAGGGGAACGCGCACGCAAGAATCGACTTGGGTACCGACTGGCACGACCAGGTCAGCTCGGGGATGCCCGCTCACAAGATTCCAATCTATTCGTGTCCCAGCGACTACAACGCCGGGGTGCGGCAGAAGAACGGTCAGCCGTATGTCCATTCGACGAGCTACGGATTCAATATGGGCAGCTGGTTAATTTTCGATCCGCGAACAGGCCAAGCCGGAGATGGTGCATTTCAGGTTTCAAAAACCAGGCGTCATGCTCAATATACGGACGGGTTAAGCAATACGTTGGCGGCGGTGGATGTAAAGTCGTTTACCAGCTACCTCAGAAACTCGCCGGGATTCGACGGGACGTTCCCGACGTCGAGTGACTTTTTTCAAGGCATGCCAGGTAAGTTGAAGCTGGGATCAACGGCTGGCGACAACACCGGTCACACGGTTTGGAGCGATGGGCGTGTGCACCATGCGGGATTCACGACGGTATTTAGCCCCAACGCAAAAGTAAATTTTGAGCACAACGGCAGACTTTATGACATTGATTTTTCGTCACAACAGGAGGGCCGAGATCTCACGAGGCCGACCTATGCGGCCGTGACGGCGAGGTCCCATCATGAGCAAGGCGTCAACGCGTCGCGAATGGACGGTTCGGTCGGATTCATCTCGGACTCGATCAGTGTCAAGGTTTGGCGGGCATTGGGATCGGCTGCCGGCAGGGAAGTCGTGTTTTCGAGCCAGTAATGTTTCGGCTAAATAATCGGCGTAAACGTCATGGGTGGCACTTCAATTGCTAGGTCGGGAGGGTAGACTTAAACTCCAGCCGATTGCCGGAAATGGCCGGATTTTGTCAACTACAATTGAATCAATGCGGCCTGAGGACACTCGAATTGAGATACTCGGTTCGGCGTTGCCGCTGATCTTGTTTGCCGTCCAATTCCCAGTCAAACCAATCCAACCCCGATAGCCCCGGTCCTATGCCCACGATCGCTTGCCCGAAATGCCAAACGAAGTACGAATTGCCTGAGAGTGCCTTGGGCAAGTCGGTCAAATGCCAGAAGTGTAATGCCACGTTTCGAACCGCGGCGCCTGGACCTGGGAAACAAGCGGCAGTTCCCGTTGCTGGCGGCCCGGCTCAGCCATCCGCCGGCGAGTTGGCAAAAATGGGAATCGATGGCCCCCTGAAACGCCAAGCCGATATTTTCTCTTCGCCGCCGCCACCGCCGCAGCGAGGCAATCCGCTAGGCAATTTTGTGATCGAGGACCCAGGGTTCGCGGATGTCAATACAGCCCGACAAGAAGCCAAGAACGAATCAGATCACGTCGGCGCTGAAGGCATGGAGTCGATTGTTGCTAATCCGTACTCGAGCGTTACAGGCGGCAGAAAGAGAAAGAAGACCTCGGATGTCGATTTGAGTGGCTACGGCGTGGCACGCACCGGCATGTGGATCGTGTTCATTTCTTGGACAACCATGATGGTGCTAATGATCATCATTTACGCGTTCAGCTGGCTAGCCGACATAGCCCCAAAAACGAGCGAGTCGATTACTCAGTCTAGCGTGTTTGGCGTGATTGCGCTCGTGATGGTTGGATTGATGCTCTTCTCGGTGGGGATGGTCGTGATCGGCCAGATCGTTTGCATTTTCTCACCGAACAAAGATGAAAAAACGTTTGCCGGCTTGGCCGTCGGCTCGCTGTTCGCGGCGGTAATTGTACCCATCGTCGCGGCACTGCTGGGCTCACTTTCCGAGGCCGCTGTCGATGCGACCAACGCAGGCGACGGCGCAAAAGCCGTGATCGGGCTGATGTTGATCGTTACGATTATCTCTGCGTATGCTTTGTTGCTTGCCAATATGTTCTTCTTCATCGTCTACTTCAAACGAATCGGAAAAAACATTCGCTCGAAAGCTGTGATGGAGTCTGCTCAGACCGCGATGGTGGTTTGGCTCGCTGCGATCGTCATTGCCCTGCTGGCGGGAGTCACGATGGTCGTCCTCGCATTCGTTTTAGACCGAGACGAAAGTTTCCAGACAGTCGTGAAAATTGTGGGTCTGCTGAATGCGATCCTTGGTTTCTCAGTGATGGGAACGTTGATCGTGATGGTCAAATCCGCGATTCAAAAAACGGCGGTTGCTCCAGGGTAGGTTATCTACCGGCCATCACTTAGGACCAATACGCCCTAATCAACTAGCCAAAAACGCTGGCGTACATGTCTTCGTTGAATCCAACGATCAATTGCTTGCCAACACGCAACGTTGGAGCTCGAAGGTTTCCGGTGGGGCCAAGGATCAATTTTGTGATTTCCTCTTCGCTGGGCGTATCTTTATTTAAATCCAAGGCCACGACCTTTTTGCCTTTGGCGACCAACAAGGAGGTGACTGAGTCAACGAGTTTCAAAGCCTCCACTCGACCATGAGTTTCTTTTTTGGCGTTGATTTCAAGTTTGGCTTCGACGCCTGCGTTCGCAAGAAACTCTTGCGTTTTTTCACAGGTCTTTCAGCCACGGCGGTGGTAGCTCCAATCGAGGGTCGGCATCTCGGGTCCTTTGTTGATCTAAGTCATTATTGGTAGTAGGCGTGATTGCTTCCAGATCCTGACATTATTAACAATTTGGAATCCCAAAAACAGCGGGCTGATGAATGCCGTCAGTAACGAAGGTCCGTCAAACCAAGGCCAGACAACATCCCGAGGGCAGCGTGCATTCGTTAAGGGGCGTTCAAAAAACTAAACCCGTATTTGGGTTTTGCGGTTTGACGAGGGAGTGGCGACTGGTTGTCGAATACGATAGAAGTTTTTTCGTTTTGAGATCTCGAAAACACGGGTTTTATTTTTCAACCGTCCCTAAGTTCTAGTCGGGCCGATGCTTGAGGATCACCGAGCGTTGCACCCACTCCAAGTCGCTTAGATAGGCGGAGAGAATGACGGGATCGGTCTCGTATTTCGCAGAGAACTTGGCCAAGAAACTAGCAATTAAATCAGATTTGGGCAGGTCATTTTCAGTGACATTACGGAATCCGATGACCACTGAGTCCAGTTTGCGGCTGGTAACGCCAAGTTCCATTGGGGCCGACGGGTGAGACCCAAGTTCCGTCGGGGCCGACGGGTGAGACCCAAGTTCCGTCGGGGCCGACGGGTGAGACCCAAGTTCCGTCGGGGCCGACGCGTGAGACAACACCTGCGACGCAACGAGAGACTTGGGAATCAGCCACAGTCGAAAGTCCAATCGTTTTCGTTCCGTATTGATCCCGTCGGCAAAGGGACGAGTAACGGTCCACCCGGCCACAACTAGCAGAGCCGGGCCATTTCCCGACGGTGGATCCCAGACCTGCTCCACGTGGTCTCTTGTTTCGTCAATAGCTAGATTGGCTTGTTCGTAAGCTACGATGAGCGAGTCGCCAGTCCATTCGGCTAGAAATCGATTCAGCGCCTGCGAGGCTTGAACGGCGCGGGCAAGTTCCTCCGGCGTGGGATCCGGGACGTCAGGTTCGGCGGCAGTCACGTGGATCGTGGGCGGGTCATTGGAATTGGCCCGCCTCTGTTTTGCTGCTTCTTGGCCGACGATTTGATGCAGCTCGATTTCGAGTTTTGAAAGCGTTCGACTGGCCAAGCGAATCTTAGTCCTGACCATTGAGAACTCAGATTTCATTTTCGCCAACGCGCCACCACTCATGGTCTTTTTTTCTCGCTCCCGTCGGGCGGCTTCTCCCTCCCAGCCCTGTACTCGTTGACTGAATGAACTGGTGATTCGTTTCAAATCAAGCAACGCGAAATTAACATCGCCGTGGTGGAGAAAGTTCCGCCGGTTGATTTCGATTTGAGATGCCAAATCGGAAACTTGATGGGTAACTTTCTCATTATGCACCAACCGTACGCCGCTCAAATACACTTGGGCTTGAGTGAACACGCCAAAAAACGATTCACGTCCGGAGTAGTAATTGCCCCTTGAGCCTGAAGGCGATGATTCACTGGGAGTCGAGCCTTCTTCAGACAATCTTGCTGGCGGTTCCGGCTCTTTCATGAATGCTGCTCGAAAAGCGATTGGATGAATTCGACTAGATCGCACATGGGCGTCATCAACGTGTGGTGCAGCCCACTCACTTGGATTCTAAACTGAATTGTGGACGCGACGACGGGTCGAGGAAAGCCTTTTCGGACGCCAAACGAAAAAATCACAAACCCTTGCGTGTTGAGAGGACGTTTTTCGACAATTGTACTATGATGTTGACGTGTCGTTTTGTTTTAATGCTTTGTTTCATCGGACTTCCACCAATCATTGAATGTGGAGGCGTGTGAAGGCAAACAGTTTTTAGGAGTCGTAGATGAGAAATCCGTTTCGTATCTCTGCTTTGGGGATCGCTGCAATTTGTTTGATCGTCCTGCTGGGTGACACCGTCAGTGTTGCCAATGAGCGGAACGTCATCTTCTTCATTACCGACGACGAAGGCCCGACGCTCGGATGTTATGGCGACTCGCAAGCCGCCACGCCGAATGTGGATGCGATGGCCAAAGACGGCGTCGTGTTCCGAAACGCTTTTGCCACCACGGCCAGCTGCAGTGCCAGTCGCTCTGTTGTGATGTCGGGCCTGCACAACCACAAGAATGGCCAGTACGGTCATCAACATCATTTTCACAAATTCGATTCCTATCACAATGTAATGGCGTTAGCGTTACCGCGTGTGATGGCGAACGCCGGATACCGAACAGCTCACATTGGAAAATACCATGTGGGACCGGAGGCGGTTTATCAGTACGAAACGTACCTCAAGGGATCGGCTCGCAGTACCGTTGAGTTGGCTGAAAAATGTCGCGAGTTCATTGCCGACAAGGAAGACGATCGTCCGTTTTTCTTGTATTTCGGCACCTCGGATCCACATCGCGGTGGTGGCCGGGACCAGACGTCTGAGTTGGAACTCAAGCCAGACTTGTTTGGCAACAAACCGAAAAAGAACGCTTATCCTGGCGTCAAGGAAGTCTTTTACGACCCTGCCAAGGTCACGGTGCCCGAGTTCCTGCCGGACACCCCTGAAACACGCTCCGAGATCGCTCAATACTATCAGTCTTGTGCGCGTATTGATCAGGGGCTGGGTCGATTGATCGACATCCTGAAGGAAGCCGATCTCTACGACAAAACCATGATTGTGTTCACCGCCGACCATGGGATGGCATTCGCAGGGGCCAAGACGACCGTCTACCAACCCGGTTTGCGGGTCCCGTTCGTCGTACGAAACCCGTACGAGGCGAAGCGTGGATTCCAAACTGACGCAATGATCAGTCACGTCGACATTGCTCCCTCGTTGCTAGATTTTGCAGGTGGTTTGGATCATGAAATCAATGGTCCAAAAAACTGGGTTGACCCGGACGAGTTTTGGAAGAAGCAAGGCTTGTTTGCTAAAGACAACCGCGACGGCGGCAATGAATTCCGAAGCTACCACGGAAAATCATGGCTCAAGTCGTTAGGAGACCCGACCGTCGGACACAGGGACGAAATCTTTGCCTCGCATACGTTTCATGAAATCCAAATGTATTATCCGATGCGGGTCGTGCAGGACAAAAAATATAAACTAATCTGGAATGTCGCGTATAAACTCGACTATCCGTTTGCCTCTGATCTCTGGGCAGCCTCCAGTTGGCAGGCTCAGTTTCTCAAGGGAGAAGAGGCACCTTACGGTCGCAAAACCGTCGGGGAATATATTCACCGGTCGGAGTTTGAGTTGTTCGATATCGAGAACGATCCGCATGAAGCCTATAACTTGGCGGATAAACCTGAGAACGCGGAGCTCCTGAAAACCTATCAGGAAAAAATGAAGGCACTCCAAAAGCAACTCAGTGATCCCTGGATCCTTAAATGGAAATACGAGTAGAGAGCCTTCAGCTCGTCGAGGACGATCCAGCGGTTGGTTCGTCCTGCGGTGAAGGTCGGAATGCACTTCCTTGAGGCGGAATTCCGCCTCAAGGAGATTCTGCGAATGCCCACTGTCTGGCTTGCTTAAAACAAGCCGGTGATTTCGCCGTTTTCATCGATGTCGATGTTTTCCGATGCGGGTGTCGCCGGGAGGCCTGGCATTCGCATCATGTCGCCCGTGATCGGAATCAGAAAACCAGCACCAGCAGCGATTTCGATTTCTCGGACGGTTACCGTGAATCCTGTGGGTCGACCGATCTTGGTTGGGTCGTCCGAAAGCGATTTCTGGGTTTTGGCCATGCAAATGGGTAGTTCTTCGAGGCCCAGTTTCTTGATAGTGCGAAGATTCTTTTTGGCGGTTGAGGTGTACTCAACATCGCAGGCGCCATAGACACGTTGGCAGATCGTGGCAATTTTCTTTTTGACGGAAAGCGACCAGTCGTAGAGTGGCGAGAACTCTTTTTCCGATGACTCGATTTTGTCGACCACGGCTTGAGCGAGGGCCTCT
>JBLINZ010000147.1:0-12599 GCA_047639375.1 Mariniblastus sp. | reverse complement strand
TCTCCAGGCCGCATAGTTTTCAAATTAGAAATCCGGTGGCTCACAACCGTCGATCGTTTTTCAAACTCACATTCCCCGGGCGAGAACGCCAAGTGCACAAGCTGGATTTCCGATTGACTGCCGCGGCCGAACAGATCCGCTCAACTGTCCATGCGGACGTTGGCTCGGATCACGCAGGGCTCCTGACAGCCCTGATTCGCAGCGGCCGAATCTCAAGGGGCATTGCGATTGAGAAGCATCAGCAACCCTACGAAAACTCCAAACACACGCTCGCAAACTACCCGGCTGAAGCCAGACTCGGTGACGGGCTGGCAGCACTCGCTCCAGGCGAAGCCGACAGTTTGAGCATCACCGGCATGGGCGCCGAAAACATGGTTACAATTCTCCAGGCGTTTCCCAACCGAGTCCCTGACTACGTTGTGCTTCAGCCGAACCAAACCGCCGAGCCGATTCGAGCGTGGGCGCTCGACGCGGGCTTTCACTTACAAGCCGAATTGATCGCCCGCGGACACCGGAATTATCCGACGTTGACTTTTCGACGAGCCGATTTGCACTCAACCGGCAGAGACGCCGCCTACGACAACGTCGACCGAGAAGCCGGCCTCATGTTTGGCCCGCTGATCATCAAACGCATGTCACGCATCTTTCAAAATGAGCTACGGGAAGAAGAAGCCTATTGGAGCAAGTTTTCACGACTCAATTCCAACCGAGCGCGAAGGTTGAACGTGATCCGCCGTTTACTGAACCTGCCACCGATTTAGCAATTGTTCGCAAGTCGCAAAGGAACCTACCGCTGCACGTCGGCTTTTTCGCTAGAGACCAAGACCGGGCGAATCAAAACCATGCGACGCATCGTTTCGTTAACCGCCGGCTTGAATCGAGTCTTGGCTTGAACTTCCTTGGTCGATATTTCAACAGGATCGATCAATAACGTGTTCCCAGATTCCATCAGAGCCGACCAGTGGATATTCCGAACCTGATGCTCAGGAATTTGGATCGTGTACCCACGCCCCTCTGGATTCTTTGCGATCGGATAATCAAAGCTCTCGACATTCGTGACTTTACTAAAGGCGAGATCGCCGTGGAGCTGTAGTTTCCCGTCTACGTCTTCGCCCCGAATGGACAGTTTAACCCCGTCTTCAAGTAACTGGATCACGGGTTGGTGCCTCACAAACTCGCCCACGTTGACTTTCTTCAACGACACCACGAACGGTCGCTGGGCTCCATCCATGACTACGCCGCGCGTCCCTGGATAAATTGCCATCGTAGGTGCTCTTGTGATTTCGATACCGGATCGCGATCTAGAAAACTTGAGCAGCTGCGCTCTACCCGCGCTGTCCAACCGTCCCACAAACGCCGGAATGGCCTTGGTTTTCGTCGCCGTTGCCAGGACCACGGTTCCACCACTTTTAACATCGCCCACTTGGTTGGCGACTGCTGTTTTTGAAATTGAATGAGGTTGCGTCGCGTACGTCGCAGCTGGTGTAATTTGCGGCAATTGATTTCCAAACGTTTCGAACGAGCCCGGAATCATGAACGACTGCAACGTCGGGACGTCGCCAGTGGGAACGTCGACGAAGGAAACTTCAATCAAGATCTCCCGACTGCCAAAACGGAATTGATCGAGGTTGGCTTGCAGGTCGTTGAAAAAAGATTGACGGGCCGTGATCGATACCTTGTCTTGCTCCAAGACTTGATAGATTGCGTTCTTCATTTTTTTGCCATCCACCCCAGGGTCCAACTGAACTAATGAGAGCCGCTTAACCAACATGGAAAACGCTTCGTTCATGGAACACTGGTTGTCTTGCGAATAACCCGTTAGCACTTCTCTCAAATCAACAACGTGATTCACAAATTGATCCGTAGGAATCGTCTTGGATGAAAACATCGGCGGAGATTGATCAACATCCATCCCCGACAAAGGCGACGGCACGGTCGGTTGCACATTGCCACTCCCCTGAATTTGGACTTGGACAGCCGAAACATTGGCGGAACCAATCATCATGGCCAACACCATCAGTACTTGCGAACTCAACCAAGTCGCGCCCATTCGATTTCGCATCGTCCATTCTCCAAAATAGAAATTCGCTGTTTCTTCTTGATTGGTCTCAGTCTAGTGAAATGGGCAAATCTCTCGAATAGCAATACAATGGGGCAAGGAATCGCGGGAAACCGAAAGCTGGCATGGATTTGTCCGTCTTTTGTTCCCGAAGAAACAGAACCCGTTTTGACCGTAGCGAATGTCGTCAAGACTTGCGGAACTGCCAACCGGCCGAAACTCTTAACGAGGCTCGCAACACTTATGTTCCGGTGCGATCCTGTTTTATCATGTTCATCCTGTCGAATTCTTACATCGCAGCACGGACGCTCCTCGTCTAAACTTGCAGCATCAACGAATTCAATCCCCGGATCCCCATCCGTTTGGACCAATCGGGACGGTCGAGATCAAACGCCGGCTGAAGATTTGGCCACCGCTCATAGAGACTCTTTAACGCGTGATACACTTCGGTGCGAGCAAGCTTCATTCCCAAACAGACATGAGGACCGCTTCCAAACGACATGTGATAGTTACGCGGCCTGTCAATTTCAAACGTCGCCGGATTCTCAAATCGTGTTGGGTCGTGGTTCGCAGACACAATCAAAGGCGTCATCATTTCGCCACGCTTCAATGGCACCCCATGAAACTCAAAATCCTGTTTCACAAACCGGGCTTTACCCATTTGAAGCGGCGATGCGTATCGCAACACTTCGTCGACCACACTGTTCGCCTTGCTCCAATCAGAAGTTAGCTCATGCTTGGCGTCCGGGAATTGCATCAACGTCAAAACAGTATTGCTGAGTAAGTGTACCGTCGTTTCGTGACCAGCGACTAGCAATAAAAACACCATCGACAGTAACTCATCCTCACTCAGCGATTCGCCTTCATGCTCGATTTGCACCAACTCACTCATCAATCCGTCGCGGGGATTCTTGGCCACAACCTTGAATTGCTGCACAAGATACTTGATTGTGTTCCTGAGTCCGCCGGTGACCCGAAGAATATCAAATAGCGATCCGGCGTTGGCCATTGGCTCAAACCACTTGCGAAACTTCGGCCGGTCTTCCAACGGCAAGCCCAACAATTCGCAAATCACGGTCAGCGGAAACGGGCGGGCAAAATGTTGAATCAAGTCAAACCGCCCATGTCGATCAACCGACTCCGCCGCAATCGCCATCTGCTCTTCCGCAATTAACGCCACCCGCTCGGACATGCCCTCGATATTGCGCCTCGCAAACGCTTGATCAACGATCGACCTCAGGCGTCGGTGATCAAGGCCATCGGCTCCTAACATATTATGCATCAACGAACGGAGAACTCGGGGCAAGAGCCATTGAATCTTACCGATCGTCTTGCGTCCGGCGTGCTTGGAATCACGAGCGAAATGCTCGGTGTCTTTAAATACATCGCTAACCGCGGCCCATGACGTGGCGGCCCAAGTTTTTCCAATGATCGGAATCTTGATGCGAACCACCGGCCCCCGCTCACGGAGTCTCGCGAAATAAGTCCACGGATCGTTACGAATTTCCGGGGACGAGTAATCAAGTTTGAATTCGGCTGGCTTTGACATTGGCTTTTCTCCAACTTGATTTTGACGCTCCACCATGTCACCCGCAATGTGAATCCGAGAATCCTTAGGCGGTTGATTAAAGTGAGATAAACTGCCAGCGTGTCTTTTGCGCAGCAAAACCACCATCGAAAATTCAAAACAGCAGATTTAAACAAGTTGGAAGCCTATCCCACCCTTACGACACCGATCTGGGATTGCCACAGGGCTAGTTTCCCTTGAAGATACGCACTTCAAGAAAACACATTAATAAGACTAGCCGGTCATCAGGCCAGGCAAGAATTCGGAAGGAATTTTCGTGGGCGAAAAAGAAGAAATCGAAGAGCGGCTCAAAGCGATCATGGAGAACCCCAGCTATCGGCTGGCCTACATGGACCAAGATTTTATCCGTGGCGAAGCCCTTCGCCCGTTACGCCTGGAACTTGAACTGCTTAAACCAGAAATGTTTCTGGATGATCTAGGGATCCAGTCGACCGTCGTCGTGTTCGGGGGAACCCAAGTCCTTCCACAAGAAGACGCCGACAAGATGATGGTTGAGGCCCAGGCACTGGCCGCTAAGTCGCCCGATTCCCATGAAGCCAAACGGGCGATGATTCGCGCTGAACGGTTCCAAGCCAAAGTCAGGTTCTACGAAGAGTGCCGTGAATTCGCAGGCATCGTAACCAATTACAACAAACAGTTTCGCGATGGTGAGTTCATCATCAAAACAGGTGGCGGACCAGGAATCATGGAAGCCGCCAACCGAGGTGCTTACGAGGCCGGCGGCAAGTCGATGGCGCTCAATATTACGCTGCCATTCGAACAAACGCCGAACTCATACATCACACCTGGAATGTGTTTTCAGTTTAACTACTTTGCCATTCGGAAAATGCACTTCTTGCTTCGGGCCAAAGCGTTGATCTGTTTCCCAGGTGGATTTGGGACGCTGGACGAACTGTTCACGACTCTGACTTTGCGACAAACCGGTCGCATGCAAGAAATTCCGATCATTCTCTACAGCAAGAAATATTGGGACGGAATCATTGACTTCCAATTCCTGGCAGACGAAGGCGTTATCTCAGACAGCCACCTCGATCTGTTCCAGTACACCGAAACGCCCGAAGAAACTTGGCAAGTTATTAAAGACTTCCATGGCGTCGAGGAGTAGGCCTAGTGAAGAGCAGCCGTAGTCAAAATCAAGCTCAAGCGGTTGATGGTTTCGGGTAGGGTTCACCCGCTCGTTCCTTGCGACCCTCCCAACGGGAACGTCGCCAGTGCACCGTTCCGATAAGGCTTTTCGCAGAATTTAGTGGCGATCGGCGACAACCGCTGAAAACGCGTCATCCTTGCTGTTGACATCTCCTCATGAATCGGTAAACCGACGCGGTTAGTGAGAACGAACAACCGTTCAAGGCGAAGCGCTAACAACGACCGTCAAATCTCTTCAAAACAATTCGATTTTGTGACTCCCAGCGGCATGGGGCAACCTAGACTTGCGCGCCATCTTGCTCAAGCCATCGTTGGCCGTTTATTGCCTTTACAAGGTCCTCGCTATGAATTGTCAAACTTGCAATCAATCGATGCTACCCGTTCACGGGCAAACGCATCATCACTGTGCTCCCTGCAATCGCTTTCAATTCAATAACGAAATGAAAGACTCTCAAATCCCCATTTCCCCGCAGGGCACCCAAACAGAATTCCAATGCCCCAAGTGTGTGCTTCCCCTCGAAGTCGGAATACTCGATTCGGGCTTCCAAGTTTGCTTTTGCAGTAACTGTCGCGGATTCATCACGCCAACTCAATCGCTGGGGATGATCATCAATAAGCTCCGTGCTCAATACCAAGGACCCGACGACAGCCCCTTCCCGATCGACCCGAACGAACTCGATCGGATCGACAACTGCCCGGCTTGCCTTGAGAAAATGAACTCGCACCCTTATTACGGCCCAGGCAATGTCGTGCTCAATACCTGCAACGCCTGCCACTTGGCTTGGCTCGATCATGGCGAGCTGGCAAAGATCATCCGCGCGCCTGGGCCACGCCCCAA
The DNA here is from genome assembly GCA_047639375.1 of Mariniblastus sp. Lineage (GTDB taxonomy): Bacteria > Planctomycetota > Planctomycetia > Pirellulales > Pirellulaceae > Mariniblastus. The sequence continues at coordinate 6,968 of JBLINZ010000147.1, read as the reverse complement.
TCAATCGCCGACCGGTAACTTGGAAAGCCAAGTCTTGCGCAAGCAGTTCACCAATCAACCTGGAAACGATTAAACTCAACGATTAAACTCAGCGATTGGCACGGTTGTTCGGTTTCAATTAATCCCGACGGACAAACTCAATTGGAAAAACACGGCGGAGCCTTGCGAGTTGCCCCTGAGTTGTTCTTGGCGCTGGCATCGATCACGACGTCTTGGTAAATAGCCGCACCATGGATGCGACGAAAATCGAAAACGGAATCGAAACGGCAAACAGCATCCAAGTCGTAAAAGATCGACTTCGCTCGTCAATCGCACCCCGGACCCGATCGACAACATCCAAATGCTCGCCTTCCGCGACCACGGGTCGTTCATATCCATCCAGAATGAAATTCTCGTGATTCGCCCATGACGTCTGACTGAAAACCAAAGCGACCAAAAGAAAGACCAAGACAATCCCAAACGCTGCGGCCAGCCCATCCGACCACGCCGCAATTTGACGCTGGAAAACCAGTTTGGTAAACGCGTTGATGAACTGAGCAGCTCCCAGTAGCATCAACAATACTGCTGCCCCCCATAACATCCAGCCCAAAACCAAAAACATGGTTTGAAAACCGGCGGTCAATTCCGTGTCCCCAAATACACCTCCGAACACCGATCGCAAATGCGTCGAAAACTGGTTGATGAATAACAAATCAATCAATTGAAACCGCGAAACACACACAAACAAACCGAACCCAAACGCCATCGCGCCCGAAGCCAGCGCCGCCATGAAACCCAGCGTCCTCGAATCGAATTTTGGCGGCCTTGCATTCAAATCTGCGCTATCGCCATTAGGTGTCCCATTAGCATCGCGATCGCTAGGCGCTGTCTCGTCGCGTGGGGACACCCGAAGCGGCGACGCGTCTCCCGCACCGTCTAAAATCGAATCAAGGTCTCCATAGGCGTCTCCAAAAGCCGAAGACACCGGCAAGCCGATTCCACTCGAATTAGATCGCGAACTCGGGCTGACTTCCGAGACCTCTTCGACATCAACTTGTGGCACTCGATTGCGTGGCAGAAGTGAAACCGACGGAGCCTCAACTCTCGGTTGCTTGGATTGCTTGGGCTTAACCTGCTTGAGCTGTTGCCGCTTGGGCGGTTGCTGCTTAGCGTTTTGCTGTTCGGCTTTTGGCGGCATAGGGGGAGGCCGTTTGGGCGTTGACTGCTTGATTTGAGCAGAATTCTTTCCGCCCAAATCGCCGCCCGACAGCTGCTCACCCAGCATCTCCAGCCCCAACAGATCTACCCCAAGCAAATCTTCAGACGACGCTGAACTAGGTTTTGACTTCGACGTGGCGTTTGCATCTGAGATACTCGCCTGACCAGATTTTTTGCCAAGGTTTTCTCCCAGTCGAACGACGGCACCGCAGCGACAGCGGACCTTCTTGCCGGCCAACTCCGGCTTGAGGTTACTGAACTGTTTACCACAATTCTGACATGAAAAAGACAGCTTCAACCCGCACACCCCCGAACCATTGACCAATTCCAGTTACCCTGTCGCCCTCGCTGAGATTCCGTTTACCTGCGTCCGGCCGGCAATCGAAAGACGCTGTCATTTGAATGGGAAGAGACCAAGGTTGCAAACTGTGTTCGATCAACCGGAGCGCATATTTGCAAATTTCGCTTCTGCCAGACGTTCTTAGTAGAGAGACCGACGTCGTCCGAAACTCCGATACATAACGGTTTATACAATCAATATGCGAGACGATAGATCGTTTATCAATTAGTTGGCAGGCGACAGTAGCAAACGTGGAACGTTTGTGGGCGAGACCAAAGAACATTGCAGGCAAGGATTCGACGAAAGAAGTTTGATTCCTTACAGCCCGTTTGATTCTTACACAGTTGGCGGGCGTCGAGCACTTCCCAAACCAAATTTCAAAAAAAGCTACCAAGAAAATCGCCAGGCATTCCCATGTTCGAAGCAAAAGTCTTTTCACAGCTGGCTTTTCGAATCAAAGAAACCATAATATAAATCGACAATTATCCCCGCCCTTCAACCGTTCTGAAACTCGCTATGCCGATCATTGGAATTGACCTTGGCACTACCAATTCACTCGTTGCGGTTTTTGAAAACGGCGCTCCCAAACTGATTCCCAACGCGCACGGTGAGCACTTAACTCCGTCGGTCGTCGGCTTGCTTGATGACGGGAGAATCATTGTCGGCGAAGCAGCCAAGGAACTCCGTGTCACGCAACCGGACAACTGTGCCTCTTGCTTTAAGCGATGGATTGGGACCGATCGAACCACCAAGATTGGCGATCGCGAGTTCAACGCCACGGAACTTTCGAGTTTAATCCTGCATTCACTCAAAGCCGATGCAGAATCGTATCTCGGCCAGCAAGTCATTGAAGCGACGATCACCGTCCCAGCGTACTTCAACGAGAATCAACGGAAGGCCACGAAACTAGCCGGTGAAATGATCGGCCTCAAAGTTCGCCGGATCATCAATGAGCCTACCGCTGCCGCGTTAACCTATGGATTTCACGATCGAGATGCTGAAAAACATCTGATGGTCATCGATCTCGGAGGTGGGACATTTGACGTCACGCTCATGGAGATTTTCGAAGGCACTCTGGAAATCATCGCCACCGCAGGTGAAAGTCAGCTTGGCGGCGAAGACTTCACCAACCGACTGATGGCCGCCGTTTATCAACGCGAATCGCTTCATCTAGAAACGGCAGAAATGAAGTTTCCGCTTCGCACAGCCCGATTGCGAAAAGAATGCGAAAACGCCAAACGCGAGTTGGCTGAAAAAGAAAGCACCCGAATCCGAATCCCCAACAACGACGGGAACTTCGACGACCAATCGGCACTGCAAGTCAATCGTGAAACGTTTGCGAAAATCTGCAAGCCGCTGGTTCAACGAATCGTCAGCCCCATTAGCAAAGTGCTTCGCGATGGTGAACAAGCTCCCGAGGCGATTGACGATATCATTCTCGTAGGTGGTTCGACCCGCATGACGCTGATGACTGAACTGGTCCAAGGATATTTTGGCAAACCAGCTCAGATGAAATTCAACCCCGATGAAGTGGTCGCTCTCGGCGCCGCCGTTCAGGCCGCGCTTATCGAAGACAACAAAGCCGTCGATGACATGGTGCTGACGGACGTTTGCCCCTTCACCCTCGGGGTTGAGGTGGTCAAGCAGTTTGGTGGCCAAATCGCCGATGGGTACTTTCAACCCGTCATCAACCGCAACACCACGATTCCGGTTTCGCGCGAAGAAGTCTTCAACACCGTGGTCGCCAATCAACCCGAAGTCTTGCTGCGGGTTTACCAAGGCGAAGCCCGCAAGGTGAAAGACAACTTACTACTCGGCGAACTCAAAATCGACAACATCCCCCCAGGGCCCGCAGGCCATCCGGTCCAAGTTCGGTTCACGTATGACATCAATGGCTTACTCGAAGTCGAAGCAATCATCGCTGAAACTCAACAACGATTTAGCTTGGTACTGACGCAGCATTGTGCCAGCTTGTCAGATCAAGACATCCGTCGCGCTATCGAAAATCTAAAAAACGTCAAGTTTTATCCGCGTGACGAACTGAAAAACCAACGGCTGATTCACTTTTGCGAGTCGATGGTGGGAGAAGTCAGCCCCTTCCATCGCCAGGAACTTGAGGAATCGATTGACATTTTTGAGACCGCGATGTCGTCCGGAAATCGCGATCGATTTGAGACCTCGAGGGAGGGTCTGATGTTGACTCTTTCCCGTTTGGGAATCGAATACCATGAAAACCTCGACTGAAAAAGTCAAAACTGAACCACTGAAACGACAGCTCAGGTTTCCACCTCCGCCTCTCATTTGCTCCACCGATCGCCATGCCCTCTCCAAGCCCCCAATGGACTCCGCAACAGACCCAACAGTACTTGGATCGAATGCTGCAACTCGATCCATTGCCTAACGCTAGCCGCATGCTCGATTTGAGATTTCGGTATGCTGGCCTTTCGACTGGCCAATCCAAACAAGAAGGACAATCAGCGAACATCGCTGAGCGACGCAAACTCGTCTCGAAACGCCTTGACCAAATTCGCACTGATTTCTGGACGATCTCGCCACTTGATTTACGCAAACGATTAGAAGCCCTCAACGTCAGCGACTTGCCTGAACTCAAGGCCAGCGTTGATCGACTCCGACTCTTAACTTCCTATCAAGACCAATTTCAACAGCTCGCAAAACATCCCCAACGAGAGATCAATCTCTACAATACATTTCGACGAATCATCATGCTCCCTCCTCGCAAGGCTGGCACCGTCAAGGAAAAATACCTCCGGCAGTTGCCCTACTCTGAGGCTCGGCCCAATGTCCGCGAGATGGTGAAAATGATGCGAGACAAATTCCCTGCCCTGTATGCGATCGAATCAGATTGGTTCAAACAAGTCGGCCAAATCAAGTCACGACGGTCGGACGAGAACGAGGGCATTTCGATTGGTTTAGAAATTCCAGGCTGGGTGATTGGGCTCGTGATCATGATCATCATTCGAATTCTTCTCATCGCATTGCGAGGGTTCTGATGGACGAACCAAACTGGAGCCTTCTCCCTTATCAAGCCCGCAAGTTCTTTGAATTGCCGTCAGAATTCGATCGCAAATCACTTAAGCGAGCCTACAACAAATTCTTGCGAATCTACAAGCCGGAAAAATTTCCGGCCGAGTTCCAAAAAATTCGAGCCGCGTTCGAACAGCTTGAAAATGAACTGAGATATGGATCGTCCGTCGTCAACACTAACGGGCCGACGGTCGACTACAACTGGAATGACGTGACCCTAGCCGGTTTCCGTGCCAGTTCTAAATCCACTTCAGATTCTGGCAAACGGTCACCAGAAACTCCCAGCCTCGCCCAACGGCTAAAAAGCTCAACGCCCAGCGCAATCTATGCCGAACTAGAAAAACAAACGCAACGAACCCCTTATGAGTATTACGTGCTGGCGATCCTGTCCGACCTCGCGACTAGCGACCAGACCATGTTTTTCAAGTGGCTTTTGACGGGCCTCAAAGCACACCCCCATGACCCAGGTCTGTTCAATTTACTGCGTGAATTTTTCCAGCGACCCTGTCCTCCTCCAATGTTAGAGCGGTTGCTCGCCGCAACCTCCAAAGTTGTTTCCAACGACCGATTCTATTTTTTGACGGAAAAAGGATGGAAGCAATTGCTGCGATCAGCCGAGTTTCCGATCTTCAAAAAGATTCTGGCCACTTGCGAATCCAACATCCAAGACCACCGCAACGACAGCCAACTCGTCTTCTACGCCGAGCTTCTGAAATCGGCGATTTGGACCGCCGACGACGCCTGGATGCAAAACAAATTGGCGTTGCTTGATGAAGCCTCCCAACGCGATTCTAACCTTGGCCATGAACTTGAATTGCTTGACCTGCTGAAAGAATACCACCATCAAACCAGCGACTCCCTTGCCGACTCGCCAACGCGACAACAAATCCACGACACCATCAAGAATTACTTCTGCCTCGACGAGCAGGAAGGCGATGCTAAAGTCATCGAGTGCCAACTCCAACTCGCCGACGACGCACAAGCACTCTTGGAGTCGTTCAACGAAAGCCAGGAACAAGACGCTCCGCTCGTGATTTTGTGGACCATGATTAATGAAGATGTCTCACAGCGAAACGGAATTCGCTTGGGACTCAACACGGATTCCCGTAAAAGGCAACAAAAGTTTGGCAATCAGGTCATTCGCCTGCTGGCTGATCTTGATCAAACATGGCAACTAGGCACCAAACAAGTCTCGGTCTACTACGCGTTGCATTGGGGCGCCTACGCGCTGGTGCTGATCGCCCCGTTCTTTCTGCTGTACAGTTGGCTCGACAGCCAACCTATTTTGCTGCTCAGCATTACCTGCTCTGTCCTCGGCTTGGTATTCGCGAAACTATACCTCGTCCCAAAAACGATTGAGGTAATGTTTCAAAAGTACTTGAAACGCGTCATCGATCACACCTACCATCGCCACTGGAGAAGTCGCTTCATCCCACTGTTCGATGCGTCTGGAGCAAGCCACCAGGAACTGTTGTTTGTGGCGGACGGAGCCCTCCAAGAAGATGAGCATTTCGAAGGGGCCATCACTTGGATCACGCCCTATGTCTACGAGGACATGGGCTTGCTGATGTATTCTCTGGCGGCCCCCTATCGCCGGTAGCTCGCCCGAACTCATCCCACTTCTTTGAGTACTGCCCATATCAATTCGAAGATCTTCACATAGGCGTTCTGAAATGAGTCTCGTCGAAAGAACGTGGTTGGCGCGTCCGGGCTCCCGATGAAAGGGCGAAGCACGTAGCCTGCTTGGATGCCGACAAACGCGTAAACCAAAATCCAAACCCGAGCCATCCAGAGGTGTCGACGACTGCGTTTGACCAATTCGACATAGTAGCCGCGAAGCAACACTTGAGCCGACACACTGGCCACACCAAACATCGCCGCGTTGAACAAGATCGCAAACGAATAGCTGGCCGCCATCGTGGACGTCGACAGGTACGCGAATACGGTCATCGGAAACAACGAAGCCAAAATCACGGCCAAACCAGCTTGGGCGGAGACAATGGCTCTCAGGGATTCGCGAAAATCATCGCGCAATCCCAATAACGTGCTGATAACGAAAAAACTAGGAAGCGAAATAGCGACCGCCAACCCGACCAACAAGGGAACTTTGACGCCTGAATAAATCATCTGTGGGATCTGCTCAATCAGACTACGCTTGCCAGCCACAAAAGCGTAGGAACCCATCGCGGCCCCATAAATCGGGCCAAAAACTAAGACGATGGCCGTAACTTTTCGTAACGACAAATGCGACTGACGTCGCGGGGAGCCCGGGGCATCTTGGATCCTCGATGAACTCCCAACAGCCGCCAAGAAAGACGAGCTTTCAGACCGTGACTGGTCGATGGAGAGCGAACTTGGATGGCGGCGGCGCAAAACGTGGTCGACG
>JBLINZ010000146.1:0-12611 GCA_047639375.1 Mariniblastus sp. | reverse complement strand
CATGAGACTTGGCTGGCGGCGATCATCGGCCCACTGGATGACGCGACGATTGGCGGTGTAACGGGCAATCAGTGGTTCGAGCCCCGCGCGATGGCCGGCGTTGGATCGGTGACGCGCAGTACGTGGAATGGTGGCGCGCTAGTCCCCACGGTCTTTTTCTCCAATCCTTGGGCAGGTAGTTTCGCGATGCGTAAGTCGGATCTCGAAAAAGCCGGATTGGCTGAGATCTGGAGTCACTCGGTCGTCGATGACGGCCCGATCAAGAAAGCCATTAACGACATCGGGTTGCGCGTCGAATTTGCTCCTTCGTTGATCATGGTCAATCGCGAATCGTGCACGTTCGGATATGTCAATCGCTGGGTCACGCGAATGCTGACTTGGTCACGATTGTACGAGCCGACTTTTTTTCTTTCGATCATTCACGCAGCGTTTAGCAACACGGTGATGCTTGGGAATTTCGCGGTCTTATTTGCGGCCCTGTCCGTGGGCCATGCGTTCGCCATCGGGATCAGTGCTTCGGCTTTGATCGTGAGCGGGATCATGTCGACCGTCGCGTACTTGGCGGCGAGAAAATGTGTCGCTCGCAGCTGTGAGCTTCGCGGGGAAACGTTGGAACCGATTTCCATCGGCCGATTCGCTGGCGTCTTCTCGATGGTTGCCGTCGCCCACCTGATCTACGGCGTGTCCTGCGCCAGAGCAACCATGCTGACGAAAATCAAATGGCGAGAAATCACTTATGAGGTTAAAAAACACGACGACGTTCGGCGTTTGAATTACCAGCCTTATGTGCCGAGCGACATTCGATCCGACGTTTCCATCTAGGAGTCAGCAGGCATTCCCCCTCCTGAGAAAGCTCGCCTCTAGCCGATTGATCGGCGTGCCTCATGGAAGTGCCTCATGGGCGGCGGAACATCATACTCCGTTCACTTACGCCCCAAGATGATCAAGCAATTTTTGCATCGCGGTTTCAATGACTTCGATGGCGGCGATGAAGTCCTCGGGATTGTCAAGCTCGACTTCTTCCAGCTGGCCAGACTCTTCAGACGCCGCCAAGGCGCCAATCGCTCGAAAACTCGAGCGTAATGAATGGCCGGATCGGCGAGCTGTTTTCCAGTCGGAATCGGTAACCGCCTGACGGGCTTGGGCAATGATTTTCGGGGCTTCTTGGAGGCAGGTGGTTCGGAGCAGATCCACGAGCTCGGGATCATCAGCTGCCGTTTCCAACGCAGTGGCTTCATCGAGAATGGGCGGTTGTTGATCGTCCGATGGGTTCGAGTCTGATTTTTCCACGTCTATGAAGGCTCACTCATTAACAGGAGATGATTGTTTGGCGGAGTTCAGCAATCGACGACCGAACGGCTAGTACGACCGAACGGCTAGTACGACCGCACGCTAGTATCTTACTGGTTCCTGAGTCGACTTTCGAGCTGATTCAACTAGCGAATTTTCGTTTCGCGACTCGCCGGCAAGCATCGGCGTGAGGCTTACGATTGCAAGAACCACGCACAACCTTCTTGCTTGAACAACGCATTTTAACAGAATTAACAGAATTAGTAGAATTAACAAAATGGCCTGTATTCAGTGCGGCCCGAATCGAGCTCATGTCAAATCCAGATGCTGTGAGTCCCACACTTTCACTATTCCGTCACGGCCAGGAGGCTCCAGGTAAATTGATTTCCATCACCTGAATCCGCCTTCGCTTGGCCGTCAGCGTCTTGGTTGAAGATCCGATATCTAACATTGCCAACTTGATTGGGAGAATAGCAAAAATTGCATCCTGGATGGCTGCCGGGCTAGGCCGGGCTGACGAAAAAGTTTGCTGTAGTGGCTTTCGGCTAACCGGAAAAACCAAACTTCATCGCCCCTCACAAAAGGTAAGCCCCCTCTCCTCGGGAATTCGGACGAATCTGCATGGTCACTTCATCAAACGTAGGCCGAATTCCTGAGGAGAGGGGGTTGGGGGGTGAGGAGCAAGCGGTGACCGAGCCAGGTTGCCTGCCGATTAGTTTCAGCGGCTTGTCCCGCGAAATGCATGTGAAATGCATGTGAAATGTTGAAAAAAATGGCCGCAGTAAGTCTTGAACTTGCTGCGGCCAATGGTCTGAGTTCAGCTATCTTCGCTGAGAGCACTAGCGAATCAAACTAACGATCCGCGATGAAAACGGCCAGCGATTTGTGAGGCATCACGTGGCTGGTGTTAGGGTCTAGCTTGGGGCCATCGAGTTCTGGGTAGACGTCGTTGGGAGATGCGAGCGAGGTGTCGACGAATTTCCGCCAAGTCTTCGATTTGGAAATCGCGGGAATCAAAAACTCTGCTCGCTGGTGTCCCGAGTTGATCATCAGCAGCACGTCGCGCCCGAGTCCTTTAGGATCGTCGGCGGGTTGTGGAGCCGCCAGCAAACAAGTGATCGCTTGCTCATCCACATGCCATTCCACAGCCGTGCCCTGCGGGCTGTACCAGCTGACGTCGGCCCAGCCGTTTTTGCTGTCCGGAACACCCGTCAAGAACGTATGTCGTCGAACAGTCGGCTGGTTGCGGCGGAAATTGATGAGGGATCTCGTGAACCGAATCAGCTCGGCGTTTTCTTCAACCAGCTTCCAATCCAACCACGAAATGTCATTGTCTTGGCAATAGGCGTTGTTGTTTCCGTTTTGGGTGCGGCGGAATTCGTCACCCGCGACCATCATCGGAACGCCTTGGCTTAACATCAGCGTTGAGATCATGTTCTTGATTTGTCTCAACCGCAACTCTTCGATCACGGGATCGTCAGTGTGGCCTTCGACGCCAAAATTCTCACTGAAATTATTATTGTCACCGTCGCGATTGTCTTCACCGTTGGCAAGATTATGCTTATCGCAATAGCTCACCATGTCGCTCAACGTGAATCCGTCATGCGAGGTGATGAAGTTGATGCTGCTGCACGGTGGACGGCCACCTGGTTGGTACAGGTCGGCTGATCCAGCCAGACGCGTCGCGAGGGCACCCCGGGTTCCGCCATCGCCACGCCAGTAGCTGCGGATGTCGTCACGGTACCGACCATTCCACTCGGCCCACCGGTCATCGCCAAACGAGCCGACTTGGTAGGCCCCCGCGGCATCCCAAGCTTCCGCGATGATCTTGGTATCGGCCAATAACGGGTCCTCGCCAATCGCTTCGACGAGCGGCGGGTTGGGGACAAGGTTTCCGCCTCGGTCACGACTTAAAATCGACGCCAGATCAAATCGGAATCCATCGATATGGTAGTTGTGAACCCAATGACGAAGGCAATGGAAAATCATCTCTCGAACGATCGGGTGATTTCCATTGACGGTGTTGCCGCAACCGGAATAGTTTTTGTAATACCGGTTGTCTTTTTCGAGCATGTAATAGACGGAGTTCTCGAGGCCTTTGAAGCTCAAGACCGGTCCCTTTTCGTTGCCCTCACAAGTGTGATTGAAAACGACGTCGAGGATGACTTCGATCCCGGCCTCATGCAACGCCTTGACCATTTTCTTGAACTCACGGACTTGCCCGCCCGGAGTCTGGTCTGCCGAGTAGCCACGATGAGGCGCGAAAAACGCCATCGAATCGTAGCCCCAATAGTTGGGCCGTTCGCTGATCGAGCCGTCGGTCTCAAAGATCGGAAACTCGTGGACGGGCATCAACTCAACTGCCGTGACGCCCAGCGACTGGAGATAGGGGATCTTCTCAATGACGCCTAGGTAGGTCCCGGGATGCTCCACTCCGCTAGATTCGTGTTGGGTGAATCCACGAACATGCATTTCGTAGATCACGGACTCGGACAAATCACGTCGGAGATGGCGGTCGCCTTCCCAATCGAAACTGTCATCGACGACCACGCATTTGGGAGGTCGCACGATTCCGTCATTGGAAGCTTGGAAGTTTCCAGCCAAGGCTTTGGCGTAAGGATCGATCAAGCGGGCGTGTGGTTGGAAGCGGTGACCGCGACTTGGATCGTTGGGCCCGTTGGCTTGGAAATGATAAAGCTGACCGGCGGAAAGGCCCGGGACAAAAATGCTCCAGATGTCGCCCCAGCGGTTGGTATCTGGATCAAAGTTCAGAATCTCAACTGGCTCGAGATCGCTGACTTCATCGTATAGCAACAATCGCATTTCCGTTGCGTTGCGACTGAACACGACAAACTGAACGCCTTGATCGTGCATCACAGCGCCATACGGCAACATGTGGGTAAATTGAAGTTTTGGATGTAGGTGGCGCATATGCATTAACATTGGTCATTTCCTCTTCGTTGGCAATCCCATGCGTTGCGATCCAACATGTTCTTGAAGTCGATCAGGAGCAGCTCGTCTCCCGATTTCGTATGGCGTACAGGTAAACATCCGCTATTTGGGGCCAAACGATTAATGGTTTTTGCGACGCCAATGCCGGGGGCACGACCGACACAACTGCTGGGATCTGCTTGCCCGTTTGATTCGGCAAAACCGATAGATCAGTGAGTCGGCAATGCCCTTATCCGCTGATAATGTTGCTCAAATCGTGGTTGAGGCTGGGCGTTCCCTCAGCGTTCCACATTGGAGGATCGGGCAGGATTCGGGCTTGTTGATTGAGTGAGGCGCGGACCGTCAGCCACCGGGAGATCAGGTTGGGCCGGGCAGCTAACGCGTCACAGCTCACCAAAGTCTGTAAAAACGCCCAAATCGGCAGACCAACCGGCAATTGGTTTATAAGCGTTACTTGAATCAACAAGCCCTTTGGCAGGGGCTAACAGCGGCCCAAAACAAGCCGAAATACTTAGCCATTGCCTTGCGAAAGCTGCGGTTTGAGATGGTCGCCTTCCCCCAATCGGTTTGACTGGATTAGCGGGTGGTGCGTTCGACGATAATTTGCCATTTTGCAGGCCCTCGCGCCCGGCGTTGGCGGCCGATTTTTGCTATAAGAGACATTATGTCATTTGTTTTTGGCGGCGGCGGACCTGTGATTTGATTCAGCGGCCAGCCCAAGCAATGATCGATCGGACTTTCCCTAGACAAACATCCTGGCGTCACGCCAGACAATAAGCAGCGAGCCCATGACTGGCGTTTCCTATAAAGATTCTGGTGTCGACCTTGACGTTTACAACGAGGCGATGAAGCGGTTGCCGAAGTTAATGCATCGGACATTTTCACCGCGTGTCCGTCAGCTAGACGGCGGGTTTGCGGGGCTGTTTCAGCTCGATTTTAGCAACAAGCTATTCCGGCGCAATTACGAAGAGCCGATGCTAGTCGCCTGCACGGATGGCGTCGGCACCAAACTCAAACTGGCCCAGATGCTGGGTCGGCACGATTCGGTCGGGGTCGACTTGGTCGCAATGTGCGTCAATGACGCAATCTGCTGCGGAGCCGAGCCTTTGTTCTTTTTGGATTATGTCGCGATGTCGCACGACGATCCGGTCGTGTTGGAACAAATCGTGAGCGGCATCAGCAACGGTTGCTTAGCGGCCGATTGTGCTTTGTTAGGCGGAGAGACGGCGATCATGCCGGACGTGTACCAGACCGGCGAATACGATCTGGCGGGATTCTGTGTAGGTGTTGTGGAGCGTAAACATGTGATCGACGGGCATTCAATTGCGGCTGACGATGTCGTGATCGGAGTTGCTTCCAGCGGCGTGCATTCCAACGGCTTCAGCCTCGTCAGAAAAATCGTTTTCGATGTAGGCCAAAAGAAACCAGAAGATCTCGTCGATGGCACGGACAAGACCGTGGCGGAGACATTGATCGAGCCGACTGTGATTTATACCCAAGCGATCCGCCAAGTCCTCAATCGTTACAAGGTCAAGAATGTAGTGCATGGGATTGCACACATTACAGGCGGCGGATTGGAAGAGAACATCTCCCGCATCACGCCAGACGGTTTAGCGATCGACATCGACGGTACCGCGTGGGATCGTCCTGAGGTATTCCCTTGGATGCAAAAACTCGGCAACGTAGAGACCGAAGAGATGTTCCGTGTGTTCAACATGGGACTGGGCTTGGCGGTCATCGTCAGCCCCTATTACGCTGAGGCCATTTCCAGAACACTCACAGAGAACGGGCATCCCAACTGGGTAATCGGCTCCGTTAAATCCGGCGAGAAACGAGTGACCGTTCACGACAAGTAGTTTGAGTTCGGGACGTTTGGGATTTGTCAATCCCAATCCAATGCATTCGGGCTCAATCGGATGCAAATAACTTAATACGATCATCCCAAGTTAGCGGTTGGGCATTTAGAACTCAGGCCATAGAATAAGTGGTTCGATTCTCGCCACACCAGACAACGCCGCTAATATAAAATATGCCCGCTTCGGATATCGTCGTCAAAGGCGCTCGTGAACATAATCTTCGCGACGTCGATCTTGTACTACCGCGCAACCAACTGATTTGCCTCACCGGCGTTAGCGGGAGTGGCAAAAGCTCGTTTGCTTTTGACACCGTGTTCGCCGAAGGCCAGCGGAGGTACGTGGAAAGCCTTTCGAGCTTTGCCCGTCAGTTCCTCGGGCAGATGCCGAAGCCCGATGTGGACTTGATCTCGGGACTTAGTCCTTCGATTTCAATCTCGCAAAAATCGTCCGGCAACAACCCGCGAAGTACTGTCGGAACGATCACTGAGATTTATGACTTCCTGCGAGTCATGTACGCACGGGTTGGACAAGGGTTTTGCCCGAAGTGCGATCAGCCGATTTCGGCCCAAACGCGTGACCAAATCATCGGCAGCATCATGCAGATGAAACAGGGCTCTAAATACATGGTCTTGGCACCGGTTGTTCGAGCCCAAAAAGGCGAGCACCGTGACTTGTTTACCGAACTCTTGAAAAAGGGATACACGCGAGCTCGCGTCGATGGCGAACTCGTTTCGTTGGGTTCGGAAATCCACCTTGATCGTTCCAAACGACACCACGTGGAAGTCCTCATCGATCGGATGACGGCCAAAGAGGGCATTCGCTCACGCTTGGGCGAGAGCGTCGAGACTGCATTGAAAATCGGCAAAGGCACGTTGATCATTGCCACGGATGTGGAAGATGTCGCCACGCCCAACACTCCCAACAACCCCGACGCGGTCCCCACCGGAGCGGCTCCTAAAAAGTCGCGAGCGAAAAGCGTCCAGACCATCGACGGCGACCGTGTGTATTCCGCCGAATACGCTTGCGCCGCCTGTGGGATTAGTTTCGCTCCACCGACGCCGCAGATGTTCAGCTTCAACAGCCCGCAAGGAATGTGTCCAAGCTGCGACGGAATGGGCGAGGTCTTCACATTCGAACGAGACTTGCTGGTCGCCAATCCACAAAAGTCGTTTCAGCAAGGCTGTTTCGACTTGCTCGGAAAATGGAAAGACCTTGGTCGGTGGAAAAACCACATCTATCAAGGCGTCGCGGACACAGTCGAGCGAGAGCAAGGCCTCGAAGCCGGCACGCTTCTCGAAACCGCCTGGGAAGACCTCACCGAAGATCAGCAGGATCTTTGGCTGTATGGATCCGGTGACTTAAACATCACCTACACGTGGCGAGGTGGCAGTTCGCCAATGAAGTACGGCGGAAAATTTGCGGGCGTCGTTGCTGAACTGGATGAAAAATATCGCAGCACCACCGGCGCATCGAGAATTCGTAAACTAGAAGAGTTCATGGCCGAAGTCGTTTGCGTTGAATGCGATGGCGATCGCCTCAACCAACAAGCCCGTCATTTCCGCTTGGAAACCTCAAGTCCAAAATTTGAGGGGCGAACTAGTTTGTCGGTTTCGCAAGTCTGTGATCTTTCGATCGCTGACGCCCATGAATTCTTTTCTGGCCTGATCCTCGACAAGACCCGTCAATTCGTCGCCACCGAACCGCTCAAAGAAATTCGCAACCGACTTGGATTCTTGCTCAACGTCGGCTTGGATTACTTGATGTTAAACCGAACCGCCCCGACGCTTTCGGGTGGTGAAAGTCAACGGATTCGTTTAGCCGGGCAAATCGGTGCCGGCCTGGTGGGCGTGCTTTACATTCTCGACGAGCCCTCAATTGGATTGCACCCTCGAGACAATGACCGACTGGTCAGCACACTGCAGCACTTGCGAGATCTTGGCAACACGGTGGTTGTCGTTGAGCATGACGAAGACACGATGCGGGCGGCCGATTACCTGATCGATTTCGGGCCGGGCCCAGGAGTTCGAGGTGGTGAAGTTGTCGTTGAGGGACACCCAGCTGACATTATCAAATCAAAAAAGAGCTTGACCGCCCGGTACTTGTCCGGCGATCTCGAGATCCCGATTCCAGAGTCGCGACGACAATTTGAGCAGGACCGAGTCTTTCGCATCAAAGGCGCCACGCACAACAATCTCAAAAACGTTGACGTAGAAATCCCACTGGGCAAGTTCGTCTGCGTGACTGGCGTCAGCGGCAGCGGCAAAAGCTCACTCGTCAATGACATCATCAAAGAAGAACTACGGGAAATACTCAACGGCGGCATCAGCGAAGCCGGCGCCTACGGATCGTTCGAGGGCGTTGAGTTGATGGACAAGATGATCGCGATCGATCAATCGCCGATTGGCCGAACCCCGCGTTCCAATCCCGGAACCTACATCAAATTATTTGATGAGATTCGTAAACTCTACACGCAACTCCCAGAAGCCAAAACGCGTGGTTACGCGCCAGGTCGATTTAGCTTCAACGTCAAAGGCGGACGATGCGAAGCCTGCGAAGGCAACGGCTCGAACAAGCTTGAAATGGATTTCCTCGCCGACGTGTGGGTGACCTGTCCCGTCTGTGAAGGACAGCGTTTCAATCGCGAAACGCTCCAAGTTAAATTCCGCGAAAAATCCATCGCGGATGTGCTGAACATGGATATTCAAGAGGCCATGGCGTTCTTCGAGAACATTCCCAAGGTGCTCACGAAGCTCGAAACGCTGCACGCCGTAGGACTTGATTATCTAAAAATCGGCCAGCCGTCACCCACGTTGTCTGGAGGCGAGGCCCAGCGAATCAAGTTGGCTCGTGAACTGGTTAAACGTAGCACGGGCAAGACGTTGTACTTGCTTGACGAACCGACGACCGGACTTCATTTTCATGACATCTCGTTGCTGTTGAAGGTCTTGCAGAATTTCGTCGACGCCGGAAACACGGTCTTGGTCGTCGAACACAATCTCGACGTGATCAAGACCGCTGACTGGATCATCGACATTGGCCCAGAAGGCGGATCTGGCGGAGGCTTGGTTGTTTGCGCCGGCACACCAGAAGAAGTCGCCGATTGCGAGGAGTCGTATACAGGTAAGGCGCTCAAGAAAGCGATGGGGCCACGACCGGTCATCCAAAAGCCATCCAAGGAAGCATCCAAAGGGCCCGTGCTGGCGTCGACGATCAAAGTTCGCGGTGCCGAGCAGCATAGCTTGCGTTCGGTCGACGTTGATATCGCGCGCGACAAGATGACGGTTTTCTGCGGCCCCAGCGGCAGCGGCAAAAGCTCGTTGGCGATGGACACGATCTACGCCGAAGGCCAACGCAGGTACGTCGAAAGCCTGAGTTCTTACGCCCGTCAATTCGTCAACCAACTGGAAAAACCCAAAGTCGAATTGATCGAAGGGCTTTCGCCAGCGATCGCGATCGAGCAAAAGAACTTGGGCTCGACGCCACGAAGTACCGTCGGAACCGTCACCGAGGTTTACGATTACTTACGGATTTTGATGGCCCGTTTGGGAACCCCTTATTGCCCGGATTGTGATGAGACCATCGGTACGCAAACCAGCGACGACATCGTCGACAAATTGCTTCAATACGCCGAAGGCACTCGGTTGCTCTTAATGGCTCCGATCAGCCTCGACACCAATCAGACGTATGAACAGCTGTGGGAAGAAATTCGCTCCAACGGATTTGTCCGTGTTCGAATCGATAGCATCACACATGCGATTGATGAAGTCCCAGTCCTCAATCGACGATCACGACATAGCATTGAAATCGTGGTTGACCGCATCACGATCCAGCAAAAATCTCGCGCGAGAATCGCGGAAAGCGTCGAATCCGCCTTGGCGATCGGCAAGGGAATTCTGAACGTCTCCGAACCAGCTGAAAATGTTCCTGAGCAACATTGGAAAAACATCAAGCACAGTCAACATTTGTCGTGTTCGTGTTGCGGCCGAAGTTTCGACACGTTGACACCTCACAATTTCTCGTTCAACAGCCAGTTGGGGTGGTGTGGCGACTGTGAAGGCATCGGAACTCAAACCGGAGCCGATCCTGCGTTGATCATGAATGATGCGGAATTGTCACTGAAGCAAGGTGCAATTTCACTGTGGCCAAATATTAACGCCAGGCTTTCGCAGTTGATGCTTCAAGCTTGGACCAACGGCACGGGAATTCCGATTGATACGCCCTTCAACCAACTAGAAGCCCGCCACCGCCGGATGGTGTTTTATGGCACGGGTGATCGTTGGTTTGACGTGACCGATGCGGACGGGAAAATGTTGTACTCATTCCAGTACAAGGGCGTCTATCCAACCATGGAAGAGGCCTCTCGATTGTCGGCTCAGCTTCGGCAGCGGATGCAGTCGTTGATTGGCGAAGTCGAATGCGGAAGCTGCGGAGGAGCTCGTTTGCGTGATGATTCGGCGGCCGTTCGGTTCCGAGACTCGACGATCGATGGGATCTGTCGAATGCCACTGGGAACGCTCGCCAGCACGCTGAAGAAATGGAAACTGGACAAACGTGAGAAGAAGATTGCGGGTGAGTTGATCCGCGAAATCGCAGGCCGCGTCGACTTCCTGAACGACGTTGGACTCGAATATCTTTCGCTCAACCGAACGGCGGCGTCCCTGTCTAACGGTGAAGCTCAACGAATCAGGCTCGCCAGTCAACTGGGCAGCGGGCTGTGCGGCGTGCTCTACGTGCTCGACGAACCGACTATCGGATTGCATCCACGCGACAACACTCGTTTGCTCAAAGCGTTGCATCGCTTGCGAGATCTTGGCAACACGATGATCGTGGTTGAACATGACCGCGAAGTCATCGAAAACAGTGATTACGTTTTCGACTTTGGACCCAAAGCTGGCTCAGGCGGCGGCGAGATTGTGGCCGAAGGTACTCCGGATCAACTGGGCAAGCAAAAAGGCTCGGTCACCGGCCCTTATTTGAGCGGCAAAAAAGCGATTCCGATTCCTTCGAATCGACGCCCTGCGTTGACACTTGAAATTCCGGCTAAAAAATCGTCGAAGAGTAAAGTTGTTTCGAAACAGAAACAGCCGCAAACGATGGCCAACCGGACGATCAACCTCGCCCAGTCGCTGGACGTCGTGGGAGCACGGCACAACAATCTTAAAGACATCGAAGTCAAATTCCCGTTGGAGACGCTAAGCGTTGTCACGGGGCCAAGTGGTTGCGGCAAGAGTTCGTTGATCAACGATATTTTGTTCAAGGCACTGGCGAGACGGCTTCATCGATCGACGCAAACGCCGGGAGCACACAAAGGTATTCGCGGGATCGAGAACGTCAACAAAGTGATTCGCGTTGACCAGACACCGCTCGGGAATTCTCCCTCGTCCAATCCGGCGACTTACACGGGCGTATTTGATTCAATTCGCGACTTATTTGCCCATTTGCCGGACGCCAAAATCCGCGGCTATACCGCTCGACGGTTTAGCTTCAATGTGCCTGGCGGACGCTGCGAAGAATGCTTTGGCAACGGACACATCTGCATCGAAATGCACTTCCTCCCGGACGTGTGGGTTCCTTGCGAAGCCTGCAAGGGGCGACGCTACAACGATGAAACGCTGGCCGTCAAATACGAGGGCAAGAACATTGATGACGTCCTCAAGATGTCGTGTTCCGAGGCGGTGGAGCTGTTCCACAACATCCCCAAAATTCGCCGCGTCCTCCAGACGCTGTGCGATGTTGGCTTAGATTACCTAACGCTCGGGCAAAGTGCCCCGACGCTGTCGGGCGGTGAAGCGCAGCGAGTTAAGCTGTCGGCTGAGTTGGCCCGCCCAGACACTGGGCGGACCATGTACTTGCTCGACGAGCCAACCACTGGCTTGCACTTTGATGACCTGCAAAAATTGCTGGACGTGGTCCAGCGGTTGGTCGACATCGGCAACACGGTGGTGCTGATCGAGCATAACTTGGACATGATCAAAGCGGCAGATTGGGTCATCGACCTCGGTCCCGAAGCCGGTGCGGGCGGTGGGCAAATTGTCGTCCAGGGAACACCAGAGAGAATTGTTGAGTACGCGATCGAAGCCAAAGCCGCAGCCGGCAAGAATGGCCAGAGCAATCCCAAGATGCCGCGGAGCTGGACCGGCGAAGCCTTGGCTCCGGTTTTGGAGTCGGATCCGTATAAGAAACGAAAAGTCTACAACCCGGCAACGGATGATCGCTGGAAAAAAGGCGACATGGACATCGAGGACATCGGTGCCAATGCCAAAATGCCTTGGGAAGCCGACGGGCGTCTTTGGCATACCAAAGACCGCGTCGGTCGCGTCGGCGAACCCGTCAAATGGGACGGCGAAGTGCTGGGCAAAGTCGTCGACTACATTCAGCAGCACGAGGGATTTAGCGAGACGGATTGGAGCGAACGGGCTGTGGTCGAGATCGCCGGTGGCAAGAAAAGCCAGAGTTGGTTTTTCCATACACTGACCGGTGACGCTTGGTTCTTAAAGATGAAGTTCCGCGTCC
>JBLINZ010000145.1:0-12641 GCA_047639375.1 Mariniblastus sp. | reverse complement strand
GATCTCAAGAAGGCGGACAAAGACCGCGCACTCAGTAATCTGATTGAGTTGTCCCCCAAGGTCGACAAAGAATTGGGGCAAGCTTGGTTGAATGCCAGCTTCACTGATCAGCCAGAACGCGGGATGATGATCCTGACCAATCTTGGTACGAAGTCCGCGACGATGGCCAAACAAGCAGCGATGGTCTCAGAGACGAGCCGTCTGAAACTGTTGACGCTGCAGAATAAGGCGGTTGAGAATTTGATTCATGTCTCTCCAGAAAAGGCTGGGGATTGGGCGCAAGCCATGACATTGTTGGCTCATAACTGGCTAACAGAAGCCGAGACGTCGATTCAATATTCCAAGCAGAACAGTCGTGGCGAGTACATGCAGATTGACATGTATGGCAACTATTACTGGGTCGACCGAGATCGATTGAATCAAATGCGAGGTGGTACGAGGAATCCCCGCCCCATCAAACTCGGCGACATGTTGGAAATCATGCCCAGCAATGAGTGGCGGAAACATGTCAGTTCGAGCCTGCACACACAAATGAGAAACATCACGGCGAATCTTCACCTTCGGGTCAATGAAGAGGATCAGGCGTTTCCGTACATCGAAGAGATTGCGATCGATCACCCCAAAATCGCCCGAGACCTTGTTCATGAGTTTTTGCGAATCTGGACGAAGAATCACAACCCAAATGATGACAAGCAACAGCGAAATCCTTACATCTATATGTACGGGTTTGATCAAAAAGCGGAATCGATCCCGCTGACACGATCCAAGCAGGAACGCAACCTTGCTGAGCTTTCCACATGGGTCGATCGAATTAAGAAGATGAAACTTGACGATGTTGATGAACAGCTGCTGGCCAACGCCTTCACGACTTGCCACAGCTCAGCTGAGGTTTTCAAGCTGGAAGCGGTCAAGCGGGTGTTCGGCGACTTGAAGAATCTGAAGCCGAAGACGATCGCTGCAATTTGTCAAAAAATCCGGGTGAACTTGTCTTCTAACTGGCGAGATATTCGAGCTCAAGAAGCCAAGCAGACCAATCGACGCGAGCCGGAAGTTCAGAAGGAAGTGTTGCGAGGTTACGACGTTGGCATGGCACTGGCGGCAGAGGCGCTGGAAGCGTCACCGAATAACTGGCAACTGCACTTGGCGAAAGCCTGTTTGATGTTTGACCAGAACGCTTATTCTCAATCCGTACAGAAATCGTCCGAGTTTAGCGACCGACGGGATGAAGCGTTTCGTCAGTTTGAACTCGCGGCTCAAAAGTACGCCTTGATGGTGCCTACGTTTGAGGATGCGGAACAGGGCACGGATGTCTATGACTATTGGTTTTACGCCGCACTTGGGGCCTGCGATCTTGGGAAAATCACCGACAAGACGGTGCCTGACTTGCGTCAGTATCCGAAAATTAAAGCTGCGATTGAATCGCTGCCGGGTGATCTAGCTGAGGTTCACATGGCAAAAGTCGCCAACAATATGTTCACTAGAATGAGCCCCATTAAGCCCGAGATCAAGTTCCGTTACCTGCGTGGCGGTTTTGATATTGTGGGTGAGCATCCGCGAGCGTGGGAAGCCAGCAATCTTTACGATTACTACCGAGACCTCGTGAGCGAAATTAAACTCGACGTGGCGATTGATGGGAACGAGATTGTCGGGCATTCGCAGCCTTTTGGAATCTACGTCAACCTGTTGCATACGTCGGAGATTGAACGGGAGTCAGGTGGTTTTGCGAAGTACGTTCAGAATCAGAACAACATGCGGAATTCGTTTAATTACGGCCGGCCTACCGAAGACTATCGAGACAAGTTTACCGACGCCGTCAATCAGGCGCTCGAAAAACATTTCGAGATCATGAACGTGACGTTCGTCGGTGCCGATGCGATGAAGTCAGTGCGTGCTCCCCAAGACGGCTGGCGACTGACGCCTTACGCCTATGTCTTGCTCAAACCACGCGGATCGGAAGTCGATCGAATCGCACCGCTCAAACTCGACATGGATTTCCTCGATACGTCCGGCTACGTCGTGATTCCCATTGAGTCACCAGCGGTGGTCGTTGACGCCGGTCCGGAAAAAGGTGACGCTCGACCGATCGAGGATCTCGAAGTCGTTCAAACGCTAGATGAACGTCAGGCCGATGAGTCGCGATTGATCGTGGAAGTCACCGCGTCGGCCAAAGGTTTGGTTCCTGACCTAGACAGTATTGTCGATCTTGAAAGGGAAGATTTCGAACTCGTAAGTGTCGAAGATCAGGGTGTCCTGCCTTCGATGTTCGACAAAGATGGACGTGGGATTCAGATCATGTCGGATCGAAGTTGGACCGTTGAATACCGGGCCAAGGAAAACGCCGGCGCGATGACTCAATTCTCTTTTGGCCAGCCCAAGCTTGAAGACGTGGCATCGAAATTTCAGCGTTATGAAGACGCAGACCTTGTAGAATCAGAGCAAATCGTCAACTTGGAAAAAAAATACGGCTCGTTCAGTTGGGGGTTCCTTGGCTGGCTCATTCCTCTGATCATCGTCGGATTGGTGGCTCTCGTCGGTGCGGGATATGCGATGACTCGGCCTAAGCAACATGTCGAGCAACGATTTTACGTGCCGATCGATGTCAATCCGTTTACCGTCTTAACATTGCTCAAAGATATCAAACAGCGAAATGGTATCACTCAAGAGAAAGCGATTGAATTGGAGAAATCGATCAACCGAGTTGAGGAATCGTATTTTGGGAAAACGAAACTGGCGTCCGATGCTGAAGACTTGACAAAGCTGGCTCGTGATTGGGTAAGTCAAGCGAGCTAGTTGCGATGTTTTCGCGTGTTGTAGGGTTGCCGTCATTGGGAGCCGTCGACAGGTCGGGGACAGCCGTCGCGGGTAGAGGAATCTTGAGTTCATCTGGTTAGTTTCAGAAAACGTTAATATTGCCGCAAAATTCTTGATTGATAGATCGAGTTTTCTGCGGCCTTTTTTGTTGGATGGAGTGAGAACCGTTGCCTTTCGACCTCCGGTTTGGGAAGCTTACCTAACGTTGCTCTGACGGAGTCAGAGGCTGTCTGTTTGAAAATAATGATACAAAACGGGAACATTCCATGCTTGGTTCTTTTCGCTTGACACTCGTCTGTTGCTTGTTGGTTCTGGGGGCTGTCGCACAGTGCACCTCCGCGGCAAACGCTCAAGAAATTCCGGAGCTCAAACCTGAGCAGCAGGCGGTGGTAGCGTTTGATCTCGATTTGAAACGGGTAACGACCAGCGTTGAACGGCTTGGTTCCAAAATTGAACAGTTCGGTTCGATGGAGCTTGAGGGAGCGTTTGAAGGAGTCAATGCCAATTCCATCACTCGTCTCAGCGGGGCAATGACGTTGCCGGAATCGGTTGGCAAGCTGATGGAAATGGGGATGGGCAGTGGTTTGCCCATCGAAGTCGTTTTTCGATTTGAGTTTTCGGATGAGGACGACTGCCGAATCTTGGCGGAGAATGTAGAGGCTGGATCGGAAGAAGTTGAAATTGGAGGCAAGACCTATTGGAAACCCGGCGAGGATTCGGATACGCCCGAAGGATTACTTGGACACAAGACCTCGGCCACGACATTTGAGTTTGGAACGGAAGCCTATTTAGTTCGCAGTGGAAAGAATCTGATGACCGCTAAATTGGAGAAAGCTTGGGCTAAGTTACCCAAAGATTCGTTTCGGGTGGCAGCGGATATGGAGACGCCGGGAGACTTCGTCGCAGAAGCCGTTGAAATGGGTGCGGAGTCGGTGGGTATCCAAGAGCGAGCGTTTATCGAGCTGATCGATAATTTGGCTAGTTTCTCGTTGTCGTTTGATTTGGAAACCAAAACATTGTTGACCTTCGAAGCCATGGGGCTCGACGAATCGGAAGCAGAAGAGTTTGGAGACGGATTGGAATCCTTGGTTGGCCTAGCGACCATGGGTGGACAAATCGTGGCCAAACAAATGGCAGAAGATGCCCCTGAGTTCGCTGAAGTTTCCAAGGAGTTGTTGGGCTCGCTGGCAGTCAAACGAGAAGGACTTGCGATTCGAATGGCGGTTCCCAAACCGGAAGGCTTTGACACTGCCATGAAGTCCATGTTTGAAATGGAGGAGAAAGACCTAGACTCCGCCGGGCAGATGAATCAGTTTCGTCAATTGGTGTTGGCGACTCACAACTACGAGTCTGCCAACCGCAAGTTCCCTTTTGATAACGCAGAAGATGAGCTTGGGTGGCGAGTTCGGATTCTGCCTTTCATGGAACAATCAGATCTGTTTAAGAGGTTTGATATGGATAAAGGTCCCGATAGTGAAACGAACTCCCAGTTTGCGGACGAGATGCCGAAATCCATGGTGGGCGATGATGGAAAGTCAAACGTCTCATGGATCAAAAGCAAAGCGTTCACGTTTGGGATGATCACCGATGGGACTTCCAATACGATTATGCTGATTGAGAATCCAGCCGGCGAACCGTGGCTCGAAAATGGTTCGTTGACAATCGATCAAGCGGTTGAGATGGTTTCCGAGCTTGAAGATGGAGTCCAATTGATTGCTGCGTTTTACGATGGCTCGGTTCGTCGAATCGACAATTCCATCAAGAAAGAAACATTGCGAAATCTGTTTGATCCGCAAGACGGCAATGCTGTCGAAGACTATTAGTTCAGCCCATCTAAAACGATAATTAGCTGATTGAAGATGTTCCCAAAGGCTCGCAAGACTCGTCTCTTGTGAGCCTTATTCGTTGACTATCGACGTCCAAACAATTCGCCATTCTCTAACGCCGTGCCGCAATACAGGCAACGTGGGCGGCGGCAACTTGTGCGTCGTTCGCATTGGGGACAGGCCTCGGTGATTTTCGTCATTTTCCCATCTCGCCGTCCGTCTCTTAAGTCAATTTCTTCAATCTTCGATTCAAGGTCGGTTTCGTTCAAATTTGTATTCTCACGCAATAGTTCCCACAGCGATTGGCAAGCCAGAGCGAGCGTTTCAATCTTGCTCTCCAATAACGCGAGATTTTCTTTGGTCTGTTCCGCCTCGAGTTGAGCCCGGCCGGCCTTTCGAGTGGCGGAGTTAATTCTGCCTTCCTGGTAAAGCTCCCAAAACATGCATGCATCCGATTCTGCTAGTTTTCTGTTGTTGATTGATCGTGTGATTTCTCGAGCGGCCTGAACTCACTCCAGTCTGATTGCAATTGTCCATATTGTAACTGAGATTGAGGCATGGCTGGTGCCCCTCAATGTGGGACACAAATTGCGTTAAGATGCAAACATGCAGATTTTCGAAAACAGCCAACTCGAGTCATCAACCACTCACTCAATATCAAGGCCAATTATGATACGAATCAAATTTGCAAAGCCGCAGTCACGCGTCTTTTTGCCAATCGCCATTTTGGCGATGTTAATCATCGGTCCTCAAGGAGTTGACGGACAAACAGATAAAGGAAAATCGATGGAGTCAAATTCTATTCTGCTCAAGGAGTGGATCGGTCCCTACGGTGGCGTTCCGCCTTGGAGATTGGTCAAGGTCGAGGAATTCAACAGCGCTTTTGATGCGGCGATCGAATTGTCGACAACAGAAATCCAGGCAATTGCAAACAACGAAGCTTCACCCACGTTCGAAAACACGATCGTTGCGTTGGAGAAATCTGGCAGAACGCTGGGCCGTCTAGAAACGATTTTCGGCGTTTACACGTCCAATCTCAACACCGGACCGATCTCTGATATCGAGAAGGTCGTCGCTCCCAAGATGTCTAAGTTTTATGACTCGATCATTCAAAACAACGCCTTGTTTGCCCGGATCGAGAAGGTCTACACCGGACCGGAGATAGAGAATCTTAACCTTGCTCAACGGCGGTTGGTCAAGGATCGCTACGACAGCTTTGTTCGGCAAGGCGCGAAACTAAACGCCGAGGACAAAGCAGTTTTGTCTCAGAAAAACGCTGCCTTGGCAGGAATGTTTGCTCAATTCAGCGAAAAAGTGCTCAACGATGAACAGGGATACGTGACATGGATCAAAGACGCCAATGATCTCAAGGGACTGCCTGAAAGTACCATCAACAACATGAAAGGTGCCGCGTCGAAGCTCCAAAAAGAAGGAGAAGGCTTGGGGAGTTGGGCGATCTCAAATACGCGTTCTTCGATGGAACCGTTTTTGACTTACGCCGACAGCCGCGAACTTAGAAAAACGGTGTGGACTAAATACTACAGTCGAGGAGACAACGGCGGTGAGCATGATACCAATGAGCTGATTTCTAGTATTCTTAAACTGCGAGCCGAACGTGCGTTGATGCTGGGTTACGAAACCCATGCTCATTGGCGGCTTGAACCGCAGATGGCAGCCAATCCAGAAAACGCCATGGATCTGATGATGAACGTTTGGCCCAAAGCGGTCGCACGCGTCAAGGAAGAGGTCGCCGATATGCAAAAAGTCGCGGACACCGAAGGTGCCAACATCACGATCGAGCCCTGGGACTATCGATACTATGCTGAAAAGGTTCGGAAAGAAAAATACGATCTCGATTTCAACGAAGTCAAACCTTACCTGCAATTGGATAAACTTCGGGAAGGCATGATGTGGACGGCCGGAGAACTCTATGGTTTTGATTTTAAGCAAGTCCATGACGTGCCCGTCTTTGGCAATGACATTTCGGTTTGGGAAGTGACTCGCGAAGGTCAACATGTGGGGCTGTGGGTTTTTGATCCTTATGCAAGACGCGGTAAACGCAGCGGTGCTTGGATGAATGCTTATCGAATCCAAGAGAATATGGACCGTCCGATCACGCCGATCGTTTCCAATAACTCAAACTTTATCAAAAGCGAAGATGGCAAGCCCGTTCTCATTTCATGGGACGACGCGGTGACGCTGTTTCATGAATTCGGACACGCGTTGCATGGGCTTTGTAGTGCCGCGAACTATCCCTCACAGGCCGGAACCTCGGTGGCTCGGGACTACGTAGAATTTCCGTCTCAGCTGAATGAACATTGGCTTTCGACTCCTGAGGTGCTCTCCAAATTTGCCGTTCACTGTGAAACGGGTGAACCGATGCCCAAGGCATTGCTCGAGAAAATCGAACGAGCCGCGACCTTCAATCAAGGCTTCAGCACCGTGGAGTACCTCGCTAGTGCTTTGATCGATATGAAGCTTCATCTAGCCGGAAATGTGACGATTGATGCGGATAAATTTGAACGCGAAACTCTAGCGGAATTGGGCATGCCGAAAGAGATCGTGATGCGACACCGGACTCCGCAATTCAGTCACGTGTTTTCCAGTGATGGCTATTCGGCAGGGTACTATAGCTACCTCTGGTCAGACGCTCTGACTGCGGATGCGGCTCAGGTGTTTGAAGACGCAGGTTCGTATTACGATCCTGCGATTGCCAAGAGTCTTCATGACAATATTATGTCGGTGGGTGACACGATCGATCCAGCCGAAGGATTCCGGCGTTTCCGCGGTCGCGACGTTGACACCAAAGCCTTGCTGCGAAAACGTGGTTTCCCTGTCGATTGATTCGGAAAACTATTCTGAAAGCATTGCACGCTGAGCGACCAAGATCGCTCAGCGTTTTTTATTGATTGCTTTTAGAGTTAAACTTAATAAACTCTGATAATCTTTGTCAGTCAATTTACCGAAATCCTTAACGGGAGAACGGAAACAGTTGCATTAGAAAGTCTGGCAGTCGAAAATAGACGCTTAAGTCGATTGAGTTTCCAAATCGACTGTGTGAAGCCGTTCTACTTCCATGTTTGGGCTGCCATGAAATCTATGCCGCGCGATCTGACGGTCGGGCTTTGTGTTTTTGTTGCCACGTTGTTGATTTCTTTGTCAGCCTTTGGGCAAGATGAATCTAAACCAGCAGATCCTGTCAGCTTTGCCAAGGACGTCCGTCCTATTCTGGCCGCCAATTGCTTTGGCTGCCATCAAGGTTCGCTTGATCGCGGTGGATACGTGATGACGGATTTTGACAGTCTGATGGCCGGTGGTGATTCTGGCGATCCGGCCGTCGTGCCAGGTGATCCGGCCAGCAGTCCGTTAATCGATTTGGTAACGCCTCACGATGGTGAGGCGAAAATGCCGCCGAGTGCAGAACCTTTGAGTGAAGAACAGCTGGTCATGCTCAGCACTTGGATTTCCGCGGGTGCCAAGAATGATTACACGCGTCCGGTCGTCAATTTCAATGCTTCCAATCCGCCGGTCTACAGTCGCTTGCCTGTAGTCAACGCCATCGATATATCGCCCGATGGAAACTTGATCGCTGTTTCGGGATTCCACGAAGTCATTTTGATTCGTAGTCCAGTCGCTACAGAGTGGGCTAACAACACGGGTTCAAGCGAACCGGTGACTGGAAAGATTGTGGGAAGGTTGATTGGGTTGTCATCGAGAATCGAATCGCTTGGTTTTTCTCCAGACGGAACTCGGCTGGCCGTATCCGGTGGAAATCCTGGTGAATTTGGTGAGGTCCAAATTTGGAACGTCGAAAAAGCCAAGCTTGAACTATCGAAAACCGTTTCATTTGACACCGTTTATGGCGTCGACTGGTCGCCCGACGGTAAGTACGTTTCGTTTGGCTGTACCGATACCACTGTTCGAGTGATTGACTCTGAAACTGGTGAACAGGTGTTATTCCAAGGCGCCCACGAGGATTGGATTCGAGACACCGTGTTTTCTGTGGATGGTTCGCGGCTCGTTTCGGTTGGCCGTGACATGAGCTGCAAGCTCATCGAAGTCGAGACTCAGCGATTTGTCGATAACGTAACATCGATTACACCCGGGGTCCTGAAGGGCGGGATCGCTTCCATCGCACGGCATCCCCAGCGGGACGAGATTGTAATTGGCGGCGCCGACGGCGTTGCCAAGGTATATCGAATGGATCGACTTACAAAGCGAAAGATTGGAGACGATGCGAATTTGATCAGGCAAATGCCGAAGATGCCGGGACGAATTAACTCGGTCGCGGTTTCTTCCGACGGTCGTCGAATTGTGGCTGGAAGCAGCTTCAATGGAAATGGTGACGTGCGGATCTATTCTTATGAGTTTGATCCAGGCATGCCGGACGAGATCAAAGCGATCGTAACCAAAGTCGTTAACGGGCAGTCGAAGCAGGAAAAAGAGCAACTCGCCGCCTATTTAACTCAGGACGTGAAAGTCATTGCGTCGGCTAAATTTACAGACAACGCGATCTATTCCGTGGCCTTTCACCCGGATGGAAAATCGATTGTTGTCGGGGGTACTGACGGCCTGATCCGTGTGGTCGATTCAGAATCAGGAAAGCTAAGAGGAGCCATTGCGCCAGTGGAAGTCAGCGACGTAGAACAGGAATCTGCGGCCGTGGCATGGCAGTTTCCCGAACAAGTGAATCTTGAATCAACACCTCCGCTGGCAGGAACGGAATCA
Source organism: Mariniblastus sp. (assembly GCA_047639375.1). Taxonomy (GTDB): domain Bacteria; phylum Planctomycetota; class Planctomycetia; order Pirellulales; family Pirellulaceae; genus Mariniblastus. Next base: position 3,276 of record JBLINZ010000145.1, on the reverse strand, counting down.
CCGCTCGAACGCAAGCTGGTTTCGCTTAGCGTTTCGCCACAAGAAATCGGCTTGAGCAATCCAACGGACTACGTTCAGTTCGTCGTCCAGGCAAAATTTGAAGACGGTTCGTTCGAGGACGTCACTCACCAGTCGACGTTCCGTGCAGGTGATGAGGTGTTGTTAGAACAAGGTTTCGTTCAATTCGGTGGCGCCGGGAAAACTGAAATTGAGGTTGCCTACGGTGGAATTTCCGAGCGGGTGCCTGCGACTGTGAATGTTGCGCCGGCCAAATTTGTCCCTGATTTTATTCATGATGTGAATCCAGTGTTGACAAAATTGGGCTGTAGCGCCGGGACGTGTCATGGAAGTCAGGGGGGGAAGAAGGGGTTCAAATTGTCGTTGCGCGGTTACGACCCGTTGTATGACATTCGTTCTTTTACCGATGACATGGGCGCTCGGCGGGTCAATTTGGCTGCACCCGAAACCAGCATGATGTTGCTCAAACCATTGGCTGACATCCCTCACGAAGGTGGCAAGCTAATTGAGCGAGGCGATAAATATTACTCGTTGATTCACGAATGGATCAAAGGCGGTGCCCATTTGGATTTGTCGCAACCTAAAGTCACCTCGGTCGAACTGTTTCCCAAGAATCCGGTCTTGGCTAATCAGGACTCGACGCATCAGATGCGGGTCGTCGCAAATTATGCCGACGGAAGTTCGCAAGACGTGACGCGTGAATCCGTGATTGAGGTTGGGAATTTAGAGGTTGCCAAAGTCGCTGGCTCTGTTGTGACGGCGCTTCGACGTGGTGAATCTCCTGTGTTGGCCAGATACGAAGGGGCGTTCACGGCGACCACCATCACTGTCATGGGTGAGCGAGAATCGTTTGTCTGGAAGCAACCGGAATCGTGGGGGCCGATCGACGACTTGGTGGCCGCAAAATGGAAACGGATGAAAATCACGCCTTCAGGATTGTGCAGTGATGACGAGTTTCTACGCCGGGTCTATTTAGATTTGACCGGGCTGCCACCCACGGCTTCACAAGTCGACGCGTTCTTAGATGATTCCCGCGAGCCGCGAATCAAGCGTGACGAGATGGTTGATCAATTGATTGGTAATCAGGAATTTGTCACTCACTGGGCCAATAAGTGGGCCGATTTGATGCAGGTCAATCGTAAATACCTTGGGCCGGAAGGCGCCAAAGGATTGCGAGATTGGATCAAAACCCAAGTCAATCAGAACCGACCGTACAATGAATTCGCGTATGAAGTATTGACCGCTTCTGGTTCCAATCGAGAGAACCCAGCGGCGGCCTATTATAAAATTCATAGGACGCCTGAAGAAGCGATGGAAAATACGACGCATTTGTTCTTGGCAACTAGATTCAACTGCAATAAGTGCCACGATCATCCGTTTGAACGCTGGACGCAGGATCAATACTATGAGACGGCGGCGTTTTTTGCTCAGGTCGAGCTCAAGAAAGATCCAGCTTCGGGTGACAAGCGAATCGGTGGGAGTGCTGTCGAGGGCGCTAAGCCGCTTTACGAGATCGTCGCCGATGCCCAAACGGGCGATGTGTTGCACGAACGGACAGGGCAAGTTGCAGATCCGAAATTTCCATTCGACTGTGATTTCGACGAACCAGATTCAAGCACCCGCCGAGAGCGATTGGCGTCCTGGATTACGTCTTCTGACAATCCATATTTTGCGACCAGTCACGTCAATCGTTTGTGGGGCTACATGACGGGTGTGGGGCTGGTGGAACCGCTTGACGATATTCGGGCAGGTAATCCAGCGAGCAATCCCCAGTTGATGGAGTATCTTCGAAAAGAATTTGTGCAACATGGATTCGATTCGCGTCATGTGATTCGAATGATTTGCAAATCGCGGACCTATCAGTTGTCGATCGCGACCAATGAGTTCAATGCCGACGACACGATCAACTATTCCCATGCGATGGCCCGACGGCTTCCTGCGGAAGTTCTGTTTGATTCGGTTCATGCGGTGACCGGCAGTCAATTCAAGATCCCCGGTGTGCCCGCTGGTACCCGGGCTGCCGAGTTGCCTGATAGTGGAGTCAAATTGCCCAGTGGGTTTCTGGCGACCTTGGGAAGGCCGGCGAGAGAAAGTGCCTGTGAATGCGAGCGAGCCAACGATCTTCAATTGGGAAGTGTGCTGGCGCTGGTTAGCGGACCCGATGTTGCGAACGCCATTAATGATCCCCAAGGGAAGCTTACTGAGTTGGTAATTGCGGAGACGGATGATCGGAAACTTGTCGACAAGATTTTCATGCGAGTCTTAAGTCGCCACGCGACGGACCAAGAAATTGCAGTTGCCCAAACATCGTTTGCTGAAATCGCAGACGATCATCGTGCCTTGCTTGGGCAACGGGACGTTCGGAAAGTCCAGGTTGCGGATCGTCTGCCAGAATTGGAGAGCGGACGTCAAGCGGTGATTGATGACGTTACCATGGAGCTGGAAGCCAAAATTCGAGAGATTGATCCCACGTTGGCAGATCGCGAGTTGAAACGTTCGTCCGGGATCACATCCGCCAAAAATAGTCTCGATGCCTATCAAGCCAATCAGAGTGGTAATCTACAACGCTGGCAAACACGGCAACTGAATCATAATCAATGGCATCCCGTCTTATTTTCTAAGTTCGAGTCCAAGAATATGACGCCCTACACGATCCGGGCTGACCACAGTGTTCTGCTCGAGCCCAAAACTGGAAAAGATACTTACATTGCGATAGGCCCAACGGAACTGACAGGCGCCACCGCGGTTCGGTTGGAATTGCTCCACGATCCAAGCTTGCCGGGCAGTGGTCCTGGTTTGGCAGAAAACGGAAACCTTGTGCTGACTGAGTTTGAAATGTTTGCCGCCCATCCCGATCGTCCGGATGATTGGCAAAAACTTGATTTGACGACGCCTCGAGCGAATGTTTCTCAGAACGGGTTTTCGATTGACCAAATCATAAACGGAAAATCTACAAACAACAAAGGCTGGGCTTTGGTTAACGCCGTCGGGAAAACGAGCTGGGCGACATTCCAATTGAAACTACCGGAAGGATACAGCGACGGTACGTTGGTGAAGTTCAAACTGCACCAGCAATTTGATGATAAGCATCAGATCGGTTGCTTTCGGATTTCGTTGAGCAGGTTCCAAGAGCCTGTTGGACTTGGATTGTCAGAAGCGTTGCTGGCTGAGCTTTCGGAACTGAAGGTGGGCGTGGATGAGAAAGCGGATGCGAAGTTTCTGGAGCTTGCGAATCAAGATGACTTGGAGTTGAAACGA
>JBLINZ010000144.1:0-12667 GCA_047639375.1 Mariniblastus sp. | reverse complement strand
TCCAACGCGGCCCCGAACTGAAAGTCTTGGCTGTCAACGAACTTGATGAGTCATTTCATGCTTCGCCCGCCATCGTGGGTGAAGCGATCTATTTGCGAGGAGACAAGCATCTGTATTGTTTTAGAAAATTGACACGGTGAATAACGATCACGTTGGCTACTCAAGAGAAGCCCAACCACGTATTTACGTTTCAATCTCTCCAAGCCAGAGGCAAGAGATATACAACGGCTAACTCAGAATGTCTTTGATGATTTTGCCATGCACATCGGTCAAGCGGAAATCGCGGCCCATGAATCGATAGGTCAAACGTTCATGGTTGATGCCCATCAAATGCAAGATCGTAGCGTGTAAGTCATGAACGTGCACAGCGTTTTCCGTTGGTGCGAAACCCAGCTCGTCAGTCTGCCCATATTGCATGCCAGCTTTGACCCCTGCGCCGGCCATCCAGATGGTAAACGCTTCGATGTGGTGGTCGCGACCGACAGTCTGACGGACTTCGCCCATCGGAGTGCGTCCAAATTCTCCGCCCCAAATCACAAGCGTATCCTCGAGCAAACCGCGACGCTTCAGATCCAAAATCAAAGCCGTCGTACCACGGTCGATTTCTTCTGCACGTTTGGGCAAGTCAGTCAGAATGTTTTCGCCTCCGCCACCATGGTGGTCCCAGTTAGTGTGATAAAGCTGAACAAATCGCACATCGCGTTCGATCAGCCGTCGCGCTAACAAGCAGTTAGCAGCGTAGGACGGCTTGCCCGGCTCGACACCATACAGATCCAAAGTCTCCTGAGTTTCGCTGGAGACATCCATCAACTCGGGTGCACTCGACTGCATCCGATAGGCCATCTCATACGCTGCGATCCTAGTTTTAATTTCCGGGTCACCAACGGACTGCAGACGAAGGCCGTTCAAGTCCGAAACGGCATCGACGAACTCACGTTGACCTTCCGGTCCTCCGACCCCTTGGGGCGTCTGAAGATTCAATATCGGCGTTGCGCCTTTACGAAATGGCACGCCCTGATAAGTCGAAGGTAGAAATCCGCTTGACCAAAGCTGCGATCCGTTTCGAGGTCCGCGCGGTCCACTTTGCAATACAACAAATCCTGGAAGACTGTCCGATTCGGAGCCAATTCCATAGCTCAACCAAGACCCCATACTCGGGCGACCGGTTTGCCCTGATCCTGTGTTCATGAAAATCTTGGCAGGACCGTGATTGAAGACATCGGTTTGCATCGTGCGGATAAAACACAACTCATCCACGATTTTACGATGCTCGGGAAGCAAGTCCGAAACCGTCATACCACTTTGACCGTAGGTGCCAAACGAACGGGTTGGGCCGAGAAGTTTCTCATTCCCTTTCAAGAAAGCAAAACGTTTACCTTTGAGCATTTCCGCGGTGGGCTCTTTGCCATCGAATTCTTTGAGCTTGGGTTTGTGGTCAAAAAGTTCCAGCTGACTCGGGCCGCCCGCCATGAACAGATAGATGATCCGTTTGGCTTTGGGCGCAAAATGCGGGTCTTTTGCCGCCAGTGGATTGGATTTATCGGCGGCGAAAATCTTTCCATCGTTGAGCAGACTTGCCAACGCGATCGAACCAATACCGGCAGAACACTTTCCGAAAAAGTGTCGACGCGTGGTTTCTTGCAAAAGGTCTGCTTCGAGCTTTTGAATAATTTCTTCGTTTTGCATTTTCATTCGCGAGTGATGAACTCGTCCAGATTCATGATGACACGTGTAACGTTGATCCAGGAAGCCAGTTCGGCAGAGTCGTCAGCGGCGATCGCTTTGGTCTCTTCTGGGTTGGATTCATAAAACTTTAAGCGTGATTGTTGGAATTCTGCAATTCGATTCATTTCCTGACCGGTTGGAAGGCGAGCAAAAGCGGATTGGAACGCGAACTCGATTCGTCCCTTTTGCGTTTCGGCCTGCTCCATCGTCTGACGACCAAATGCTTGACTCATTTCAATAAAGGTCGCATCGTTTGCCATCGTCAAAGCCTGGAGCGGTGTATTGGATCGTCCGCGTCGCGTACAAGCATTGTCTCGGTCGGGCCCGTCAAACGCCAATAGCATTGGATAGACGTTTGCGCGATAAATAGCCGTGTAAACGCCTCGACGATAACGGTCTTCGCCTCTGCTAGTCGGCCATCGATGCTTAGCAGAACTTGTTCCGATCACGTTAGGAGGGATCGGTGGAAATACAGACGGGCCACCCATTTTTGGGCTCAACAAACCGCTGGCCGCCAGCCCCATGTCTCGCACAATTTCGCCTTCGACTCGGTAACGATTCTGCTTACTCAGTGATTCATTCGCTGGGTCCACCTCGTACATCTCTTTGCGAAAATTAGACGACTGCCGATACGTCGCCGACATCGCAATTTTCTTATACAGCCGTTTTAATCGCCAGCCGTTATCCATTAAGTCACCGGCGAGGTAGTCAAGTAATTTTGGATGAGTTGGAAGCGAGCCTTGGTAACCGAAATCGTTTTCAGTCTTAACCAAGCCAATCCCAAACAGGTGTTGCCACATTCGATTGGCTTGAACTCGCGCGGTCAGTGGATTGTCTGACGAAGTCAACCAGTTCGCCAGATCCAACCGAGTTGGGGAAAAATTCGATGGTTGCTCTAGCGGATGAAGCACAGAAAAAGTCGCCGGCTGAACCGTTGCTCCAGGGTCAAGAAAGTCACCCCGTAGTTGAATGAACGAGTGACGAGGTTCCTGGCGTTGACGAATCACAAGCGTTGCATGCTGCGATTTTTCGAGACGAGAAAGTTCGCCACGTACTTTGGCCAATTCGGTTTCCCAGCGACCGACTTCAGAATCGACAACTTCGGGAACAGATTCGCTTGTCGAAATTCGCAAACGGCCGATATTGTAACCATTGCCTTGGTTGTAAGTCGAAATCTTGATCTGCAAGTCATTAGTAACCGGTTTCGACAAAGCAAAAATTGCCGTGCGGTTGACGTTCATGTTTCCTTTTGAAACGTTGATCGCCCATCCAGATCCTAGGTCGCCATCAAACGCAAGCGCTGGAGCGTGCCCTGCTTGGGAGTGATCGGCAGCAGCGGCCACTAGGCTGGCCAATCTGTTCTGGCTTTGCACTTCCAGTTCAGCGAGCACGAAATTGCCGTTTCCTGCTCGCCCGGGTCCCGTTTTCGGAAGCGATGGATGCGTCAAGGTCTCGATTCGGATCGCTCGAACAGGCTCGGAGATCTTGGCCGAAAAAGTGTACACGTCTTGCGAAGGGTTGTTTTGACTAGCCAGAATTGACATATCCTCAAGCTTGGTAAGTGTCGCCCCACCCTTGCTCACAAATTCTTCAAAATCGATGATTTTCCACTTGGCTTCCTGAAACGCGCGAGCTTCGGAGGCCACTTTTTTCCCTGCTTTCAATTTCTCTTTTATGCCAGCGATCGTTTTTTTCAAGGCATCAATTTTGCTTTGAGGAACATCCGGGTTCTTCAAAACGAAATTTGGTTCGTCGACGCTATTGAAAAATGCGTAAAGCTGGTAGTACTCTTGGTGGGTGATCGGATCGAATTTGTGGGTATGACACTGTGCGCAGCCGACCGTTAATCCAAGCCAAACGGCTCCTGTGGTGTCGGTGCGATTCTTTGTCCGCTCGACGCGATACTGCTCCGGGTCGGAACCGCCTTCGGTCTGAAGCGGCGTGTTGCGATGGAATCCGGTTGCGACCATCTGTGATTCAGTCGGATCAGCCAAGAGGTCGCCGGCAAGCTGTTCCGTTGTGAACTGATCAAAGGGCATGTCTTGATTGAGTGAACGAATGACCCAATCGCGATAGGGCCAAATTGACCTCAAACCATCGTTGGCGTACCCGTTCGAGTCAGCGTAGCGCGCCAAGTCCAACCAGTGCCGCCCAATGCGTTCGCCGTAGTGTTTTGAGTTGAGCAAGCGGTCGACAAGTTTTTCGTAAGCACCAGATGATTCGTCATTCAGAAATTCTTTGACCTGAGCTGGTGTCGGCGGCAAGCCAGTCAAATCGAGCGACAGTCGACGAATCAACGTATTGGCATCAGCAGGCGGAGCAGGCTTGAGGTTTTTCGATTCAAGTTTCGCGAGCACAAAACGATCAATTTCACTTCGTATCCAATCGGCCTTTTCTACGGCAGGAGGATTTGGACGGGCTATCCCTTGAAACGACCAGTGCTTTTCAAATGGAGCGTCTTCTTTGATCCAACGCTTCAACAGTTCTTTGTCGTGCTCGGTGAGCGATTTGCCCGAATCAGGTGGCGGCATCACGACGTCTGGATCGTCAGATGTAATTCGGTCGATAATTTCGCTTTCGCCCAGGCTGCCTGGCACGATCGCAAAGTAGCCGCCTAAATCTTTTTTGGCTTCTGATTCCAAGTCCAAACGCAAGTCGGCTTCACGCTTCTTTTCATCCGGACCATGACATTGGAAACAGCGATCCGAAAGAATCGGGCGAATGTCGCGATTGAACTCGGTCGAATCCTGAGCGAACAAAGGCTGCAAAGACGCCGCAAACACTGACAAAAGCATTAGTGTGAGCAAAACGATCGAACGTCTGAACGCCATTTGAGTTTGCACAATTGACTTCGCTGTGATGAGTGAGGTTAATTTGAACAGCTTACTGTTCATAGTCAAAAAAGCTCTGCTAGATTGAAGTTTGTCGACCATCGTAACGACCAGAGCTTAGCAAAGAACGGATTTCAGCTGTGCTGGCACATCACGCCTCTAGTTTTCGCTATTTGACTGCGATTACCTTCAACCTGACTGACATGCCAATTCAACCCGTTAGTTAGACGCGTCGTGCTTCGCAGCGCTATGATAACCAGTCAAAATTTGACGCGGTGAATACGATGGCGTTGGCCGCTCTTGGGAAACCCGACCACGTAATGACGTTTCCAAACGCTCCCAGCCAAAGGCAAGAATGGCAACCCAAACTCCACTCGATCAGACTTTAACGTTTAGCAATTTACAAGCGTCTTCATAACCTGGAGCCCGATGGCCATGATTGTCCTGCACATCATAGGCGTAGGCGCTCGCCGTCACGCGCGCCAAAGCGACCAGCTGCCGTGACCGGAACGCCGGACGGGCGAAAAGGTATTCCTCCCGCACGGTTCGATAGAATTTCTCGCTATGCAATCGGCCGTCTTCGCTGATCGCATACTTTCGCATCAACTCGAAGACAGGCTCGGTGTCGTGGCCCTGTTCAAGATATCGATGGATCGACGCCGACGCGTTTCCTTGATCATTCCCACGAATCGCCTCTTCGCAAATACCCAGCAACTGGTCTGCCTTCTCCGTTTTGATCTGCTCGAAGTGATTCTCCAGCGGATACGCGTCCGTGTTCCATTGGTCGTAGCGACCGGTATGCCAAGCCGACACGAGCAAACCGACTTTTTGATTGAGGTCATTCGAGTTGGAGACCATATGTCGCCAAGCGTTCGCCGCATCGCTACCGTGCACACCCGCCGAAGCACCGTGCGTTCGCAATGGATTCCCCGACTGACGAAGCGTCAACTGATTGCAGGCCATCGCGATCGATTGGCAAATTGATTTCGGTGCGACCCCGTCCGCCATTGCCTCGGCGACCGCTTGGCTCGCATCAAACTTCGTCGAGTTATAAAGCGTATTGGAAAACTTCTCCAGCCACTGATCGTCGGGCTCTCGATTCCCTAACGGTTTACCAACTAACTTGTATTGATCAAGCAACTTGGGAATCTGGCCGCGAATTGGTGACGCTTTGCGCCCCTTCGCTTTCCGGCGCTGCTCAAAATCAACACAATGTCGCACGCACTGTCGAAGCAACGTATGCGAATGCTCTGCCCCGGCCACGTCGATCAGACTCAGTCCCCGATACGCCAACACGAACCGGTGAACATCGACCTCGTCAGCGATTGTGTAAAGCAACGTATCGAACGCCAAGGATGAATCGTTTTGATGCAAGGTCGCAAACAATTGTTCGGCTTGATCCATGTCCGCTTGGCGCACCAGTTGCCGCAACTCGGGCCCAAACCGATCAACGGATACGGTTTGTGTCTTTTGTTCACCCAATGGCTTGAGCATTTTCTTTTGCGGGCCGTACTGCTGAATGCGACTGGAGTTGCGATACAACACTTTCAATACCGGCAACGGCTTTTGCGGACCAGACAACTCATCCGAAATCTCCAGAGCGGGCAGCAAAGCCATCTCGGCGTGATAGCCAACGTAGTCTTGACCGCCAAACGTTTCCGCGTTGGCAAGGGCTGCTGCCGCGACCAAGTTTTTCAGAGTCACCGCACCTTTGCCCAGCTCAGTGACCATTTTGACTTGAAGCGGATCCGGCTTGAGCTCCTGCATTAGCCCGACCCAACGACTGAGGCCGCCATAGTCGTTGCCAACGCTGGGTGGAATCAAGCAGGTTTCAGAAGCCGCTCCCAGCTCAACAGCAAGGTTGCTGCCGAGTCCAGCAACCAACATTCCACTGCCAACATTCTGCAAAAACCGACGTCGAGAAGGAATAGACATAATCGCTCCAATCAAGGAATCAAGGACAGAATACCGCATTGTCTTGCCGTCATTCTCTGGCTCAGCAACCACCGCGTCAAAGGAATTCACACATGGTAACCCAACCTGGCTGAAACTTTTTTGGTAGCCCGACGCGTCAGCGAGTTGAATGCGGGAATCAGCTCCACCTCGCTTCCGCTTGGTGACTTTTGGCAAAGTCACCTATCCAACTGGACAGTGGACAGCGACAGGCTTGTGAGCGACAAGGCGCTAGCCGTCGGTTTTTGATCGGCCATTCCGGCGGCTAGCGCCATTGCCGCTCAGTTTTCTGAGAAACAACATAAATCATGGAGTTTGATGCTGAACCTTGCGCTGGTCAACTAAAAGAAATCCTGAAATTCAGACCAAGATTTTACGAGGATCTAAACGACGGGACGCTCTCTTGCGAGTTACGGCTCACGAAAGCTCGCCAAATGACCCAAAATGGCTTGCCGGCGTTGATCAAATCAACAAGCCCTGACCTGACGGGCTTGTTGATTTAATGCCCGGTTGAGTGGGCGCAACCATAGCCCGAATGCGTAAGCGAGGCAGAGCCCTCGTTAGTCGCCAGCCTTCGCTCGTAATGCGTCCTCGCATACGCGCTTTGGAGTTGCGTTATAGGGGTTCAAATTTGATTTCCCTTGGCGATCATGGGCCTTCGGTCATTTCACGATCGTCACCAATACAAGCTCGACACGTAACGAGCGGATCAGATTTCCCACAAAAACTCACTCGCTTACGCGTCGGGTTTGTATTAGCGCAACTTCAAAACTTACGCGTCGGGCTACAACATCATTTCAACAACTCGCTTGCCGACCGTTTCCCAATGGTGCAGAATTGAATCAAGCCACCTGCTTCCACGGCTCCGACACGTCAGGACTTATGCCACCATGAAGAATCTCTTAGTTTCAACTCTAGTTCTCTTCCTCAGCTTCACGGTCATTTCTACCGCACACGGACAAACGAAGCGGCCGCCGAACGTCGTCTTGATCATGATCGACGATGCGAGCTGGGAGTGCTTCGGCCCATACGGAGCGGTCGACTACCAGACACCGAACTTGGATTCATTGGCCTCCCAAGGGATGCGGTTTGATCATTGCTACTCGACTCCAATCTGCACGCCGTCACGTGTCAAACTCATGACAGGGCAATACACGTTTCGAAACTACACCCATTTCGGATACCTCAATCCACAAGACAAAACGTTCGGCCAAATGATGCAAGCCGCGGGCTACAAGACCGCAATCGCGGGCAAGTGGCAACTCAACGGACTGTACCACAAAGCCCAGGGATGCCTGGACAACACGCGACCCCATCAAGCCGGATTCGACGAATATTGCTTGTGGCAATTGACCAGGGGCAAGGGAGCCAAAGACGGTGGCGAAAGATTCTGGAGCCCACCGCTGGAGCAAAACGGGAAATTTCTTTCGATCAAAGACAATGCAGGTAAGTATGGACCTGACATCATGTCGGATTTTCTTTGTGACTTCATCGATCGGAATCGCAATGAACCGTTCTTCGTTTACTATCCAACGGTATTGGTTCACGACCCGTTCGTGCCAACTCCTGACACCATCGGATCGGCTCCCCGCACCCAAGCCGCCAACAAGGCGCCGAAAGACAAGGCAGCCAAGAAAAAAAACTTCGTCTCGATGATCAATTATACGGACAAACTGATTGGAAAAATCGTCGACAAAGTCGAGTCGGTTGGACAACTTGAAAACACGATTTTCCTGATCACCGCAGACAATGGCACCAACGTCCGGATCACGTCGACTTGGAACGATCAACAAATCAAAGGCGGGAAGGCCTCACCGACCAACATGGGCACCCACGTACCGTTGGTCGCATATTGGAAAGGGCATTCTCCTCAAGGAACAGTAACCGACGACTTGATTGATTTCACCGATTTCTACCCAACGCTGGCGGAAGCCGCTGGAGTCACGCTGGGCCAAAACGATCCGATCGACGGTCGAAGTTTTCTTCCACAACTCACAGGCCAACCAGGAAACCCAAGAGACTGGGGATTCCTTCACTACCAACCCTACTGGGGCAAGTTTGCAGGAACCCAGTACGCACGCGACCAGCAGTTCAAACTCTATCATGACGGTCGCTTCTTTCACGTGCCCAACGATTTGAGTGAAGCCACCGACCTTCAGGAAGGGACCGCTGGCGAACAAGGCGAGCAGGCCAGGAAGCGTCTCGCGGCAGCTTTAAAAACAGCCCCCCCTGCTCCGCCAATGAAAGGCGGCCCCAATGCCAAAAATCGCCCGACGCACCCCGACTGGAAAAACATCGTCGATCCAAATGACTAAAGCCTTTTCAAGGATCACGATCGTTGATTGGACCCATTGGCCCGAGCAAACTTGCGACGTAACCAGCACACTTGAGACCCATTGCCCCGCATCCACCGACTCGGTCGAACGCTAGGTCCCCATTGATGTTCAGCAGGCTCGGGCCGATGCTACCAAGCCACACCCGTTTAAAACCCAATCGCTTCTGTAAATCTCCCCACCAATCCATCAAAAAACTCCCCTCAGCTAGCCAAGTCCCTTATCTTAGAGCAAGTAAATTTCAACGGTTTCCATCGAGATCCCAATTGTGCGCCGCCCAAACCCAATTTTTGCGATCTTCGCCTGGCTGGTGATGCCAAGCTTGCTCTCCCTGAATACTTGCGGCGCCGCTCCACCACAAACAGATGATTTTTTCGTCACAACGATCGCCCCAATTTTTCAACTTCACTGTCTGAGTTGCCACGGAACCACCGATCCAGCCGGCGACTTCTCGCTGCAAAACTCAACCTCGTTTTTCGATGCGGGCTATGTTGAGCCAAGCGACGCCGGTGGCAGTCATTTGATCGAGTTGATCAAACCCATCGACGGTCAAGCGACCATGCCGCGGGACGCCGAGCCCCTCACAAGCGAAGACGTCGCCGCGATCCAAAAATGGATCGATCAAGGAGCCGTTTGGCCCACCGATTTTGAACTGCAGCTCCCACGCGTCAATGATTTCCAAGGCTGGTCTTACCAGCCCTTGATTCGCCCCAAGGTCCCCACTGCAATTGACCCGTGGGCCAAATCCCCAATCGACCAATTCATCTTCAAGAAACTTACCGAACAAAGACTAGCCTACTCACAACCCGCCGACCGACGCACCTTGCTGCGACGACTGACTTTTGATTTGACCGGCCTTCCTCCGTCCCTCAAAGAAGTCGCCGCGTTCGTAGCGGACCAAGATCCGTTGGCTTACGAAAAACAAGTCGACCGCTTACTTGCATCGAAACGATATGGCGAGCGATGGGCTCGACACTGGCTTGACGTCGCCAAATACGCCGACACTTGTGGCTACGACAAAGATAAACTTCGGCCCAACGCGTGGCCCTATCGCGACTACGTGATTCGCTCTTTCAACGATGACAAACCCTACTCGCAGTTCGTCCAAGAGCAAATCGCCGGCGACGTACTATTCCCCAATTCAGCCGACGGCATCTTAGGACTGGGATTCATCGCAGCGGGGCCTTGGGATTTCATTGGGCATGTGGAAGTCCCAGAAACAAAAACGGACGGCAAAGTCGCTCGCAATCTCGACCGAGACGACATGGTCTCTGGAGCGCTCAATACGTTTTGCAGTTTGACGGTTCAATGCGCTCGTTGCCACAACCACAAGTTTGATCCCATTACCCAAGAGCACTACTACTCCCTCCAATCAATATTCGCCGCTGTCGATCGAGCAGAACGCACTTTTGATTCGGACCCACTCGTCGCTGAAAAACGACGAAAGTTGACCACACGCTTGGCTCAGAAAATCGCCTTGCAACAACAGATCAAAAATGACATCGAGTCGGCGGGTGGCCCAGAACTCGCGAAACAACGAACGTTGCTGGCTAAACTCAAACAAGACGCAACACCACAGTATCCGGTTGAATTCGGCTATCACAGCGCCATCACGTCGCAACCGTCGCCTTCCCAATCCGCCGATCAAAAATGGGTCGAAATCGAATTGGCTTCCAAGTGCACGCCCACCCAAATCATTCTGCACCCCTGCCGTGATGACTTCAACGGAATCGGGGCCGGATTCGGATTCCCGTTGCGCTACAAAATTGCCGTTGCCGATGAATCGGGCCAATGGAAAACAATCACACCCATCCAGCATCAAGACGTCGCGAATCCACGACTCGAGCCGATCGTCATTCAGACCGCCAGCGACCGACCTATTCTCAAGGTACGCGTGACAGCAACGAAACTTGCCGAACGGAAAAATGACTACATCTTTGCACTTGCCGAATTAGAAGTCATCGCAGACGGAAAGAACGTTGCGTTGGGTGGCACGGTTCGATCCCTAGATTCGGTCGAGGCACCGGTCAGGTGGCAAAAGAAAAACCTGGTCGATGGCCTGTGGCCCGCCATGACGACAGCCCCGATCGAACAGCAGATCAAATCTGAAACGGCCCGACTCGAAGCCTTGATCACAAACGCCACGCCGTCTGACCAACAGAAACAACAACGAGAACTCCTTCAGCAAGTGCTGGTGCTCAACAAGCAAATAATCGAGCTACCCAAGCCTCAATCTGTCTATGCCGCTACCACAGACTTTTCGCCAGAAGGCAATTTCAAACCAACCCAAGGCAAACCTCGTGATGTGTTTGTACTGCATCGTGGTGATGTTCAGCATCCCGGCCCACCGATTGGACCAGGGGTGATTCCGCTGGCAGCTGATTCAGAGTGGCAATTTGATTCCACGTTGAACGAATCTCAACGTCGAGCCGAGCTGGCAAAATGGCTGACGAACCGCGAACATCCGTTAGCCTGGCGATCGATTGTCAATCGTATTTGGCAATACCACTTTGGCGAAGGCATCGTGGCCACGCCCAATGATTTTGGTGTCATGGGAGCCAAGCCAACGCACCCTGAACTACTCGATTGGCTGGCTGTTGAGTTTCGAGACAGTGGACAATCCTTCAAGTCCCTGCATCGACAGATTGTCCTGAGTAACACTTACCAGCAATCATCAGCATCGCACGCGGCCAATGCCAAGCTCGACGGCAGCAATCAGTTTTTGTGGCGCGCCAATCGCCGCCGCTTGTCCGCTGAAGAGATTCGCGATTCGATTTTGACGGTCAGCGGTGCCATGAACCTAACCATGGGCGGCCCAGGCTACTACCTATTTGAGTTAGAAAAAACCGAGCACTCGCCGCATTTCGAATACCATAAATTCGATCCGACCGATCAGGCTTCGCATCGACGAAGCATTTACCGATTCATCGCCCGCTCGCAACCTAACCCCTGGATGACGACACTTGATTGTGCCGACTCATCGCAAAGCACCGCCAAGCGCAACGAAACCTTGACGTCAATTCAGGCACTGTCTTTACTGAACAACCGATTTAACCTGACGATGGCGGAAGAGTTCGCCAGCCGACTCGAACGGGAAAACAACGACCTGGCAGCTCAGGTCGAACATGCCGTTACGCTGGTGGTGCAACGACTGCCCATGGAATTCGAGCAGCAAGAACTAGAAGCTTATGCACGCGAGCATGGATTGGCAAACATGTGTCGATTCCTGTTGAATCTCAGTGAGTTTGTTTTCGTCGATTGAGCGTTAGCAGCTGATGAACTTTTTATTGAACAGGCTTGCGGGACAAGAACATGAACAGTCGACGTGAATTCTTGAAACAATCCGGCTCTGGGTTTGGATCGCTTGCGCTGGCTTCGATGCTCCAAATGGATGGGCTGCTTCCAGATGGCACCAGCCCACTCGACAGCTCCAACGGCGCGGTGCGCGTCTTACATCATCCCCCAAAAGCCAAACGGGTGATCCAATTATTCATGGCAGGCGCGGCCAGTCACCTTGATCTGTGGGACTACAAACCGTTGCTGGAAAAGAAGCACGGCGAACAGTCTGATTTTGGTGAACACGTCGAGGCGTTTCAAAATGGCCTTGGCCCCTGGATGAAATCGCCTTTCAAATTCTCGGCGTTTGGTCAATCCGGAAAAATGCTCAGCGAAGTCGTTGCCCCGCTCGGTGCCTGCGTCGACGACATCGCATTTGTGCACAACATGGTAGGAAAAACAGGCGTGCATTCGCAGGCGACTTACCTCCAAGCAACTGGGTTTCAACGGCCCGGGTTTCCCGGAATCGGTTCATGGATCAGCTACGGC
>JBLINZ010000143.1:0-12688 GCA_047639375.1 Mariniblastus sp. | reverse complement strand
CAGTCAATCGGCGAAAATTTCCGGCTGGAAGCCCCTCTCACTCAGAAATCAACTCGCTGGAGCCGAATCAGCGGGCTTACGGGTGAAGCTCCGGTATCGCGACGCTAGCGTAGTTCGTGCCAAAGCACGCACAAACAGATCAAGCGTCCACAGCGCCATTGGAACTATTGGGCTCGCGGAAGCGGTAGCCGATGCCCCGGACCGTTTCAATCACGTCGGCGGTCTCACCAAGCTTCTTTCTCAACGATCGAATGTGTACGTCGATCGTTCGCTCTAAAACCAGCGTGTCGGCCCCCAAGGCTGAATCGATGAGTTCCGATCGATCGAACGCACGGCCGGGATTGCGAATCAACGTATCAAGCAGGCGAAACTCAGAAGGCGTCAAGTCGATCATCGCGCCGTTGACTATCGCCCGATGTTTAATCCGGTCGATTTTGATCGGGCCACTGACCACGATGTCCGAGCCCGGGCCATTCTCGCGTTCTTGCCGACGCAGTAAAGACTTAACACGCTCCTGCAACACTCGGACGCTAAATGGTTTGACAACATAGTCATCGGCCCCCACGGAAAAGCCAATCAGCTGGTCGGCTTCTTCTGATTTTGCCGTCAGCATCAAGATCGGTGTGTCTCGTGTGGCCGGTTCCAGCCTCAGCTTGCGGCAGACTTCGATGCCATCGATCACTGGAATCATCAAGTCTAGCACGATCATGTCAGGCGACTTTGAACGGGCTTGGTTGACCGCGTCCATGCCATCGTAGGCGCAAAAAACGTCGTAGCCCGCGTTGGAGAAATTGTATTCGAGGACTCCCGCGAGCGAGCGATCATCCTCGACAATCAGGATTTTATTTTTTGGCATGAAAAGCTCTGCAGGTTGATAGGGAAGATCACAAGATTTGAAATTGCGAGGCAGAGCCGACAGCCCTGAATCTGAGTTGGCCGGTGTGTCTCAATTAGTTTTACACTAAGACTGTTTTTTGGAAACGGAGGGGTCGCGTTGGGAAAAAAACATTCCGTGTCGATGGCGAATGATATCACCATCAACGAGGTAAATGACGTCTTCTGCGATATTCTCGGCGTGGTCAGCGATTCGTTCCACGTGCCGAGAAGCAGAAAAGCAATGTAGAGCAGGGACCACAAGGCTTGAGTCCTGGACCATCAGGTTTTGAAGCTCCTCGATCACTGCCAGGTTATGGGCATCGACGGCCGCGTCCAGTTGGATGACCCGCTTGGCAAGATTCGGATCCGAATCCACAAACGCGTCGAGGGCCAGCCGAACCATCGTTGTCGATTCTTGAACCATCAGCGGAAGCTGTTCTGGGATCGGGAAAAACGGATGCTCGTGCATACAGCCCGCACGTTCCGCGATATTGCAAGCCAGGTCTGCGATTCGCTCGAGGTCGGAATTGATTTTCAAGACCGTCGCGACGCGGCGGAGGTCGGCTGCGACGGGCTGGTGAAGGGCCAGGATCTTCAAGCACTCCTCTTCAATTTCGACTTCCGTTTGATTGACACGATTGTCAGTTTCAATCACTTCATGGGCAAGTTCGACTCGCTGTTCGCACAGTGCACGAACTGCTTTGTCGATCATTTGCTCAACGATTCCGAACAAGGCCATGAGTCGGTGATGAAGTTGGTCGACGTCTTTTTGTAAATGCTTGGACATGATTTTTGACCTGCTAAGTCAGGTGTTGAGCTGGTGGGAGTTGGGTTGAGATATTTTAGAGCTTGTTGATTCAATGACCGGTTAAGTGGGGCAATCATAGCCCGAATGTGTCAGCGAGGCAGAGGCCTCGTTAGTGGCCCGCCTGCGATCGTAATGCGTCCTCGCTTACGCGTTTTGGAGTTGCGCTAGATGGGTTCAAATTTGATTTCCCTTGGCGATCATGGGCCTTCGGTCATTTCACGATCGTCACCAAAGCAAGCTCGATACGCAACGAGCGGATCAGATTTCCCGCAAAAACTCACTCGCTTGCGCGTCGGGTTTGTATTAGCGCAACTTCAAAACTTACGCGTCGGGCTACCATTTTCGACTTCGGCTCATTAAATCAACAAGCCACTGGGCGAGTCGATCGTTTGTGCTCAGGCGGGCCTGCTGCGAGCACGGTAATCGCCAGACCAAATCATCCGAATTTTCCGGTGACGTAGTCCTCTGTTTGTTTCTCTTTGGGGCGGGTGAACACCTCTTCTGTCGCGCCTTCTTCCACGATTTTACCTTCGTAGAAAAATGCTGTACGGTCGCTGCAGCGGGCGGCCTGCTGCATGTTGTGGGTGACGATCACGATTGTGAATTGCTCCCGGAGTTCGAAGATTAAATCTTCGATTCGCGACGTCGATGCTGGGTCCAGTGCGGAGCAGGGTTCGTCCATCAGGAGAATCTCTGGTCCTGTGGCGATGGCTCGGGCGATGCATAGTCGTTGTTGTTGACCGCCTGAAAGTCCTAACGCGGAGCTCTTGAGACGATCTTTGACTTCGTCCCAGAGTGCGGCCTTCTTCAGCGACCATTCGACGAGATCATAAAGTTCAGAGCGCGATGTTCGGTAATGCAACCGAGCTCCGTATGCGACGTTGTCAAAAATAGATTTCGGAAACGGATTGGCTTTCTGGAATACCATTCCGACTTGGCGTCGAAGGTCAACCACATCGGTACTGCGGTCGAGCACGTTAGTTTTACCTACGTTCAAAATTCCAGTGGCTCGGGCGATCGGGACGATGTCGTTCATCCGATTGCACCACTTAAGCAGGGTGCTCTTACCACAGCCACTGGGGCCGATGAACGACGTGACTTGTTTTTCTGGAATGCTCAAATTCAGATCGTGCAGGGCGTGGAAGTCGCCGTAAAACGCGTTGAACGACTTGATCTCGATGGCGGTTCGGGTCGCAGGCGGTGCGAGGGTTGCTGTTCCGCCAGCCTCAGCAGTTTCGTTCATGCTCGGAACCGATATGTTTTGATGATTCATATTTGGAGGACTCGTTGGTGTGTCAATGGACATGGCTCAACCCCGCAGTGAAATGTTGAATGTTAAGTGCCGAGTTTCTTTTCATAGCGATAGCGAATCATGATCGCGATCGAGTTCATCATCAGGAGGATCAGGAGCAAGATGATGATTGCTGCGGCTGATAAGTGTTCGAAGCCTTGGTTCTCGTCACCAGCCCATTTAAAAATCGTAACTGGAAGGACGGGAGTTTTATCCATCAGGCTGGAGAGTTGGTTGGTCGTTCCGAGTACGCCACCCATCACCGCCAGCAGGGGCGCCGCTTCGCCCACCGCACGGCTCATCGCGAGGATGGCCCCGGTCATGATCCCTGGAATCGCGGAAGGCAACACGGCGCCGCGGACGACTTGCCACCGCGTCGCGCCCATCCCAAAGGCGGCTTCGCGGAGCGTTTGGGGGACGCCACGAATGGCTTCTTGGGACGCGATGATCACGATTGGAAGAATCACCAGGGCCAGTGTTAATCCCGCCGACAGCACGCTTTTGCTAAAAGGCAAATGCATGTGGAAGAATGAGTTTTCTCGGAAAATCGAGGCGGAAGACCGCTTTTTGGGGTCGGCTGAATCAGCGAACACGCTTTGTGACTTGATCAAATCGTCGGTTGGAATCGGATCGGATTTCGAGAGCACGTTGAGCGTAAAAGTTTTGCCGGCTGCCCCGACGACTTCGATTGGGCCAAGGATCTTTGCGAATTGGCTGTAAGTTGGCTTGGCGGAAAACGTGAACGTCGCACCATCGACGGTGTTGGCTTGGTAGAGCGAGTTTCCATCCTGTTCGATTAGGTTGGCGATGGTTCCGTGAAAGACTGTCGAATCGGTTTTGTTTTCGTACTCAGATTTGTCTTGCGTGCTCGAAACGAGGTTGACGCGAAAAGATCGCCCTGATTCGTCCGTCCCGGAAACCGAGTTTTGAATTTCAAAGGCTGGCTGGAGATTGGCAACGGCTGGGAATTTGACATATTCGCCGCTGAGTGTTTTAGTTTGATAGTAATAAGTGGCACCGATTTCGTAGTCGGGTTGGCCGTTAACGCGAATCGAGTGGAAGGCTCCAAACATGTAGACGAATGCGGTGAGTCCCAGGATTCCGTAGACGATCGAGGGCACGCCGGCGAGGTTGTTGATGTTGAGTTGGACGAGGCCATGAAACATTCTGAGGATTCGGTTTCGGGGCTGGAACTCTTCCAAGAAGATTGCAGTGCCGATGCCGATCGGAAGAGCCACGATGCCGCAGATGCTGCAGATGACGAGTGAGCCGATGATGGCTTGTCCGATTCCGGAGCCCTCGGGGTTGTTTTCGCGATGGCTGGCGGTGAGGAATTCCCAGTTCAACCAACTGCCACCGGTGACAAACACCGAGATCAGCAAGGTCGCGAGAATGACGATCGCGAGACTGGAGACCAGCAAGCAGATCACGGAGAACGCGTTGCTGAATAGTTTGCGTCGCGAGTCGCTTCGGTACTCGCGTTTTTGGTTAGCGGGTTCGTTCATTAGTCGTAAACCTCGCGATACCGCAACCGAATGACTTGGCCAATCAAAGTGATTCCGAACGTAATTAGGAAGAGGACAGCGGCAACCGCGTAGATCGAGAAGTAGCTCAAGGTTCCCGGCACGACGGATTCGCTCTTAAACGTTTCGACAATGAATCCGGTCATCGTTTGTGAGGGCATTCTCGGGTCGAGCGTGAACGTTGGCGTGCTCCCTGCGGCGAGGGTCACGACCATGGTCTCGCCGATGGCTCTTGCAAGGGCGAGCAAGAAGGCCGAGATGATTCCGGAGAGTGCTGCCGGAACAACGACTTTGAGGGTGACTTCGAGTCGTGTCGATCCTAAGCCGTCGGCTCCTTCGCGCAGTCGATTGGGGACGGCTTGCAGGGCGTCTTCGGCGAGGGACGTGATCAGAGGCAGGCAGAGAATGCCAACGGCGATTCCGGCTGAGGTAGCGTTGAATGTTTTAAAATCGCCAAACGGTTCGAGCAAATATGGCGTGATGAATTTGACGGCAAAAAACCCAAGCACAACGGTCGGAATGCCGGCCAAGATTTCGAGGGTGGGTTTGAGGATGGAACGAGTTCGCTGGGAGGCATATTCACTGAGGTAGACGGCAGAAATCAATCCCATCGGCAAGGCAATCAGCATGGCGATCCCGGTAATTCGCAGGGTCCCAGAGAGCAGCGGCCAGATCCCGTAGCTCAATTCGCCTTGGGTCTGGCCGACGGTCCATCGGGTGCCTGTAAGAAACTTCCAAATCTCAATGCGTTCGTCGGCGAAAAATCCCCACGACTCAACGACCAGCATCACGATGATGCCGATTGTCGTGAGTAGTGAAACGAGCGAGCAAAACACGAGGTTCGTGACCACGAATGCTTGCCAGCGTTTGCTTGAGGCAGAGCTGCGAGGTTGAAGTCGCGAGTTCGAATTGAATGCCGGACCGAGGAGTTTTCCCTGGCTGGCCGATGAATCACTCATTTACTTAAAACACAGTTGAGAATGAAATTGAGGGAGTTGTTCAAGTTCGATGTTGGAACTGTCCACGGCCTACTGAGGCAAGTTGCTGGCTTGGAAGACTTCCGTCAACGAGCCTTCTCGCTTGTTGCCATCGGCGTCAAGGTAATGCGAGCCCGGCATGTCTTTGGCGATTCGCTCTTTGACCGCTTCGTAGATTGAGTTTGGAAGTGGAACGTAGCCGGCGTCTTTGACGACGTCGACGATGTTCTCGAGGTAGTTGTCAACAAACTCTTTGACTTCGGCTCGCTGATACGATTCTGTATTCACATAGATAAAGAGGGGGCGACTGAAGGGGGCGTACTCGCCTGTTTCAATCGTCGGCATGCTCGGGGTGACGGCATCTTCTGTTTCAGGATTCACAATCGGAACTGCCTGAAGTTCAGATTTGTTGGCGTCGTAGTAGGAGAATCCAAAAAATCCGATCGCGTACTTGTCGCCTTTGACGCCCGTGACGAGTGCTTTATCGTCTTCGGAAAGCATGGTCTGGTCGTCGGCACGAAGTCCTTTTTTGTCTTTCTTGCCAATCACTTCGACGAAATAATCGTGCGTGCCTGATGCGATTCCAGGAGCGTAGATCGAAATTTTTTCATCGGGCCAAGCGTCATTGACTTGCTTCCACGTCTTGGCGGCGGTGTCTTCGCGGAAGATTTGTGTGAGTTGCTCGATGGTCAGTTGCTTGACAAAATTGTTTTCGTTGTTGATCACGATGGTCAGACCGTCGTAGGCGACCGGGACTTCGTAGAAGTTTACGCCGGCTTCGATGCAGGACGTGAGTTCCTTCTGCTTGATTGGCCGAGAGGCATCGGAGAGATCGCATTCTTTGGAAGCCAGTGCTTTGAATCCGTTGCCGGTTCCTTGTCCACTGACCGAAATGTTGACGTTCGGAAAAGAAGTGTTAAACGTTTCTTTGGCCCGGTTGGAGATCGGTTCAACGGTGCTGGAGCCTTCGATCGTAATGCTTCCAAACAGGCTTGTATTGGAAGTGGCTGATCCGCCTTCTGCGTTGTTCGAATTGATTGAACTGTCGCAGCCGCTGGCCAGGACTACCAAGACCGAGCAAAACAGTGCTGCACAAACGTTTCGACTCATCTGATGATTTCCGTCATTGAGAACTTGGGTAAATGTGGGGCAGGAATTGCCCTCATCGAGGCCAAGGTTAACAACGAAAGATGAAGCGTAGGTTAAGGTATCTTCACATCAGGGGAAATTAACGTTGTCTTCACAATTGGGTTTTGGTTGGCGAAAGTGTGCGGTTTCCAGGGAGAGAGCTGGTGAGAAGCGTCGCTGGAAACACGCTTTTTAAGGCTCCATTCGCGTATGCGTGATTTTGCCACGGTGCGGCTGAAGTTGTGTTAAGGTTGTATAGGGCTCCCAAGTCGCCGTGGATTGGGGGGTGTTTGCTGTTCGATTGCGGTGAGGGCGATCCAAAGTGGAATGCGTCGAGATCGCTCGTAACTTTTAAAACGAAAACAGGTGAATTTGGTGGTTAGTTTTCTTGCATCCAAGTCGGCGATTTTGCGGAGGGGGTCAATGGTCTTGGCTTGTCTGGCTGGCGTCTTCTTGATTCCTACGTCTGAGGCACAGGCGGGTGGCGGTCCCGAGAACGTTTTGTTGGTGGTCAACGCCGATTCAGCATCCTCCAAAATGTTGGCGAACTACTACATTCATTTACGGAAAATTCCATCCCGCAACGTGGTCTATCTGAACGGGATTCCGAACAGTGAGATCATGAGTGCGAAGGATTGTGAAAAACTGATTCTGAAGCCGATTGCTGAAATTTTGCAAAAGCGAAAGCTGACGACCAATGTCGACTACGTTGTTTACTCATCGGATTTCCCGACTTCGATTGACGTCAAAGGTTTTGCGAACAAGTACAAGGATGCAGCGAAGAAAGCGTTGGGGAAAGAGCCGGATGGAAGGGTTTACAATCCCAATGCGGCGCTTACGTCGATGACTTATTACATGGCGTCTGTGCTATCCGGGAGTGAGGGGTTCATTGGGCTTGAGTCGAACAACTATTACCGCAATCGAGCCCAGGTTTTGCTTCGCCAACCTTTTGTGGGAGAGCAGCAAAAAAAGTTTGAGGCAGCCGTTAAGTTAATTAGTTCAGATTCTGAGACTGAATTGAAAGCCTCGATTGCCGCGCTGATTGAGTTGGGAAAGAAAAATCCCAATCAGCTGGCGGTCAATTATTGGTTATCGAAATTTCATGGCAAATTGGGTGATAAAAAGGGAGCCACGAATTGGTTGATTCGGTCCATTAAGTTGGGTTGGTGTTACCGAAAGCAGACTAACGCGGATATCGCGTTTGAGAAAGTTAAGGACGATCCTGTGTTCAAGGGAATTGTGGATCGAATTCCCAACGAGCCGTATGAGTTTACGCCGACGCAAGGTTTCAAAAGCAGCTACGTTTGGGGCCCCAATGGGATGGTCAACGCTGAATCGGGCCAAGGGAACCGTCATCTGCTTTCTTCGATGTTAGCGGTGACCAGAAACGAAGGCATCACCGAAAAACAAGCCTTGGATAGTTTGAAGATATCTATTGCAGCGGACGAGTCGAACCCGAAAGGGAAGTTTTACTTTTGCGATACTACTGACGTTCGCACCAAAACCCGCAAGCCGAATTTTGAGGTTGCGATGGACGCGCTCAAGAAGATGGGGTTTCGGTCCAAGGTGGTGAAAACGGCGATGCCAAGTAAGGAAAAAGATATCATTGGACTGACTTGTGGCATTGCAAGCTTTCAATGGCCAGCGACTGGGAGCAAGATCATGCCAGGGGCGATTTGTGACAATTTGACGAGTTACGGAGGTCGATTTTCATCTCTCAGTCAAACCAAATGCACTGAATTCCTCGTGCATGGTGCGGCAGGAGCTTGTGGAACGGTGACCGAGCCATACGCACTCCAAGTCAAGTTTCCGCACCCCATGATTCACGTTCACTACACTCGAGGTTGTTCGATGGCTGAGTCGTTTTTTCAGTCGGTACACGGTCCGTTTCAGACGATCTTGATGGGCGACGCACTCTGTCAACCTTGGGCCAACAAGCCAAAGCTGACGGTTTCTGGGGTCAATCCTGGTGATCGTGTTGAAGGCCAAATAGACCTCCTCCTTGATGCTTCTCAATCTCCCACCTCGATTGGCAGAATCGAGTTTTACGTCGATGGGTTGTTAGTTCATCGAGTTGGGATGCAAGAGAAAATTGCATTTGATACTTCCAGTATGGCGGATGGCTTTCATGAGATTCGGTTGGTGGCAGTAGCCAATGATCGCATCGAGTCTACGGGACATGTGATTCTTCCAATCACGGTTGATAATTCTGGTAGTTTCACGACGCTTGAGACGGAGCATGCTGACTACTTGATCACGGATGAGATCACCTTCAAGTCTCAATCAACGTTTGGTGATTCCATTGAATTGATGCACAACGGCAGGGCGATCGCTAAAAAAATTGGCCTCGATGCGACGTTTAAGGTCAAAGCGAAATTGCTGGGGCGCGGGCCGGTGACGCTGCAAGCGGTCGCGATTTCTGAGTCGGGAGGGGAAGTCGCGAGTACACCGATAACATTGATCATTGAAGGTCCATTGTCAGAGATCGTTCACGGCAAGAAGGTTCCAGCGAAAAAAAAATAGGCTAGTTCGATCAAGAGTCACGATTCTCTGGCAGAAACTAGGGACTCAATGGCAGGCGAATTTGAAACTTACTGCCTTTGCCTAATTGGCTTTCCAGATCGACGGATCCCCCGAACGCTTGAGAGAGATGTTTAACGATCGCCAGTCCTAATCCGGTTCCGCCCATGTCTCGCGAGCGGGCTTTATCAACTCGGTAAAACCGTTCGAAAATTCGGGCTTGCTGTTCGGGGGCGATCCCGATTCCGGTGTCGGCGACGGTAATCGTTGCAAAGGGGTCGTCAAACTGAGTTTCGATCGAGATAGATCCGCCTGCTGGCGTGTAATGGATCGCATTGACGACGAGGTTCTTGATCATCGTTTCAATGGCCTGCTCGTCCGAGCGAACGAGGGGGGAGGGCGTCGCAAGTTTCAGTTTGAGTTGAAGTTTACGTTCTTTGGCGACTGCATCGAAGCGCTCAAAACACGCTTGGCAAAGCGGGTTCAGGGGGACGTCGGCGATTGCAAACGTTTTTTCGCCAGACTCTACCCGGGCCAGCTGGATCAGGTCCTGAATCTGCTGGTTCAGCATTTCTGCTTGGAATTCAATTTGCTCGACAAACTGCAAGTTCTTAGTTTCGTCGTGAATTGCTCCCAGTCTCAAGGTTTCGGCATAGGCCATGATCGAGGAGAGAGGGGTTTTGAGTTCGTGAGAAACGTTGGCAACGAAGTCTTGCCGCATGGTTTCAAGTTGGCGCAACTCCGTCACGTCGTGGAGGACAACGGCCACGCCTGGTTTTTCTTCGTCGGCGAGCATCGAGACGCGAGCCTTGATGGTGCGTTGAGAATCCGCCAGCGTTTTGAATTCAGTTTTCGAAAACGTCCGATCGCGCTGCGTGTTTTCGACGGCCAGCGTGAGTTCAGGAATGCGAACAATTTCGACCAGCCGTCGCCCAACGAGTTCGGCTCGGGTGAGCGAAAGCATTTGGCAAGCGGCCCCATTGGCCAACATGACTTCGCCAGAAGGTTCGATCGCAAGTACGCCTTCGATCATGCTTGAAAGGACGGCTTCAAGTCGCTGGCTGTTTTCGGTCAGCCGATTTTCACGGCGGGCTAGTTCGGATTGCATTTGTCCGAACGCGTCGCCAAGTTCTCCCCATTCATCTTTTCGGTGATGAACTGGCGGGACGCTATCGTATTTTCCGTCACCTACTCGGCGGGCGGCTTTGGCGAACAGACTCAAGGGCGCCATGCTTCGCGCGGAGAAGATTGTCATGAGGAACGCGGTGAGCGTGCTGAGGGCGATTGCGAAAATCCAGACGTAGGCTTGAATCGAACGAATCGCGGTACTGATCGAAACGCTAGGCACAGCGACTCGGACAAATCCGACGGCATTCGATTCGCGGGTGGACTTAAACTGGCGTGCCTTGTACATCATTGGCTTGTCGAGGGTATTGCTGTAGCGTTGGGAGAATCCGGTCCCGTTTTGCTTGGCTGCCACAATTTCTTCACGATTGGCGTGAGGGCCAATATCACGAATACCGGTGATCGAGTCGGCGACGACAACGCCTAATTCGGTGATGAGGGTAAACCGCATTCCGGTTTGAGAGCCAATTCGCTCCAAATGGGCGGGAAGTGTTGGGTCATTCAGCCCGGAATCGAATCCATCGATGTGTTCGGACAGCATCATCGTCATCGCGTTCATTTTGGCTTCGGCGTCACGAATCATTTGGTTTCGGACGATTCTGGTCAAAACCAGCACAAAAAAGCCGGCTGTCAGGAGATGCAGAATGAGGTATCCGAACAATAACTGTCGTAAGGCACGGGGGAATCGCATGAGACTGGTTTTCTCCACGCCAAATTGAGCGTTCAAAGGCTACTGGATGTTAAGAAATCTAAATACTAAGATCACGGCACACAATAATCCGGGATTTTTGGATCACAGTCTATGAGTACGATTGGCAAGCTTTTTGGTCGGTCACCGTTTAGCCAAATTCAGCAGCACATGGAACAAGTCACCAAGTGCATTGACAAGATGTCCGAGGCACTCGAGGCCGTCAAGAGTGGTGAGTTCGAGTTGTTGGATTCGCTTTCAAGCGAGGTCTCTCAATTGGAGCATCAGGCGGACCAGATCAAAGACGATATCCGCGAGCGGTTGCTGAAGCGATTCTTCATGCCGATCGATCGGGGTGAAATCCTCGAGATTCTTTCACTTCAGGATGCCTTAGCGGATACCGCGGAGGATGTTTGTAAAGTCTTGACGCTTCGGAGGCTTCCGTTTCCGGATGACCTGCGGGAAGATTTCGACAAGTTCGTCGAGCTCAACGTACAGGCGTGTCATATTTGCGCACAAATCATTGCTCAGATGGATGAACTGATTGAGTCTGGTTTTGGTGGGACCGAAGCCGAACGGATTCGGGGACTTGCCAAAGACGCGGCCTTTGCGGAGCACCGTGCGGATGTAGTTCAAATGGATCTTTTGAAAAAGATCTATGCCCACGACGCCGACTTCTCAATTGGGGAATTTCATCTTTGGATGCGGGTCACGCGGGTCCTGAGTCGATTGGCCAATGTGTCTGAGAACCTTGCGGATCGAATCCTGAAGACCTTGAGCTTGAAGTAGTTGCTGCGATTTTGAAAGTGTTTCTGGGTCGAGCTTCGGGACGCCCATCTGACAATCGTTTACCGAAATGCGATTGTCAATTTTCTCTTAAATTATTGATTTAGATTTACAATAAGGTCACCACGCCACTATGGGTGTTGAAACAGTACTGATCGGTTTGATTCTTCTCTGCGGTTTTTATGTCGCTTGGAACATCGGTGCCAATGATGTTGCCAACGCGATGGGAACTTCAGTGGGTTCGGGCGCGTTGACGCTTCGTCGGGCCGTCGTCCTGGCTGCGATCTTTGAGTTCGCGGGAGCCTACATCGTCGGCTCCAACGTGTCCAAAACGGTTCGCAAGGGGATTTTTGATCCCATGGAAATTTCAAACATGTATCCGCCGGAGCACGCGCCCTACATTTTGGCTTGCGGGATGATCGCGGCCTTGCTGGCGGCTGGAACGTGGCTCCTGATAGCGACGATCATGTCGTGGCCGGTCTCTACGACTCACTCGATCGTGGGCGCTGTGGTGGGTTTCGGATGTGTGGCGTTGGGCGTTGATGGTGTGTTGTGGAATCAGGTTGGTTTGATCAGTGCGGGGTGGATCATTTCGCCTTTGATCTCGGCAACGGTGGCCTACTTCGTATTTGGGTTGTTGCTCAAAACGGTGTTTTATAAGCGCGATCCAGTGGCGGCGGCGAGACGCGCTGCCCCGAAGCTCGTCTTTATCCTGATGTTCGTGATGACCGGATTGACTTGCTTCAAGGGTTTGAAGCCGTTGTGGAAGAGGTGGGAGAAGGACCCTACGGACCCGATGTTCATTTTGATGGTGGTCTTTGTCGCCATTGTTCTGGGCGTGATCGGTTACTTGATTGCCAAGCTGTCGCTGAAAAACTTTGCAGCCGAGAAATCGGCGGACGGCGTCAGCAAGAACAACCCGGTATTGGATGCGGATGTGTCTCGTTCGCTTGCCAAAACGATCAA
>JBLINZ010000142.1:0-12700 GCA_047639375.1 Mariniblastus sp. | reverse complement strand
CCCAAGTCAAATCGACCAACTCAAACGTGGCGGCAGAAGCAGTTGAGATTGAGCGAAACACTGCGACGGGTCGCGTGACCTACAATCTGGTCGTCACCCTTGCTGACACTCAAGATGCCGGGTCGTTTTCAGAGGTCCTCACGATCGCGACCAACGACCCGAAAACCAACGGGATGCCGGTGACCGTCCAAGGCAACGTGAACGCGAAGATCGAAGTCGCCGCGATTGAGCTGGGGACTGTCAGCGAAGGTCAAACGATTCAGAAAAAATTGATCCTCCGATCGACCAAAGCCATCGCCATCAAGCACGTGCTCACTAACGATCCTCGGATCAAATTTGAGCCGACCCAAGGGGAAAAGACACTTCATATCCTTAGCTATTCGGTGGATACTTCGAAAGCTGGACAGATCGAGAAAGAACTCACGATCATGACCAACGACCCGACTCAGCCTGAAGCGAAAGTCCCATTTTCAGTTCAAATCGTCCCAGCAACCACTGTTAAAGAACCGATTAAATAGGTTGTTGATTTCGAAGCCTCTGAAAACGGTCAACGCGACTGCGAACCCTGAACACCAACGAGACACGCCAATTGGCGTGTCTTTTTTGGTTGGGCCACCTTTGGCTGCTCGTGGCATTTTTGCTGAGAGGTCAACGCAGGACTTGCGAGTTGCAACAAACATAGTTAGCGGGCCGTCTTTTCGATTCCACAAATGATTCACCGGAAAATTTACGTCGTTTGAATTTCGTGTAAGATGTCCAATTCACACTGCCCTGACAGTGCCCCTGACCGTGCCCCAGCCGATCTCATGTTGATAGAAATTCGTTGTCGAAACTATTCTGACTTTGATACGTCCCTCGGCAAATACGTGGAATGTGGCGAAAGCATCTTCGTCTCCAGCGACCAAGTCGGCGAACAAGTAACTTGCACCAAATGTCAACAGCGGGTCGAAGTCCCCTATGACTTAATGGACCAGACGCCTCAGACCACTGCCAAGCAAAGCGACGGCGAAGAGGCGAAGTCAACCAAAACAGGCGGGACTTCCTCAAGCCGGCCGGGCAAGCGATCGAAGCCAGCGAGGGAAACGTCACAACCCAGACGCTCTGAAAAACAGCGTTCAAGCTCAACCAATCGATCTACCGTCCCGCCCACCGGGGATACAGCCGCCGAACCTCGACGCGCTCGGAAAACTGACTCGCAACCGGAGCGGCTTAGCTCAAACAGAGGTGATTTGATGGCGAAAGATTTCGCTGCCACCCCACCCCAAAGCGAGCTTGTCAATGATCGCCAAGATCGTTGCAAGAAATGCGGCAACCTATCGGTCAATTCTAAGTGCACGGTTTGCCACCATGTTGAGTCAAAATTTGAAAAGCTCTACGCGCCACTCGACGAGATCGAAATCGAAATTGCCGGATTCCAACTTTGGTTTTGTCGAACGATGGCAGAAGGAATTTCAATTAGCGTATTAGCTTGGGTCTCTCATCTGCTGGTGGGAATGCTTGGTCTCGCTTTGCTCTCAGCGGCAATTGTCGGGCTCTTCGGCATTGGGATGGGCGTCACGGGCGGAATCATTTTGCTGTTGATCGTCGGTTCTTCTTGGCTGCTGTACATCAGCCTCGTGTTCAAGGGGCATCAATTCGTTAAAAACCCACGCGCCAAACTAGCTTGGTTTCAGCGCCCAGCCTGGAATTTGATGTTGACCTTAGCGCGGGCGATGAAATGGGAACACTACGACAGTTCGCTCAAGAATCGGCGAATCATTCAAAACCAAGATCGAGGTTTTGTCGACGCTCAGATACGCTCATTACCTGGCGTCAAAAATTGCCAAGTCCTCGATCTGGAGCGTACGCAGGTCACCGATTCCGGGCTCTTGGACCTCTACGACATGAAACACCTGGCGTGCGTTGTCTTGAAGCGGACGCAGGTTACTCACGAAGGTGTTTTCCGTTTGCAACAATCGTTTCCTCGATTATGGATTTGGTACTAAGTCCGCACGCCAAGAAAGGAATCCGAGTCGATGGAAACAATCACCAGTTTGCAAAACCCACGCTTTAAGCACGCGCTACGCCTGCACACCTCACGGGGGCGACAAGCTCAAGGAAGAATCATTGTGTTTGGTGATCGCGAAGTCGCCAGAGCGATCGACGCCAAGCTTCAAATCGACGAGCTGTTTGTAGCGGATTCGGTCGACACTGCGGCCATTCAAGCTCTGCAGGTCCGCCTTCCGGCTTTCGCCAAGATGACACGAATTACCTCCGAAGTATTCACCAAATTGGCCTACGGTGACCGGAGCGGAACCATGATTGCGACGGCCACGCGCCCAGAGACCTTACTGGATTCACTTCAGCCTCAACCTGCAGCATTGATCCTTGTGGTTCAAAGCATCGAGAAGCCGGGAAACCTGGGAGCGATCATTCGGTCTGCCGACGCGGCCGGCGTCTCCGCGGTGATCTTAGCCGACCCACTCACCGATTGCTTTCATCCCAATTCAATCCGCTCCAGCACGGCAGCTGTATTTTCAATGCCGATGGCAGCGGGAACGTCAAGCCAAGTCCAGACTTGGCTAAGCCAACATGAATTCAACGTCTTCCCCGCCATCCTCGAAAACGCCCAAGATTTCTTCACAGCGGATTTGCGAGGCAACGTGGCGATCGTGCTGGGAAACGAAGCACGTGGGCTGGATGACCAATGGAGCAAACCGGAGTTCTTTCCTGTCAAGCTTCCAATGAACGGCCAAGCCGACAGCCTGAACGTTTCGGTGACTTCTTCTGTGATGATCTACGAAGCGTTTCGCCAGCGACGATTAGATTGAAGCGTTTTAATTTCGCAAGCTTGAGAAATTCACCCGTCACCGAATGCGACTCTTGGCGATCTACCTTGCTCAGGTAAAGGCAACCAAACTACAGGCCGGACAGAAATCAGCTGTAAATCGCTGGCGTTGATTGATGAATGCCAGGCTTGACTTCAATGGAATCAGCCAAGGGTTTGGTGAATCGATTTAGCAAGATGAACGCGATGGCCCAAAAGCTTGCAAATCCGATCATCGCCCAAGCGTTAAAGTCCGCAGCAAAGAACCCACCAGCACCTTCAACCGAAATAATGGGGCTCACTCCGGTTGAGTCTGAATCGCCTGCGATGTCGAGTGAAATCAACGCGGTGCTGTCGGCTGAAAAACGCTTCATGAAGTCGTAACCCAAATCGATCTCCAATCGAGCCTCAGGTTTGAACGCCGTCACGTCATAACTATAAAACTTTAAAGAGTTGCCTTGAAGGCTAACATTGGTAATTAGTCCGCCCATTTCTGGATCTTCGATTTTCAGTTCAACCGTTCGAATGCCCACATTAGATGCGTCAGCCGCAGGTTGAACGTCAAGGCATAACGTCAATTTGTTGACTGCCCCAAATCCTTCTTCATCGAAGAATGTCCAAAGTTCCCCAGCCGTTAAATTCGACGTATCGCCGTTGAACAGGCTCAGGCTATTGCTTGATGCCGTCGGACATTGGGAGCAGAAGAAATCGCCGACACTGATATTCGACTTTACTTCGCGATCGATAAAAACCTCATCACCGTGCGCAACGGCCATCATCGAGACAGCTATCAAGGCGACTGACTGTAAGGCGATTCGAAACATACGAATGAGACCGAGGGTGTGTAACAAGTTGCTTTTGACATGTGGGATAAGTTCGAGTTTAACCAAACTTCCGCCAAAGTCCATTCAGCTGCTGAAAAACAAGAGGGTTTACCCTCTTGAACTTGCCCTCCGATAAATAGCAAGCAGCGGGATCAGGAGGACAGTTAAAATGAGACGAGGCGAAATCGTAAGCTTGATAGGCCTAACTACAACTAAAACCGGCTCGCCGTCTCCAATTGAGACAGAAATGCCAATCGAGATAGAAAAATAGTTGACACACCCCACTAATAAGCTAGGCAGTCTGTGCGGGCAGCCAAAATCCCTCAATTCGTACAGCGACGAGCCGCTATCGCGGGTCTTGATACAAAATATCGAGGCCGTTGCGAGTTTTCAACATTGAGCGAAAATTCGCCAACGGAGACAAGCCGAATTTCGCCAATTGCCAAGTTGAATATCCGTGCAGTTTTCTTGCGGAAGTAACAACAGGATGGGAGACCAGCTTGAAATGGCCGCGAGACTTGACCTAGCGGCTAAAAAACAATTCTTCGGCTGCGAAATACTGTTCGTCGAAACCGCCAAACGAATCAAAATCAGCTTTGCAGCAAAACATGTAACAGCCTGCCGCCCAGCGGCCAATCACTTGCCACACGACCACCGCTGACAAGTAAATGATTCGCTTGACGACCCAAACGCCGCAGACTGACAATTCTAAGGGGCAAACGACACTCATTGTAGTAGCGCGAACGCCACCAGCTCAAACTACGCAAGCGTTTGAACTAATTCGAACCGGCAATTCTGTCTTCCATTTCAATCTCGCGCCAGAACTCAATCAGTTTCGACTTCTTCCGTTCTCTCGTAATGTGTAGAATGAATCCACCCGTTTGCCGGGCTCAACCAAATGGGTAACCCCGTCCCCATAGCAGGAACAGAATCCAATGAAGAACGTCATGGCTGTTATACTGGCCGGCGGTAAGGGATCGCGACTTGAACCATTGACGCGCGACCGTGCCAAGCCGGCTGTCCCGTTCGGGGGCGCCTACCGCATTGTCGATTTCGCGCTTTCGAATTGTCTCAACAGCGGACTTCGGAAAATGCTGCTGCTGACTCAGTACAAAGCCATGAGTCTCGATCGCCATATTAACACGGGCTGGCGGCAGTATTTTTGTTCCGAGCTTGACGAGTTTATTGACGTCATGCCGCCCCAACAGCGGATCGACGAGCAATGGTACCAAGGCACCGCCGACGCCGTCTACCAAAACATTTACGCTCTCGAAAAAGAACGACCGCAGTACGTTTTGATTCTGGCTGGCGATCACATCTACAAAATGAACTACCGAGCGATGGTTGAGCACCATCAGCAAATGAATTCCGATTTGACGGTCGCGGCACTTACGGTTGATCGTGAATCCGCACAGTCGTTCGGGGTGATGGAGGTCGACAGTCAAAATCGGATGGTCGGCTTTGAAGAAAAACCAGCCAACCCGAAACACGTTCCCGGAGAGCCAGACAGCTATTTGGCGAGTATGGGGATTTACGTTTTTACGGCGCGTTTTTTGTTCGAGCAGTTATTGAAAGACGCCAACACACCTGGCAGTTCGCACGATTTTGGCAAAGACATCATTCCCTCGATCATTGATTCGTCACGCGTGTTCGCGTTCCCATTCCAAGATGAGAATCGCAAGAGCCAATCCTACTGGCGAGACGTGGGAACGATCGACGCGTACTACGAAGCGAATATGGATCTAGTGAAAGTCGATCCGATGCTCAACATGTACGACCAGCACTGGCCAATCCGCACGCACCAAGGAGGATTCCCGCCTCCCAAGTTCGTGTTTGGAAGCGACGAAACAGGCGGCGAGCGAGTGGGGACCGCGACGGACAGCATCGTGTGTCCTGGTTCCATCGTCTCGGGTGGACGTGTCGATCATAGTATCTTGGGCCCTCAAGTTCGGATTAATAGTTTCGCACAGGTCTCCGACTCGATCCTCTTCGAAGGAGTTGAAGTCGGACGCCACGCGGTTGTGAAACGGGCAATCATTGACAAGAACGTCAAGATTCCGGAGTACGCAGTCGTGGGCGTCGACCACAAACTTGATCGAGCTCGCGGTTTCACCGTCACCGATTCTGGGATCGTCGTGATTGGCAAATCCGATTCGATTCAGCCTGGGTTGCCCAAATCTCACCTTTCACTATCTAGTGCTCGGCAAGCCAGAGGGCCGGAAAGCGTACTCACGAATGGAAACGCGTCTGCCGAAGAAATCAGCGAATCGGCGGCTGACGATACATCAAGTTAACACAGCCTTCGATTTTCATGCGACGCCCGTTGCCGTCAAGAGACTCTTGAGCATCAGGGACTCGCGGCTATGGCTCAGGTTTAAAAAAACAAAAACGCCTCCAAGTGTTCGCTGGGAGGCGTTTTCATGTTTCTGGTTACCCGAAGACTTATCCTGGAGAGCAGGGCAGGGCGTACCGTTCTCAGCAGGAGCGGGCCAGAGGTTTAAATCGCGTTAAGCGACTCAGCTTCGAGCCAGGATCGTTTAACAACAAGCCGGCAGGCGACCGCGTGTTCGTTCCCAACGTGCCATCGTTTAAAGTCTCAGTGCATGAGGCGAGCGACTCTCAGGCCACATTTTTTCCAGTGAATTATCCACCAGCACTTCAGCCGCGCGCCCTGCCGGTTAATCGTTAAACGACCTGTGGGTTTGGAGATTGAATCAACAGGCACGTCCTACCTGGCGATCTCACGCGAGAGTTTGCAAGACCCGCGAAAAGTCGGGTCTTTGAAAAAGAACGGTGGGAACGACATGTTTTTGCGAATCGGGACGGACACCACGACCGTCACGGAATCCGCCTGGTCGTCGAGAACTTTCGGCGTGACGTCGACGGTAAAATTGGCGATCCCAACGGCAGCCAAGAGATTCTTAACCGACGTTTCGATTTTGGAAGCAGTCGCGCCCGGTGTGATTCCAGTTCGAGCTCCCTCGTACGCGGCGCTTTCAGTGGAATGAAGAATCATGTTGGCGTGGGCAATTTCGTAAGCCCCAAAAAGAACCGTCAACAAAATGGGCAAGCAGAGAGCCATCTCGACCGATAGCGCTCCGACGCGGTTGGTGTGAGTTTTGCGTTTGCAACGCTGGTTGTCGTTCATTGGATTCATTGGGGGATTCGTTGTACGGTTCGGCGGGTCTAGACGATCACAGGTGAGCAGGGGGTCACGATCACTCGATTAGCAAGACCTGTAGCTGTTTCGCAATCGTTCCAAACGCCGCTTCCAATTGGGCGTTATCGACCGCGTGGACATGCGTTCCACCGGTTCGGTCGGCCACCTTCTTCATGGCGGTTTGGTTAGCTCCAGCGCTAAACGTAATCGTATGCACGACGACTCCAGCCCTCTTGCAGGCGCGGGCGACCAATTCTGGCGACACGCCTGTATTGTGATTTCCGTCTGTCATCAACACGATCGACTTAAGGGCGAACGGTCTGGCGATTGGATCACTCGACACCGAATGGAGGCCAACATTCAGTCCTCGGCCGATCGCGGTGGCCCCCCTCGGATTTTCAGAATCCATTGCCGTCGAGATCAACGGATGATTTTCGGTCAACGGAACGAGTTTGCGGGCTATCGAAGAGTAGACGGTTAAGGAAACTCGTTCGCGTTGGCTAGTCTTATTTAGTTCTGCCAAGAAGACATCGACACCGTTATGTAGCGAAGTGAATCGGCCTCTTGAGTTCATCGAACCCGAGACATCCAAAACCATCGCGATGTCACGATCGAGTCTGGCTGCGGTCGCGGTTTGCACGGGTGAAAAGCTATCGGACCCGAACAGTTTTCCGAACAGCATCGGAACATCTTTTTTCTCTCCGAGAATTTTGATGGAATTCAAGATCAGGCCGCCTTCCAAGAACTGATACGATCGATCGTTGGCTTGGATTGCTGTTCCGAACAGGATGTCGCTTCGTTCGAGCACCAATCCGCTTCCGGAGACTTTGTTCTTGCTGGCGATGTCGATGGCCGCTTGGAATCCCGCTTCCTGGGACTGTTCTCGACCCAGTGCTTCCACGCCAGCTCGTGCCGCTGCGTCGGTGGCGGTCCTGAGTTCGCTGCGGGCAACGTGGATTCTAGCGATGTCAATCGACAGGACGGCAGCGACAAACAGAATAGTAATCGTGACCGCGATCAAGGGCAGCATGGCGCCGTCTCGCGTCGAGCGAATTTGGCTGATTTTGCGATTGAGTTTCACCAGAATGTTCCTGTTACTTTTTAGCTCTAGCTGCATGGAGAGCGATGGGGGATGACTTCAGTGGGCCGTTGATTCGATTTGGTTTATTCTTTGACCATCACGGCGGAGGCGGAGACTTGCTGATTGCCCAAGATCCCTAGCGGGATGAAGCTGTTCGAGCCGCCGGGGGCCGTGACCGTCACGACAACTTGCGTGCCTTGCGGCTGGCTGGCAAAATCGCTGGGGTTAAAATCGATCGCTAATTGGTCGATCCGCCGCCCAGCTGCCACATTCATGATGGCTTCGGTGGCGTCAGAGGCGTTGCCGTTATTCCGAATCGCGACTTTGGCGCCTTCGTAAGCCGATTGCACCAGGGTTTGACGCAGGAACAGGAGGCTCGCTGCTTCGATCGAACCAAATACGATCAGCAGTAGGACGGGGAGGCAAACGGCGAACTCGACCACGGCAGCACCTTGACGGGCTCCGCGACGACGAGCAAACCTAGCTCTCGGTTGATGTTGTTTCATTGCTTTGAATCCAGATCCGAATATATTTTCATCTACGACCGTTAGCCTAAAACCTCAACGCCGTCGGCCTGGACTAAACTTTGCAGTCGCGCAATTTCCTGCTGTTGCGATTCAACGAGGCTGGCAATGTCGTTGAATTCAACGGCCATTTCCGTCCAGTAATCGCCGTCCCTGAATTTGCAATGGTTGATTTCGCCATTCTTTAGCTCTCGCAAATGTCGACGAAATCGGCCGATTGGGCCCACGAATCGATTGCTGAAACGTACCGTGTCGAGCATGAACGCTGGGAGCAGAGAAAGCATCACGACCCCCATCACGGAGAACTCTGCCAGTTCAGATCTAATGCGATCAGAGACGGAAACACCAGGATCACCCAAGAGTGTTTGCAGTGAAACTACGGCGAGAGCTGAGACCGAGAAAAAGAACACCCAATGACCGAAAATTCGGCGGAGCAAGGCCCCTTGAACGTGCCCATCCACATAATTTCGCTTCCGCTTTGAATGTCCCATTGCTTCCCTCGATTCAATTTTTGATTTATGAGTAACCAAGATTCTTGGTGGTCAAGATTCATGAGCGACCAACTTCCAAGCGACCGATTAGGTTGGCGCCTGAGAAAATCTAGTTCACGCAATGTGCCATCTAACGAATTGGCAGGAAATAATCGGGATTGCAGGGTATGGGTCCCCACAACTGGGGTGCCACCGGATCATTCGGCTAGGCAGGCACGGCTTGCCCTGTCAGAAAAATCGCTACAACCATGGTGATCCCCCGATCAAAGTACGGATTGGCACTCGAATACTCTTAAATGCGTCTCTGATTATCCGCAAAATACGCCTGATCCCGCGCTAGATAAACGGCTGGAGAACCCGCCAAACCGCTCCGATATTATTGATTAACGACTCGATGCAGTTCGGGCGATTGTGTAACCCTCGTGAAGCGGGCATAGGTATGAGCTTAAAATTTGGTATTTATCTGGTCGAACAACGCATCGTCAGCCCTGAGCAGTTTTGCGGCCTGGTTAAAATCCAGCAGGAAGCCACGATGTCGCTTGCGACAATCGCCCTCAGGAATAACTTGATGACCATCAAGCAAGTTTCCCAGACGCTGGATATCGCGGAGAGTTCCCCAGAAAAGACCTTCTCAAAAATTGCGATGGAACAAGATTGGATTGACCGTGCAGACGCCGACCGGTTGCTGATAATTCAACAGAACAGCTGTCCTTCCCTTCGCAAGCTCGTTGTCGAATGTGGACTGCTGACCCAGCGACAGGTTTCTGTCCTGTTCCTGCATTTTGAGAGAAATGGATTCAACAAGATCCAAACGCAGGTTCCCCAGCGAACCAAAGTCCAACCGCACCAGCCCGCTCCGGCTCAGCCTGTTCCATCACCTGCTGCACCAGAGACACGGCTGCCGACAAGCGTCCGTCAGCCGAAATTCAAGCAGCGTCCGGTGGTGGCCCGACAGGCGACTCAGCCGAACAGCTAATGGGATCATTAAAACTCCCAAAGAATCAAAAATCCGAGCCTGTTCCAGGCTCGGATTTTTTTGTGCCTATCCAGCGCCCTCAACGGTCAGCCTACGTGCTGTCAGCAGCGAGTAGACCCTGAACCTCATTCGTTGACATCAATCAATGTCGCGGCTATCAACATTAGCGCATAAAAAAACAGCCAGCAAATACTGGCTGTTGATACTTTTGGATGGTGGGCGAACGTTATCGCTTTGCCAACATTCTATTACGCTTTGACCGACGCTCAGCACGCAATCGTGCTCGTCGCTTCGTCTCGCTCGGTTTTTCGTAATACTCGCGCCGACGCATTTCTTTCTTAATGCCGCTTCGCTCGACCAATTTCCTAAATCTTCTGACGGCCTCCTGAATGGATTCCTTGTCACGTACCAACAGCTTTACCATTGTGCCTCCAAACGAACCATCAAAATCACCTTCGTCCTTCCAAAAAAGAAACTAGTTAGATGCGGTCAAACTACGAACTTCGTGCCAAAACTGAACTTCAATGGCGCTAATCGACCCAATTCTTCGACAGCTCTGTCGAAACAGCAGATTTTAGCGGCAAAAACTCAATAGTGTCTATAGCCAATCGGGATTTGAGCAGCGAATTCCTCGACAATTTGAGATTTCCACCGTGAATTTCCAATCTTTGCTTCCTCAGCCCATCGTGAACAGCCCAACTGTGGAATCCTCCACCGAATTTTCCAGTCTGTCCGTTTTCGCCCACGTTCCCACCGATGCCCTAGCCTCCCATACCCAGACGAACAATCGAAACACTCTCTCATCGCGAACGTGGCAATTTTGCCTAACCCTCAATATCCGGTCTTACCGGCGAATCCGGATTCCTCCTACCCCCGCGTTCCGATGATACCCATACCAAGCTACCCGTTGGCCAAGGGTTTACCTAAATCCAAACGCCATCGCTTTGTTAATCATGGTTGGGATTTCCACTTATGTCGATTGATTCTGAAAACATCGTAAACGAGATGGATAGCGTAACCCCGGTTTCAGATTCACCTGAACTCCAACTCCATGAAAGCGACTCGGCGGATGCCGCAGATGAGATGAGGTCCGATTGCGAGACGAAAACGCAATCTCTGCAAGTCGATTTGCAAATGGAAGCGGCCCCTTTGACGGGCTACGAACTGGTCGCGGACATGATGCGTCGGCAAGATGCCGTAATCGCGGAGATTGATGATTTGAACCATCGAATCGAATCGGCGATTAAAGAAATCACCGACGCCCGGAAGCTCGAAGAGGCCGCGTTGGAAGCTGTCGTTACTGACGAAAATGCGACGGACAAACACGTCGAAGAGACTCTTGAATTAACAAGCCCGGTTCGTCAAGCCGCGTGAGCATTCTTAGCAGCCTCCTCTCGCCGATCAGGTAAACGCGTAGGCCTTCAAACCATCGTACGTGGACGAGCACACTCGATGATCGCTATTCCGGCTGATCCAAATTGCCTGACTTTCGCACGGCCCACATCAGTCGCAGCCCCATCATGATGCTGACGAGGCATCCGGTGAGCCCCAAAAACGACAAATCTTGGATTCCAAGCGGCCCCTTTCCCGGGAAAAATAGTGGCGGGACCTTGTAGCTCAACATCAACGACGATCCAAGAAACAAGGCGCTGGTCATCAGCCCCAACACGAGCCGGTTGATGCTGGGACCTAGCCGGCGATGCACGAGGTGAACATCGAAACGGCCGGTTTGGACTTGCTCTAAAATACTGGACACACGCTGGGGCAGCTCATCAACGAGTTGCTCAACTTGCATGTAAAAACGTCGCATCTTTCGTAGCTGCCGGGCCGGCGACAGTCGCTTCAAAACCAGCATTCGCTGGAACGGCTTCATGATCTCCATCAAGCAAAATTCCGGGTTTAGCAACCTCCCCGTCCCCTCCAGCGTGACCAGCACTTTGATCAGCAAAGACGCTTCGCTGGGCAACGTAATCTCAAACCGGCGAACCAGTTCGATAAAATCTTTCAAGGCTCCGCTCATGTCAAACTGCGAGACAACCTGGGTCGAATACTGCCCAACAAAATCAGCAACTTCGTTGGACAAAGCCGATTCATTGAGATCCACCGGACAGCGCCCGACCCGTTTGATTAACGTCGTCAACATCGGAACGTCTTGATTGACGATCGCCACCAGCATCGCCTCGATATCCTCGCGCAATTGCTCGCTGATACGCCCTACCATTCCGAAATCCAGCAGCCCAATCGTCCCATCGCCTTGAATCACAATGTTCCCGGGGTGCGGGTCAGCGTGGTAAAAACCATGGTTGAAAATCATCGTGAGGTAAAGGTTCGCGCCGATCCGTGCAATCTCAGCCGGGTCGATACCCGCTGGCCGTTCCGAGCGAAAGGCCCGCAACGACGTACCGGAGATTCGCTCCATCGTGATCATCCGAGATGAACACAGTTCCGAGATTGGTTCGGGGATATTCACCAACGGATCTTTTTCGAACAGCGATCGAAACTGAACGAGGTTACGTTCTTCACGTTCGAAATCCAATTCACGCCGCATCGTGCGCGACATTTCGCGCACAATGAGCGTCGGCTGATAGTTCTTGAAATCTTCTAGCTTCTCAGCCAGTTGAGCCAACCCGGCAAGAATATCCAAGTCCGTTTCCACGACCCGCTCGATCCCATCGTGCCGGACTTTGACCACCACATCGATGGTCTGAAGACCACGGGTCGGGTGGGTCGTTGGAATTTGGTCGGAACGGGATCTGCCATTGCTGTTTGAAGAAACCGGCGTCGAGACGCGAAATCGACTTGCGTCCAACCGAGCCCCGTGGACTTGTCCGATCGAAG
>JBLINZ010000141.1:0-12745 GCA_047639375.1 Mariniblastus sp. | reverse complement strand
CAATGATGAATCCGCCGCGTTCTTGGTCATTTCCCTGGGAACGGTCGTCAATTTGGCAAGCAACGGAACTGTTTTGCTCAGGTCGCCAGGCCGGTCACCAAGTTGAATGATGGCTTCGACTTGACTGGGTGAGGTAAAGTCCGAGGCCAATTCACGAAGCTCGTCTTCCGTTTGGGCCTCTAGTTTGTCCTGGGCGAATATCGGATTGCCCGTTGAGACTTCGACTGCCAAATAGAGCCCAAGCACTATCGCAAGTGCGATCAGAGTTCCGGTAAGGTGCGATCTCATCGTTTCCCCAGTATTTTAGTCGTTCCAGTTGAGACCGCTGCAATCGAGCAATCCTCTCGCCGGCATTCTAAGGGAGAAACGAACAGTAATCCACAACGAACAACGGCTTTTGTCACAATGTCGCGATCCATGTTTGCAAATCCTAGAAAATGAAAGCAAACCGCTCTAAAATGAAAAACTTCAACTGAAGCTACAACGATGTTCACAAACCGTTTGAGCGAATTCCTTGAGCCGAACCAAACTAGATTTTAGTGCCCTTGGCATTGTACTTTTTGCCACAGAGCGTTGGCAATTTGCTGAGCCGAGAAATCTATTTACGTGATGAAGATAAACGTGACCAAGAGTCTAGTTTGCGCGATGACCGAATTTCGCCGTTGGTTCATAAATGGCAACGTTGTCTTGGATTGAAAATTGATAGTTTGAGTAAATTAAGCAACCCTCCATTGAAAGCAGAATTGATGAAGATTCATCCTCGCGCACACCGGTCCAGCCCACCGAACAAACGCCTGCCTAGGTTCGTGAATGTCTTGCTTTCGGTTGGGATGTTCTCGATGGTATTGATGAACTCTCTCCCTGCGCTGGCCCAGGCGAATGATGCTAACGCGACCGAGATCGAGTCCATTCTCAAGCGGCAGACTCAAGCATGGAACGACGGTGATCTTGAGACGTTCATGCAAACTTACTGGAAATCCGACAAGCTGACGTTTAGCAGTGGTGGGAAAACGACGTATGGCTGGCAGCCGACGTTAGACAATTACAAGCGGGGTTATCCTTCCAAAAAGGCGATGGGGAAACTACATTTCGACGGACTCCGAGTCTCAATGATCGAATCCAACTCCGCTTTGGTTTTGGGACGTTGGCATTTGCGGATGGATAACTCGGAGAAAAAAGACGGAAACTTTAGTTTGGTTGTCAAGAAAATCGACTCGAAATGGAAGATCATTCACGACCATTCCTCTTCCCTAGATCCCCCCAAGGAAGCACCCGGTTCCGAATAATAGCTGGGTTTTGGCTGGGAGGAAAACCGGCTGTCTAGCCGAGTGTTTAGCTTCGTTGGTTGGAGGGAACTTGCTTGTTTCCGTCAGCCAATGCAATAATTCATTCATAAAATCGGGATCTCATGATTGTTCTTGACGATACTTTAAATGCGTTAAGATCTCAGGTAGACAAAATTCAACTGAAACTGAACACGACGATATTAGGTATCAGTCAAAGGGGCGAGTTCTTTTAGTGAACAAAATGACGACACGTCGTGGTTATGACTGTTCCAATTTTCCAATCGAAAACACCATGCGACAAACGTTTGAATTGCGAGCCATCATTGGCACACTGATCTGGGTAGGGCTGATTGCTTTCGCAATTATGTTCACCCGGCAAACGTTAGAACGCGCTCCCGCCGCGACCGAACAGATCGCTCAATACATCGGTAACCAGCGACGAACGATTGAAATCAATTTTCCGTACCGTCGATACATTGCGGTTGGGGACCAGGTTTTCTTGGCTGATTCAGACAAGGTTGCTCCAATCGGCGTGGTGAGTCAGGTCAAAGATAAATCGTATCTCGGCAAGGGACTCGTCTGGAGCGACCGTGCCTTCGTGACTTTGTTCGGTTCAGCGCCGACGATCAACGAGCGTTCTTTTTTGGAATACCATGAAGCCCCAGATTCTTCCGCTTGGGTTTTGCAAACGATGCTGCCTCCGGAAAAGCGTCAAGAGCTTACGAAACTGATTGTTGATTCCTACCAGAAGAATCAGACCGACATCGTCCAAGCGTTGCGACCGGTCGTTGAAGAATCTATGAGAGACGCCTCGGACGTGATTCGGGACGACCTGAAAACAGCGTTCGAAGCTCGCGAGGATACGATTCGGAAAATTGGACAGCGATATCAGACAGATTTGGTTCAAAAGGAACTCATCCCTCTGATTCAACAAGAGATTCTGCCAATCGTCAAAGCTGAGGGAGAGCCACTGGCGAATCAAGTCGGGCAGGAAATTTGGAGCAACGTTTCGATGTTTCGATTTGGCTGGCGATACATGTACGATAAAACGCCGCTGCCCGATAGAAAATTGACCGAGAAAGAGTTCAAGCGTTTCGTCGATGAGAAAGCGATGCCGATTCTTCAGTCGCATGTTGAGGACTTTGTGGATGTCCAAAAGCGAATCATTGAGCGTCTGGCCAGGAACCCCAAAGTCAAAGCATCGGTCGCCAAGAGTTTGCAAACCGTGATCCAAGATCCAGAAGTCCAAGACTTATTGCGAGAGGTGTTTCAAGAAGTATTCCTCGACAACGATCGCTTGACGGGTGTGTTGGAAGACCATTGGAAGAGTCCGGCGGCTCAACGAGCGTTGGCGTTGGCGAATCAACGTATGGAACCCACGATCACGGACATCGGAATGTCACTGTTCGGATCGCCGAGGGAAAACATTACGCCTGAATTCGCTCGGGTTGTGCGGCATCGGATCCTCCACAAAGATACCCGTTGGTTGACGTTGCATGTCGAGGCGGGCGACGCTGTCGAAACGGGCAGTGCTGTCACGATCCCGCCTACGGTGTTGCAGGTTGAAATCTCCACCGAACACGCCGAGATCCCCTACGCACCGGCAAGGAATGTCAATTGAATCGTAAGACTCAAGTGGAGTCCGGAATATCAATCAAAGATATTCATGTTACCGCGGGCTCTCAAAAATTGCTTAATGGCACCCACGCGGAATTTCGCTCGGGTGAAATCACGCTGATCGTGGGTCCCAGCGGCGTGGGCAAATCAATCTTGCTGCGGATGATGGCCGGCTTGCTTCCGCCTGTCAACGAAGGCATTCGTTGGACGGGACAAGTCTTGGTCGACGGTGGCCAAGCTCAGGCGGGCAAAGCGGGTGTGGTGTTCCAGTCGTTTG
The DNA here is from genome assembly GCA_047639375.1 of Mariniblastus sp. Classification (GTDB taxonomy): domain Bacteria; phylum Planctomycetota; class Planctomycetia; order Pirellulales; family Pirellulaceae; genus Mariniblastus. Next base: position 9,565 of record JBLINZ010000141.1, on the reverse strand, counting down.
CTTTGTTTGATGAACTGTCTCCTAACGCGAATATGGAATTTGCCCGCACCAGTGGCCGCGAGCATGCCAGTCCTGTGTCATCCAAGGAACTGTTGTCTCAACTCAGAGTCCCAGCCAACGTTCCAACCTCACGGCTAAGTGGTGGACAGCGACAGCGACTGGCGATCGCGCGAACATTGGCCTACAACCCTTCGGCCATTTTGTACGATGAGCCGACGTCGGGCTTGGATCCGTTGACGGGGCGACAGGTCGCCGATCTCATTCGAAAGACGCACGATCAATTTGGAAAAACGTCCGTGATCGTGACGCATGATTATCATTCGCTGATGCCAATCGCGGATCGAATTTACCTCTTGGATCCGCAGGTTGGCTTGCTGGTCGAGATTGAGAAAGATGACTGGGCGACCATCCCGGATCGTTTAGCGCCCATGGCTACCGCCTCGGTCAAGAAAAACGACGACGTCGAATCTAAGTCGGTTGGCGAAAAAATCAAGCAGCGAGCCACCGATTTCTTCGTGGGAACGACCAACGTGATGATTGCGTTGGTGACTGGATTCATTTGTCTATTTCCAATTTGGAAGAATCCTGTGTGGGGTGTCAGGTTTCTGGCTCACTACGCAAAACTGGTCTTTGGCCCCACCGCTTTCTTATATTTGATGGCTTCTGGCCTGATATCTGGATTCGTGACGACCTATTTTACGTTTCAGTTCCTGCCGTACGCAAAGTACACCGAGCCACTCTTGGTCGAGGATTTGTTGACGGCCTTGGGTTTCGCGATGTATCGAATATTCGTGCCGGTCCTTTCATGTGTGCTGATCGCGGCCCGCTGTGGCGCAGCGGTTACATCGGACGTGGGTGGGCGGCAGTACGGTAATCAAATCGATGCGATGAAAACGTTTGGCACCCGACCGCAGTTTTACTTGTTGACGCCGATCCTCTGGTCATTCCTTATCGGTACGCCGCTATTGAGTTTTGCGGCCTACTACGTCGCAAAATTTACGAGTCTCGTTACGTTTGTGCTGGCCGATCCCCGTCGAGGCCCGGATTTTTGGCATCAGCATTTTCATCGGGGACTCGTGGAGGTGGGCCAATTCACGTATGAAGGATTTGGGTGGCTGATTTCTAAATTGCTGGTCTGCGGGTTCGGCATCGCAATGATTGCCTACTACCAAGGTCGAAAGCCGAAGTATTCGACCAGCGACGTCAGTCGCAGTGTGACGTCGACGATCCTCTGGGCCACCCTGTTTGCCTTGACTGTGCATTTCGTGTTTGCGTTGTTTGAGTACGAAGGAATCGTGCCCAAGTAGAACTTTGATGCGGACAGGCAGGTGGTTGTGGCGGTTTTTCTTGGGAAAATTTAGATGGAACTCAATTTAACGTTTTGGATTGTGGCTTGGTGTCTGATGTTGGTCACGTTTTTGACAGCCACAGGAGCCATTTTGATTGGCGCAAAATCACTCGACCGCGATAACGCTTACCCAGATCAAGACGAAAACTAGGTCGTCGAAATGCTCGATTGATTTTACCCAAATCGACGATGGCGATTCGTGGGTTGCTATTTTTTCTGATTGAACAGAATCCAAGTCCCGTCTTTTCCTGCGACGGCGATGTCGAGTGAGCCGTTCCCATCCAGGTCGGCCGTGCGGATCTGCAAGCCGGTTCCAATGTGGCCTTCGTCGATGACAAATCGATTGAAGGATTTCTTTGCCGCGTCCCATTGGAAGTAATACATGCAGGGCATGTCAGCGCCACCAGGATCGTTGCCATTATGGGCCCGAACCCGTTTGCCGGTGATGAGTTCGTTAGTTCCGTCTCCATCGAGATCGGCAAAATGAAGCGTGTGTGGCTGGGAAAAAGATTCGTCGATCAAATGTTGTTCAAATGTGAGTTTGCCATCCTCACCGGGACCTTGGCCTTGCCACCAATACAAACCAAAGCCGTGCCCTTTGCCCCATATCAAATCCTGTTTGCCGTCTTGATCCAAGTCGCATACGAGCATGGGGCAGCTGGCGTGTAGATCATCCCAATCTGGGTGAAACTTCCAGACTTGATTGAGGGCGTCGCCGGTCGGCCTTTCATACCAACCGTTGGCGATCAAAACGTCTTCTCGTCCGTCGTTGTTGATGTCGCCAAAACCCATTCCATGGCCGTTGCCATTTTTTCCAATCACGTGCTTGGCCAAGAACGGAGTCGTTTGAGTTTGGGTGACGGTTTTGGCTTTCTGGCCTTTTCCTTGTTTGATTTCCACGTCTTGTGTCTTGGTCTCGAAAGACCAAACGACCAGAGGGTTTTCTTTTTTCCAGCTATTGGTGACCCATTCTGGTTTGCCGTCGCCGTCAAAATCGTGAAGAAAACTGGCTTCGTTCTGGCTTAACTTTGTATCGACCAAGGTGGACATTTTCCAGATTTGGCCAAGCTTCAATGATTCGGCCCCAGGGTTTTTGAACCAGTTGACTTCGGTGGGTACAAAAGAGCCGGCCACGACGTCGATCCATCCGTCTTGATCGACATCAAGGCAGAAATCACCATTGGATTGGACGTATCCATTCCAATCTTCAATGTTCCTCAACGGACGTGGTGTAAACTCGGGACCTTGATACCAATTCCTTCCGGCCACCACGTCGAGTGTTCCATCGCCATCGATATCAGCAACGTCGAGGCCTTCGTTGGCGTCGATCATCAGAAGCTTTGGCTTGAATTTTATCCCGCCTTCTTGGGCCAGTAACGAATTTGACGCAAGCACTACACAGCAAGTCAGCAATAAGGCCAATCGATTTTCAAGCATCAAGACATCCGATTCGAAATCAGGTTCTCTGGAATGATTCACAGCAATGACAGCTGCGATGTTCGAAGATTCTAAAGCGATGGCCGAGAAATTGCAAAGCAAAGAAAAGGCAATATCAGGAGACCTGGCAAGTCTCAGTTAATTAAGGCTTTCTCCATCGACGGTTGCCAATCGCCCAATCTCACGGGCAGCAACAATCTCAATTCGGCTGCGGTGACTGTCTTTCATCGGAAGGAAGCTGGTGACTTTTAGCTCCTTGAATCCCATCCAGTTCAGAATGACTTGAAGTGTTTCTTGGCTGTTGGGCAACCACGATAGCGAATGCACACCCGACATTACATTGGAGATGCTTTCGGATTCTAAAGTCATTCCAAGTGGATTTTGTGGATTAGGAAGCATCGCGGTATTAAGAACGAGAATATCGCAAGTCATGTCGGCCGCGATTTTGAGGCCGGCAATTGGGTCAGGCAAGTGGTAGAAAATTCCACTAAAGTAAGTCATATCAAACGTGCCAAACGAGTGATTGCCGGCGTCGCATAAATCCATCACATGAAACTCAAGCCGATTGGTTGGATGCGCAGTGCGATGAGTTTGGCATAATTTGGCTTGATCGATCCAACGCTGCCTCACGTCAAACCCAACCCCTCGTTCGATGTCTCGTTCGCGTGCCCAGAAACAATAGCCACCCGCGTTGCAGGCACAGTCGAGAAAACGTTTACCACTCATGCCTTCCGGGTAAAGTTGGTCGAGCTGCTTCAAGAATGGTTTACGAGGAGAAATAAGACTAACGCCATCGTTCTCAGATCGGGCGACTTTGCCGGTGGGGGAAAACACGCGACCCGTGGAGATCTCATCGAACAAGTGAATGTCGTGGTGCCAGGGACGCATGGATTCTATTTGATTGATCAAAGAAGGCTGTTGATCGACGTTCATGGTTCGCGTTTCGGTTGCCGTTTTTGCGCGACAACGGTTGGTAAGTTTTAGAGACTGTTGAAGAGAATGGTACGTCCGAGAAATTTCGCAAAACCGTGTCGAGAGCATGTTCCGGGGAATCGTGAGTTGGAGCGTTAAACGATTGTACGATAGCTGATGATGAATCAAGAATCATCGCGCGAAAATTCCCGTTTTTTTTACGTTGATTGATTTTAAGTCGTGAAAATTATCGCGGGGAATTCAGGCTTAATCTGCCTTGATTCTTTGGTTAAGGGGGCTATCAATATTGGCCATTCGATTTAGATTCTATTTCGATTCAGGGGCGGAATGGGGCCCGATGGTTGGTCGTTATTTGCCTGGATGGTGACGGTCCGGCGACGAGAGACACGTGTGCCATCGATGAGACGACTCGATTTCAGCAAGCGAATGGCCGTGAATTTTTGGCCCGTACATTTTCGAATTGATCAATGAAGTCCAACGCTAATTCTAAATTTCGAAATGGACTCATCTGCGCGATACTGGCCCAAGTACTTTGGGGGTGTTTTCCGCTGTACGTGAGTCTCATCAAGCAGATTGATCAAGTTGATTCCGAAGATTTCGTTGCTCATCGTTCGATCTGGTCATTTGGGTTCTTGATCTCCGTGTTTTTAGTGTCACGTTATTTCTCGCACCCGTTGCTTCCTCAAATGAGTGAACTGTCATCGAGTATTCGAAGTCCAAAAGTTCTTGGACTGTCGTTGTTGGCTTCGATATTGATTGCCATTAACTGGCTGGCGTTCGTGTGGGCTGTGGCCAATAACCAAATTCTTAACGCGAGTTTGGGATACTATATTTGCCCCCTAGTTGTGGTGTTGTTGGGGGTGTTGTTTCTCCATGAGCAATTGAGTGTATTGAAATGGATCGCGGTGGGGCTGGCCACGATCGGTGTCAGCTATATGTCGTTCTCCGCCAAAGGGGTGCCGGCGGTGGCACTGATCATCGCAGTAAGCTTTGGGCTATATGGGCTGGTTAAAAACCAGACGCGTGTCTCGGCGCTCGGCGGGTTGACCTTGGAGACTGCCATTCTGCTGATTCCCGCAATTGCGTATTTGGTCTACCGGATCGCGACGTCCGAATCCAACCTGCTTGCCATGCCGCCCTGGGCCTACCTGGTGTTATTGGGAAGTGGGCCAGCAACGATTGCGCCCTTGGCGCTTTACGCTGCAGCGGTCAAGCATGTGCCGTTGTCGACCGTGGGGTTCTTTCAATGCATTGGTCCGACATTGCAATTTTTCATGGGCTACTTTGTCCTTCCAGAGCCTTTAGATCTCAGTCGGTTGGTCGGCTTTAGCATTGTTTGGATTGGTGTCGGCGTGTTCCTGGTGGCGATGCATCAAGATCGCAAATCGGCAATGGATTCCTAAACCTGGTCAGCAACAGCTTGGGCGCAGTTTTCTTCGAATCGCTCGATCTCTGATTGAAGGGTCTGCGACAGTTTCGCCAAGTGACGCTCATACCGTTTCCATTTCGCATTCGACGAACGATAAAAAGGTCGACGAACTTGAATCTGGCTGGCGGTTCGAACTTGCGTCTGCGATCGATCAAATTCCAAACAACGATCATCCCAGTTCAGTTCTAGGCTTCCCAGTAAAGATCTGATGGTGGCCTCGGGGGACTCGACAAGGTTTTCGTAAAATACTTCGTGAATCGACCCGGGAAATAATGAATTCCAATGCTCCATGAGGCGAGCGTAGTTTTGGAAGACGATGGTCAAATGATCGAGGCTTCCGGTTTCTAACTGGTGCCTTGTCGACTCGAATGACTGACAGAAACAGGAAAGGCAAATGTCACGTGGGTCACGCACGCAGCTAATGATGGCAGCTTGGGGAAATAGCAACCGTATGAATCCGACGTGCCAATAATTGGTTGGCATCTTGTCGACCACATGCGTGATTGAGTCAGCTGGGAGTGCGTTTGAATCTGAGTTGGCATTGGCGAACGAATCTGTGGCATTGAGGTAGTGGGTTGCCAATTCCGCGATCCATGCTTGGCCAGCTGGCAACAGATCAGCGGTCGGGTCTTGTGGAGATGACTGGCAGACTCGCTGCCAGAATAGATCGTCGAGGATTGTCAGCTCGCCTGCTCCAGCGACTGCGGAATGGCTGGCGAGAATCTGCTGCACGAGGGTCGTTCCGGACCGAGGCATTCCAACCACAAAAATGGGCCGCTTGCTTGGATTACCTACGTCAGCGTAATTCTCAAGGCTGGATCGTGTAAAAGCTTCGAGAACACGAGTCAATTTCGCAGACTCACGCTTACTGGAAAATGAATCAGTGGAACTCACTTGAGCCATGGCCGCCCGATTGGACTCCTTAAAAAAATCAAACGCGGCATCAAAATTTGACACGGATTCCGAGTTGACGGCCATCGCCAGGTTCAGTCGGTTGGTTGTGGTTAAATCAAGATCGGGGTTTGCAAGAATGCCTCTCATGCAATCAACCTGAGATTCAGAGTAAACACCTTGTTTGGCCCTTACAAAGGAAGCCAACTGGAAATACGCTGAGGCGTTATTCGGTTCGAGTTCAAGGGATTGATTTAGATCATCCAGTGCGCCTTGAATGTCACCAAGTCGTTGCTTGGCTTCCGCCCTTTGTTGGAGCACGGTCGCATCTGCAAACTCTGAGTCGAGACTTTGTTGGAGGCTTTGAAGCGCTTCCTCCTTTTGATCCATGGCCGAGCAGGCGATGCCTTTTTGTAGCGAGGCGGGCCCAAATGTCGGGTCGATGGAGAGGGCTTGGTTGGCGGCGACGAGGGCGTCAGTGGATCGTTCAAGTCGATTTAAGATTGCAGCTAGATTCGAAAAATACTCTGCGTTGGTTGGGTTCAGCCGAATGGCCATTTCGATCTGTTGCAAGCCGTCATCCGAATGTCCAGATTGATGCGAAAGCAAGCCGACCAGATGCCACGCGTCGGCATGCGTTGGATCGGTCGTTAGAATTTGAGCGTAGCCTTTGGCTGCCGTGGTTAGGTCTCCCGAAAAATGAGCTTGGCGTGTGGCTTCGAAAAATTCTTCGAGTTCAGACATAAGACGGGCTTTAAGCTAGACCTGGAGAGGGGCCGCAGGTGGACGAGCCAGCCAAACTAAATTGACTGATGAGCAGTATTGAATCGTATCTCATTTTACGTTTTGGTAGCAAGACGAGCTTGTTTGCATTGGCCATCAATTGCTGTTGACGATGTATGTTTGGGGTGGATTGTGTGTCTGACACGATGGGGGCTATTTGTCTAACCAAGCTTGGGGGCTGATAGAAAATTTGTAGGCACGACCGTCTATTTCTGGTCATTCGTTAGGAATTGCATGAAGCGATCGAGTTTTGTCCAATACTCAGGCGTATCCGTTCCGTTATGATCCGCGCCCTCTAGTTCGATAAACTGCTTGGGATGATTCGCGGCTTGATATAGCTTTTTGGCAAGCTCAATCGGAACCACTGAATCGAGTTCACCGTGACTTAAAAAAAGTGGAGTGTGAATTGATTTGATCAATGCCTCAGAATTCAGCATGTCGCTGGGAACCAAGCTCGCGTATTTGCGGAAATGCAGATCCGCCAAATCTCGCAATGATGAAAACGTGCTTTGAAGAATCAGGGCACGCGGTGAGGAATCCGCGGCCAATTGGATGGCGATCGCACCGCCAATCGATTCGCCCAGCAGCACCATTTCCGAATCTGAAATTGATTGGAGTTCGCCAAATGCTGTGCGAGCTGCTTGGGCGTCAGAAATCACACCCTCGACTGAAGGTTGACCTTCGCTTCGGCCATATCCCTGATAGTCAAATATGAAAATCGAAGACCGAGTCGTTAGCTGAACGTGTTTTAGCAAGTCGACTCGGGTGGCAACGTTTCCAGCATTGCCGTGGAGATACAAAATATGGAATTGCGGATCAGCCGATTCGCAAAACCAACCGTGCAACTTGATCCCATTATCATTCTCGAAATAGCAATCCACAAATTCAAGATCCGTCGGCTCCCAGTTTCCTTGTGGATAGTTCGCCGGAAAAAAAAGCTGACTACTAATATCCGGTGGACGACCGGTATTTCCAAGTTCCACAAAAGGGATGGCCACGGCACTCAGCATCGCTGCTGTTAGAAAAATGACTGTCAGCATTTTACGTTTTACGGGCGAACTATTCGAAATGATGCTTCCTCAGTTTTGAAATACAAATGATAGGGAGACTAACTCAATGCTCATTTTCTCTTGGGCTGGGCCAGCGAGGCCGCAAACGCCTTTTCCTTGGTCGCTCGAAAAATGGTGGAATGGTGTTTGCTTGGTTGAGGCAAGTAAGTCCATTTTAGGTTGTCAGGGGCATGGGCTTTTAAAGCCTCCGCCAGCGTGGCGGTGTGCGGATAGATATCGATCGCATCCGACGAGGCAAACCAGAACTTAATCTCATGCCCTGCCAAGCCTGGGATTCGCTCAGGGGCTCGTTTAGCCAATTCATGATCGTTCCAGTGAAGCGACGGATCCATCGCGATGTATCGATTGAACATTTTAGGCCGCAGAAAAAGTGTCTCAACAATGAATAGCCCAGCGGCAGACTCGCCAAGAATCGCGCGGTCCTCGGTGATTCGGTACCTTTTTCCAACCTCCGGAAAGAGCTCACTCTCAATGAACTCGCGGAACTCATTGGCTCCATCGGTTGCGGGTGCAATCTGTTTGTCCGATTCAACGTTCGAGGGGCCAGTTAGGTCGCGACGGCGCTGGGTGTTTTCGATCCCAACAAGAATCACAGGAGCGATCGAATGATTGGCGACTAGTTTCGCGATCGTGTTGGCGATGTGGGGGAAGTCTTCTTTGACGCCGCCATCAGGCATATAGATAATGGGATACTTGTCTGCCCCCTCGGGTTGATAGGCAGGTGGCAACCAGACAGTAAGCGTCCGGGTTTCTCCCAAAACCTTGGAGTCCAATTTGAATGTTTCGTGAACGGGTATCGGGTCGTCGCCCAAGCAAGGACTCGGACCGCCAAGCGTTACTATGATCAGGAAGAGGAGGGGCAGTTGTTTAAGCAGCTCCATTGATTGATAGTCCGGACTGAAAGAAAGAATACGAAAAGTACTGCAATCCTACCAAGCGAGTCGCGTTCAAGGAAACCTGATCAACGCAAACTTTGCTCTGCTAAGTTCGTTTTCAATTTGCTTCACTGCGAGACGGTGATTTAACACGGGATTGGCACCTTTGTTTAGGCGATTGGTTTTTCAAATGCTTCTAGCTGTCCCAGTTCTCGTCCGCTTACCTCCAAACGCTCGGGATGGTCAGCCGGAGATCGTTTTAAGTCGCCTCGCGAGTTTTTTTAACCGTTCAAAGACGATCGAGTGCTTGTAGCGCAAGTCGTCAAGACTTTCGAAAATCAATGGTGGATTTTTTTTGAAGTCTGATGTAAACACTGGTTTTGTTTATTAACCGAACCCAAGCGAGGTTAGTCGTGTTTGCCTTTGACATGTCGCATCCCCCGATAGATCATCAAGACAATGCCGCTTGCAAAAAAGCCAAGCACCAGTCCCGCGAAAGACCCAGCGATCGCCCCGCCATACCAAGGCAAATCCCAGCTTTTGAAAAAGAAGGCAAGGATCGCACCCATGGCGGCGAAGATGGCAACTGCCGCCAAGATAAACAAGGCTTGGAATTTGTTGTCCTGCTTGCGGACATTGACGCCAATTACCATGTCCGAGACGACGTTGTAAGCTGCACGCTCTGAGGAAATGCGTTTTCCATCAGGATTCGCTTCATCCGTTCCGGCTACGCTCGTCGGTTCATAAGGATTCTCACTCATCGGGCATTTCCGTTTGTATCAGTTTCGACTTGATGGGC
>JBLINZ010000140.1:0-12756 GCA_047639375.1 Mariniblastus sp. | reverse complement strand
TGGTCCTAGTCGGACCGATTCAAGCTGGCAAAGTTCAGGGTTTAACTCGATTTCAAGCCGATAATGATAAAACGTAGTTAGATAAGCAACAAGGCCAAGTCGAGCTCCTGAAGTTCATTTCCCCTTGAAATTGTTGGAATTCCCGACGAGCTAGGCCACTTTGTGATGAACTGCGCCGTTTGGAGCAAACTGGCTCTGTTTGGTTGGATTTTTGCAAACCGGTGGTTGCCTTGGTTCATGGCTCTCGTGTTTGTCTAAGCCTAGTTTTAGGCAGGCCATTTTTGCGATGGCGTCCCGCAACCACTGCATTGCTTTTTGCCCTCGTTTAAGAACGCTCCGTCGCCTGCCAGCTAATCGTTAAACGGATTTTTCGACTCGCCGATTGAATAGGCAGGCTAAGCGGTGGCGTCGGTTTTTCCCCAGCCGGTGATTCGTTCGCGGTAGAAGTCCATGTAGCAATCGTTGTCGATGGCTTCGCGGGCTTGGCCCATCAATCGCTGGTAGTAAGCGAGATTATGGAGCGAAAGCAGGATTGGCCCCAGCATTTCGTTGGCTTTGAATAAATGACGAATGTAGGAGCGGCTTAGATGCGAATACTCCGTTTGGACTTCGGCCTGCAGCGGTCGCGGGTCTCGTTCGTGGCAAGCGTTTCTCATTTTAAGCTTGCCTTCGTCGGTAAACGCTGTCGCATTTCGGCCGTTTCGGGTCGGCATCACGCAATCGAACATGTCGACGCCTCGGCGAACTCCCTCAATTAGATCGATCGGAGTTCCAACGCCCATCAGATACCGAGGTTTTTCTTCAGGAAGCACCGGGCAGGTCACGTCTAGCATTTGGTACATCTCGGCAGGCGGCTCGCCGACACTGAGGCCGCCGATCGCGTAGCCGGGGAAATCCAAATCGATTAATTGCTCGGCACATGTGACCCGGAGGCCGGGGTCGAGTCCGCCTTGCACGATCGCAAATTGAACTTGAGCCGTGTGTGTGTGTGCGTCGCGTGATCGTTTCGCCCAGCGGATGGTGCGCTCCATCGCGTCTAGGATGTTGACATTGCTGTTGGGGAGTTCGATCACGTGGTCCAGTACCATCGCGATGTCGGAGCCGAGTTGCTGCTGGATCTCAACGCTTCGTTCGGGCGTCAAGTCGATTTTGGAGCCATCGATGTGGGAGCGAAACGTGGCACCATGCTCGGTGATTTTCGTGAGTTTGGCCAAGCTGAACAGTTGGAACCCACCGCTGTCGGTCAGCATCGGTCCATCCCAGCCCATGAACTTTTGAAGTCCGCCCAATTCTTGTACGACGTCGGACCCGGGGCGGAGTGCGAGGTGGTAGGTGTTCCCCAGAATGATCTGGGCGCCGGTAGATTTGACCAGCCCCGTCGTGAGGCCCTTGACGGTCGCGCAAGTCCCGACTGGCATGAAGGTTGGCAGTTCGATGACACCGCGAGGAGTCGTCAGCCGACCACGGCGGGCGCCACAATGCTTGTCGACGTGAAGTAGTTCGTATTGGAAGCCTGGTTTGTTCATGATTGGATTCTAGACCGAAAGAGTAAAGACAAAACCTAAGTGTGCCGGGGCACGGTTGCCGTTCTTAAATTTCATTGGTTCATTTTGCGTGGATTTGCAGCCCGAGGGCTGATGGCAATCCGAATTCGTAAGCGAGGACTGATGCTAACGCCCAAGCCTCCATTGAGTCACAAAAAAAGGCTCAACTGCAATGCAATTGAGCCTCTGGGTAATATCAGCTGTTCACGGAGCGACTACTCGCCACGAAGACTTAGGTTGGCTTGTTGAAGTTTTTCGCGCACTTCTGTCAAACTGGTCACGCCAAAGTTCTTGCATTCCAGCAAGTCATCTTGCGACTTGCGAACCAATTCTCCGATCGTGGTTAGTCCCAAGCGAGTCATGCACTTTCGAGCACGAACGGAAAGGTTCAGTTCAGACATTGGGCGATCAAGCAGGACTTGCTCTTCAGGCGACAAGTGGCTGAGGTCAACCGGCTCTTCTTCGGCTTGTTTCTGGTTGGCCATTTGACCAATCATGAGGCCTTTGTTGTGCATCATTTCGCGGATTTCAACCAGCGATGTTTCCCCGAAGTTCTTGCTGTTTAAGAGTTCGAGCTCAGAGACTTTGCACAGGTCGCCCAGAGTCAAAATGCCCATTTTTTGTAGGCAATTGCGACTTCGAACCGAAAGCTCGAATTGGGCAATTGGAATGCTCATCACGCCTGCAATTTGCTGACGGATTTTTTCGCGGTCGTGATCGTAATGCTCATCCATCGAAGCCACGGCGTCGGTCCGGTAGAGCGTCGCCCGAGGGTGGGTTGGGTACGACTCGAGGATTCGGTCGTAACATCGGGCAGCTCGCTCGTACTGGTCGTGATCTTCGTAGATCAGTCCCAAGTTCAGCAATGCACCGACGTTGGTTGGGAATGAAGCGGCAGCACGCTGGTAAAGCTCGATGGCTTTTTCGTCGTTGCCACGGCGGTCATTTTCGATCGCCAGTCCAAACAACGCACCGGGATGCTTGTCTTCCAGCTCAACGGCTCGCTCGTACAGACGGCAAACCTCATCGGGGTTGTCGCTCATTGCAGCGATGGTCGAGCCACGCTGATAGAGGTACTCTGCAGTTTGTTCGATTGGGCCAAACATGTTGTCCAAGATCGCCATCGCACCGGGAAGGTCTTTCGCAAGTCGCTTGTTTTGCGCGATCGCCAGTTGACATAAGTCGGCGTTGTAGCCGGCCTTTTGGGCTGACTCAAAACATTCGGTCGCCAAGTCGTGTTTTTCGAGGGCGAAGTGAGCTCGGCCTTGATAGAAATACGCGAGGGCGCCACCGTCTGAATTGGCGAGCGTCTCGATCGCGGATTCGTAGTTACCAATCATGTATTGGCAGACGCCCAAACGAACCGAGGTCGCTGGTGTTCGTTCCGTTTGTGACTCTAATACCCCAGTCACCTCTTTGAGATTGGGGTATTGCGAGTAGTCATTGCTAACCTTGGTTAGGATGACAGATATTTCATTGGGACCAAACGAACTGTTGGACAGTAAGATGTCTTTTAATTCGATTTCCGGAACCTGAGCCATTAGATAACCTCGTGGGCAGCAAAACGTAGATATCACTCACCCGATTTCATGCGGGCAAGCCAAATAGCCGACAGAAAAAGAGGATTGGAACAACATTCGGTCCCATTCCTCTTATCAGTCTTGCAATTTTGCCATTTTTCCGAAGAAAAAGCAACGGCCATCACTTTTCTGACCAGATGATGGACATTTAGCGGTCGGGCTCTTGTTTGGCCAAGCCATCGATGGTGATTGGCTACGGGAGATGATGATTTGCAGGTAAGGATGCGTCGCAATTTCTGCCCTAACGCGTCGGGTTGTCGTTTCGCGTTGGGTTTTTCCAACAAAATCACACCCGTGTCGGGATAGCAAAGATACTGCAGTCGCGTTTCGTCTGCTCAATCGCTGCTGATGTCCAATTGGAAAACGCCGTTTTGGCTGGCGAGAAGGAGTTTTCGGCCGTCGGTCGAAATCACCATGTCAAAAATCCAGCCAGGGACTTTTCGTGATTGAGTGATTTTGGCCGTCTTTGGATCGATCCAATGCAGTGAGCCGTCACGCGTGCCGACAATTGCATGAGCGCCGTCTGGGGTCCAAATTACTTGGGTGGGAATCGTTGGCAGTCGCGTGAAGCGAACCATCCGGCCAATCGTTGGTTGCCAAAACCTGGCCGTCGCGTCATGACTGATCGAAACGATCATCGGGCGTGGTTTTGAAGTGGGGCTGTTGCCAGAGATTGCGATCGCAGACGGACGAGTCGCTAGGCCGCACACGACGTCAACGTGGTTGTTCAGGACACGTCGGTTTTCCGAATTGGTCTTCCAAACTCTGATCGAGTTGTCTTTTCCACCCGAAACGATCACGCCATTGCCCGCGTGTGCTGTTGTCAGAATACTCTTGGAGTGAACGTTGAAGGGCTCAATCTCTTTAGTGGCCAACTCCCGGCCTGACGCAGCTGATGAGTCGTTGCCGAGCTCTAGGGAGTAGCAGTTGCCGGTCATCGACCCAGCCACGAACGCGGAGTCGGAATTCCAGCAGAGATCCGAGACCATGTCGTTGAACGGTTCAACTCGTCGAATCAGAGCCAGCTGCGGCAGCGAATAGATCTCGATGACCCCCAATTCCGCTGGAGTCCCGCCAGCGACCGCTATGCGTTTCTTATCTGGCGACGCGACGATGCGGCTGAACTTTTCAATCTCACTGGCAATTTGATTGGGTTCATTGAGTTGTAATTCAAGGCCTGGGTCAAGTCGGGCAATCCAAAGCCCACGATCCGATCCGGTAATCAACCGGTGGTCTGGCGTCAAATAAATGCAATGGGTTGGCGAACCAAATTCACCCGTCGTTTGTGATTCAGATGTGGATGCCCAGGGTAACAAAAACAGGATGGTCAGCGTAGTCAACGTCCAGTAACGATTTTTGAGATCCATTATTATCCAACCAACTCGTCAATAATTTTGCTTTCATGAGGCGTGATTCGGATCGGTCTCCCGTCGGCGGTCTTTAGTTCCAAAGCCGGATCAATTCCTAGCAGCCGGTAAATCGTGGCGACCAAGTCGCTTGGTGTGACCGGTCGGTCACGTGGCGATTCGCCGACCTCGTCACTTGAGCCAACGACTTGACCTCCTTGAATTCCGCCGCCAGCAAGCATCACGCTGAACACGCGTGGCCAGTGGTCTCGTCCACCGGTGGCGTTCAGTTTTGGAGTCCGTCCAAATTCGCCCATGACGACCACAAGGGTTTCATCGAGCAGACGACGGTCTTTTAAGTCATCAAGCAGTCCCGCAAACGCCAGGTCAAGTGTCGGGGCAAGCCCGACCGGCGTTTGCGCCCCCGAAAAACCGTCCTTAATACGAGTCTGTAAATCGGCATGCGTGTCCCAGCCTTTGTGATTAACGGTGACGAAAGGTACACCGTGCTCCACCAATCGCCTCGCCAGCAAGCAGCTTTGGCCGACCGTTCGATTGCCATACTTCTGCCGGGTCTGGGTCGATTCTTGAGAAAGATCAAAAGCGAGTTTTGCTTTGGGCGACGTCACCAGGTTGAACGCTTGTTCAAACCCGGAGTCACTGGGGCCGTCCGCCAGCCCGCTAAACCGGTCGAGTTCCTTCACGAACTGATTGCGGCGTTGGAGCTGGTCGAGCGTGAGTCCTTGGTAAAGATCAAGATCGCGAACTTGAAATCCCTTTTTCGAAGGATCGCCTCCCAGCGAAAACGGGGCGAATTTTCGATCGAGAAAACCGTTGCCAGAAAAGCTACTGCCGCCGACTTTGAATTCTGGGATCGCAATATTGGGTGGCAAGCTCGAAACATGATCGTAGACGCTCGCTCCCACCGAATGAAACGAAGGATACGCCAGCGCCGTGGAGGGCTTGAACCCCGTTTGCATGTAGTGCGTGCCAAAATTGTGCTCGCCGAGAGGCGAGGTCATCGAGCGAATGATCGCGACGTCTTGCATGCGTTTGGCGGTTTGAGGGAAGCACTCGTTTAAGCGGATCCCAGGAATCGAAGTTGAAATCGATTGAAGAGGCCCGCGAACCTCTTGGGCTGCTTCTGGTTTGGGATCAAACGTCTCCAGATGACTTGGGCCACCATCGAGCCAGATCAAAATACACGACTTGGCAGTCGGTGCGATGGGCGTCGCGAAAGATGCTTGCGCGGACTTTAGATTGAGAAAACTGCCGATTCCGAGACCCAGCGCCGAAAGGCCTCCAACCCTGAGGAGTTCACGTCGCTCAAGTCCGTCGCATCGATTTTGATTCATGATGATTCTCCGCTTTTAAGCGACGTGAAGGGTCAATGGTTGGTGGTGAATTCTTGACTGTTGAGGAGGCTCCAGAGGAAGTCCTCAAACCGTTTTTTCGTTTGGCCCTCGTTAGATTCCGGCGAAGATGATAGCAAGCGTTCCCAAGTCGTCTGTTCACTCTGATTGGGGAGTCGTCCGAGTGCTCGGAGATAGAATTCCGCGACGATCTCAAGCGTTGGAGTCTTTAAATCAAGGAGGCGATGCAGGCGGTTGTCTGAGTCGACAATTTTGTTGTTGATCCAGTTTCCATTGAGGAGGTGTAACTGGGTTGAGAGTCCGCCAGCAGCGAGTTGCGTATCCGATTCGCAGGAAGTCTCACGCGAGCATCTTCCCAGGATATCCAAAGCTGGGGATGGTGTTTTGGAATCAAATAGCTGGATGGCTCGAGTGCCTGCGACGTGATCGGGGTATCGATCGTAGACTCCGGTGACATCGCCGATGGAGTCTGCCAAAACTTCGGCCGATAGTTTTCGAACCGCCGCGGAGGCATAGAATCGCCGATGGAACTCGGGTGACTGGCTTGTGTCAACGGAACGTTGGTAGGTTTGGCTGTTGCAAATGAGTCGGATGGTGTGGCGAAGATCAAAATCATGTTCGGCAAAATCGTTTGCCAATTGCTCCAATAATTTTGGATGCGTGGCTGGGTTGGTGCTTCTTAAATCGTCGACGGGGTCAACCAACCCACGCCCCATCAGACTACTCCAGATCCGGTTGACGGCCGCCCGGGCGAAATATGGATTCTGTTGACCGACCATCCATTTGCTCAAGAGCTCCCGGCTTTTAGACGATGAGTCGAGAAAGAATTCGCCGGGAACACGAGGGCGAGCAGGTTTCCCAGTGCGGGCGTGGATATTTTCACCGCCTGGGAAATCCGTTACACGTCGCGTTTGTTTGACGGTCGCGAAAATAGCGGCAAGGCCGTGGTAGTCGTCTTGGGTCCAGTGGTCGAGCGGATGGTCGTGACAATTGGCGCAGCGAAGTTTGACACCCAGAATCGCCTCCGACACGAATTCAGCTTGTAATCTGGCGCCACCGGTCGTCCGGTAAAAATTGGCG
Source organism: Mariniblastus sp. (assembly GCA_047639375.1). Lineage (GTDB taxonomy): Bacteria > Planctomycetota > Planctomycetia > Pirellulales > Pirellulaceae > Mariniblastus. Next base: position 5,833 of record JBLINZ010000140.1, on the reverse strand, counting down.
GGGCCGATTTCGTGAGAGTCCCCAGACGAGATCAGCATCGATTCTACGATCGTTTGCCAAGAAGAATGATCGGCGAGTCTGGCTTTCAGCCACTGATGGTAAACGCGGGCCCCGGTCTTGTCGTTTGCTTGGGATCGAATGCGTAGCTGGGTTGCCAGTTTGTGGGTCCAGAAGTCAACGAACCCGCCGCTCGCGAGCAGGGCATCGATTTTAGCCCGGCGTTTGGTCGGCGATTCATTTGCGATGAAAGCCCTGACTTCCACGGGCGTCGGAATGCGGCCGGTCAAGTCAAGCGTCAACCGGCGAAGGAAGGTCACGTCATTGGCGGGGGCTGTGTTAGGGATGTTGAGCTGACTCAGTTTCTCGGCGATCAGGGAGTCGATAAATGTCTCGCTCGGATTTGGCTGTTTTTTCGGTGAATCATAAAACGGAACCAAAATTTCGATCGGCACGACTTGGTCCAGAAACCGCGCGATCAGGATATGCCGACCACGGCGTTTGATGACAATTTGGTTGGTCGTGTCATCAACGGCGACGCTCGCAGGGTCATTGGAGGTCAAGCTGGTCCAGGCGGTCACATCGTTGGTTTGGCCGTCGGAAAACGTGGCCTCAAATCGGAAAGCATGCTGCTGGCCGGGCGACGTGATCTGGACAGAAGCCGGGCCGACGTCGAAGTTTTCTAGGTTCGTTGCGTCGTTGAACTTCGCTCCTGAGGCAATCCATCCTGAGAGTAGCTTGCCGGCAGGAGAATCGAGTTCAAACAGTTGTTGGCCGCCATGCTCCATTTCTCCACCAGGTTTTCGCAGGATCAGACTCTTGGAGGCGTCGAATCGATGGATCCGACGGCCCTTGTCCAGTTGTGTGATCGCGATGTGGTCTTCCGTCGGTTGGCTGCCGAACAGCGAAAGTTTGAAACCACCCCGCCCTGTCGCGGATCCATGACAAGCCCCGGCGTTGCATCCAAGTTTGGTCAAGACGGGAACGACTTGCGTTTTGAAGTCAACCGGCGAATCTGCGTCGAGCTTGGAACCGTTAACGAGTGTCCCAACAGCCGCACAAACGAACGCGACCACGAGGATCACAATTCTCATTCGTGTGCTCGGTATGGATCTCGAAAATGATGGATATGCCATGTTAGGAATGCAGGGTTATTGATCGGTTGTGTATTTCTTCGCCCATGTTGTAAGCCGTGCTTGGCAATAGGCCGTGCCGTAGTTTTGAAGCTTGTCCGAATTGACGACTGTGTTGGTGATTCTCCCTAGTTCTTTCGCGGCAGCGGGGTTGGCCGCCACGTATGCTTCAATGGCTTTGGCCGCAGCATCGACTTGTTCGTCCGTATTGGATTTTTGAATCACGCTACGTAGGAGTCCGGTCAGTTTCGTATCCTGTTGGCCAGCCTTGGGTCGGTCGGTTTCGTTGGGTTTCATACGGCGATCCCCGCGACTTGCTGGTCGATTCATTTTGGGAGAAAATGCTTTCGCCCATTCGTTTAATTTCGTTTGATGCGAGGCGTCTCCTAGGGAGTCGATGCGTTTGGTTTGAACCCACCGCGACAAAATCGTTCCCAATTGACGCTGAAGTGCTTTGTTGTCTTTGACCATCGTTTCGATTTCGGTCAAGGCTTCGCCAATTTGCTCAGTCGATGCTTGCTTGGCGTTGAGCTTTTTGATTTGAGCCATCAGGCCCGGATCGATGGCGATCGGCGTGTCTTGGGCAGCCTGGTTGTTGGGGAGGTATTGGTTGATGTCAGGTTGCTCTTTTGAGCCCATGGTTTTCGCAATGGCCGCTAAGATTTTTGGTCCATCGACGTGAGCACCCGGTTGAATCAAAGCAAAATTGGCAACAACCTGATTGTCGTCGGCAATCAAGACAGTGAGTTCTACGTTACGATTCAAGCCAAATTCGCCGGGCCCCTCGACGCCGTCTGTCGAATAGCCGACCGGAGAACCCTTGGGGAAGTAGCGTTGGGTTTTGCCCAGCCAGTTTTGGGTGTCGGTGGGGTCGGCGGTCAGGAAACAGATTCCACGGGTCAGTTTGTCTTTACTGAACTCGTTGCAATATCGCATTACGGAATTGGCAAGCCCAAAGGCTGGTCGAGAACGCTTGTGAACAAAGATCAGGACAAGTGGCTTGCCATTCGATTCTTTGATTGGGTCGATTTTCGTGCCGACTTTTTCGCCAAACCCCAATTTCATCTGGAAGCTCGGGATGGTTTCGCCGACCTGGGGGCCCGAGAAAATCTCGTCTTGGGCCGCTTTGGGTTCCTGGCAGCTTGCCGTCACTTGCGTTGAGAATAGGCAGAGTAAAATTGCCCCGGCCAGGTGGATGCTTGACGTAGCAGGTCGGTTTGAAAGCAGCATGGATCGCCCCAAAATAGATTGCAATGATGCCCTCATTTTGGCCGATGTTGAGCTCAAGTGCAAACACTCATTCGACCGAGGCCCCAATAACTTAAGGAAACTCAAGGGCGATCGCGGTCGTGAACGCTGTCAGGGATAGTTTGTCCTGCTGTTTCTCCGTCTGCTCTCCGCTTTCGTTTGCCAACGAATGCCGTAGCGCAACTCGTCAAGAGTTTCGGTCGCAATTGATTGATTCGATTTCTTGTGGAATCATCTGGCGATTGCTGAAGCGGTCTCCCGGGGTGGAGACCGTATTCTGAATTGTCGATTCGATGTCAAACTCAGGCTGGCTATTCGCCCTCGACTCAGTCACCACATCGTTGACGCGGTTTGATGAGAAAGAATGGTCGATCGAACGTGAAAGAAGGAAGCGTCCCCAAAATTGTTAAAAGTTGAAAAGCGGTCTCCCGAAGGCGACACTGTCGCCCTTCGAAATTCAACTTTCATGCGTCGGTTTGAGCCGACGGGGAGACCACCATGGACTATTTTAATCTTATCGAGAGCATCGGAAAAATTTCATCCAGCGAAACCGGAGTTATTTTTCGCAATTGTTTTCGGGGCGGTGTTCGCCAGATGATACCCAGTCCTGCAATGCCTCCCAAAGCCGTCTGGATCAATCCGCCAATCAAGCGACTTGAAACAAAAAACGGAGCCCCCAAAGCGAATTGCCCTGGAGCTCCGAAAGACACGTCTTTGACGCACCCTCGGTCGGGCTATCCCTCAGCTCGTTGCGTCCCCGCAGAGCCAGCTTCCGTTTCGCTCGACAGCACAAACGTACGATAAAAAGATACTTTGAACACCCGAGTTATGCCTGGCAAAATCTCGGGTGTCCGGGGGCTGACCCCTGGCACAAACAACTTAGAGCACTAATTACCAAAAACGTTGTCTCACTATCGTAGACACGTTCCGTCATTCCAACTCGTGACATGACCTGAAATGAAAGGGAATCCCCTTAGGTGCGGTGAGACATTGGATCCGCGCGGCAAATTGGCAGGCCACTGTGACTCGATAACTTTAGATGGGTATTGCGTCGAGTAGAACAGGATTCCGCTATGCAGCAGGACGAGCGCGGCCATCGAAAAAGGAAGGAATCGGCTGGTGAGAAATTCACGTGGAGATCGTTGAAATTCACGCACGATGAGTTAACTATGAAAAGTGGGAAACGTCGAAGAGGACCGAGTGGATGATGGATGTCATTCACCGAGACTTGGAGCGATATAAAACCTCAAACCCTGAAATCAAGCACTTTCGTAATCTGCTAGCCTCAGGTGAAGTTTGGATTTGGTTCGCGAAGCCTGAGAGTCGTCGTTTTTAATGGGTTACTCACCTGAATGTCAAGGATTGCAGTACGCTCCAACTCAATACCTTGCATGGGTGCGTTCTGCGACTTGTGAATCATTGAGAGATGTCGAGCAGGGACATGCTGGTGAGCCGAGAGCATCGCCGGAGTTCAATGGGGAAATTAACTTGGCTCGATTGGCCAAGTTGCGAGTCCATTGGCATCCGTGCGATGTTATTGCGGGCGGCTTACCAAATGTACTTGGTAGTTAACAACTACTCATTCGTTTGAGGCGAATCGTTGGTCCAGTCGGATTTGTCTTCGGTGATCGTGTGGACGGATGTCTTGACGAATAGGTAGAGATTGGGCAGCTCTTCGTCGGCGATCGGGTTGAAGGTCATCCCGCCGGCTAAGACGACTTGGTTCTTGGGGCAGCGGAGCGTGGTGTTGAGTCGGTACGAGACGAAGTCCGCGTGATCAAGTTGGACCTCGGCTGTTTCTCCGTTATTTAGCTGCACGAAAATGCTTGGTTTTTTGGCTTCTGGGTCCGGTTCAATCAACTCGTTGACTTTGGCGTGCAGGTCGACAATCACGAAGTTTCCGCCGCGAGTTGCGAGCGGTGTCGCTTGGATGGCTGCTCCGTTGTGGAATGAAATTCGGACGGGCTTGAAGCCCACGATCTGGCGAGATTGGCTCACCATGTTGGCTTCATCTCGGTTGTCGACATTGCCAGCTCGAAAGGGTAGAGCATTTTTGGTTTTCTCAAACCACATTTGTGCTTCGTTCGATTTGAAGGGGACCGCATCGATGGTCAGTTGGCGTTGTTGGCCAGAGAGCGTATGCAGGGTTTGGTTGTTGTGTCCGGTCATTGTTGATGAATATGCGAATCGCTTTTCGGTCTTAGCTGATTCCAGGAAGGCTTCCCATTTTTTTGTCGAGACCACGCCCGCTCCAATTTCATTTGATTCTTCATCGAGCAATTCACTGGCTTGCGCTGCATTGGCACGAATCAGGAACGTTTGGATAGAAATCGTTCGACGTTTGCCCCAATGCTCGCGGAACAAGTTCAGGAGGTTGTTAATTTGCTTATGCATCGATTCGTTGGCGGTGATCAAGAGCGTGTTGCCGAGGAATTGAATCTTGGCTTGTTCGCGGCTTTCGCCCCACAATTCTGGTTCCACCGTTTGCTGAATCGTGGTGACGAGCTGCTTCATGGAGACTTGGGAAGCGCTCATGCTAATCGAGGCGGCTTCTTGGCGAGGTGGCGTCGGATGGGGTCCGGGGGCGATGCTGAATACGCCTCCTGAACCACCACTGTATCCACCGCCGCCTTGTCCGCCGCCACCGAATCCCCCCTGCCCTACTCCGCTTGCCATCTCACCACGTCGATTCCGAAACATGGCGTTGGAGGATGCCAGGTCGTTCGGCATTTCGGCCGGATAGTGCGGCGAGACCGCGAACAAATCGCTTAGATCGTATAGCCGAATGTCCAAAGCGTCGTCGATGGCCGGCTCCACCAAACGCTTCGTTCGTTGGCTGCCAACCGAGCGGACTCGGTCGTTGTCCTGCTCGTTGAGTGCCGGCTTGATCGCTGAAATCTGAGCTTGAATCGCGGCGAGTTGCGATTGAAGCTGTTCAATGTCCACCTGTTTTTCTTGGAGGGGCTGTGCCTGAACCGTCGAATGGGACGAGCTGCATAACAAGGCGAAGGCGATTAGTAAGGCCATGAAGGGCGAGGGGAAGCGGCTGCAGTTGGGCATTGAATCAGCTCCGGGGAGAATCGCAGATTGAAACGAAACGAGTGTCGAATGCGTTTAAGCAAAATCGGTGCCAATCGATTTTGATCGAGTTCGAATCGTTTTTCGTATCAAACTGAATCGGATCTGTTTGATTTCGAGACAGGTAGTTGAGGTTGAACTGTGTTGATTTTGATCAAGTTTTTGATTTGGCAGACTTGCTTTTTGGTCACAGCTAGCATTCCAGAAATTGCTACGCAGCCAATTGGTGGGTGAGCGTGCTGGGGTGGTCAGCCTAGTCTTGTTGGCTGTCTCCCCTAGTCGGATTATCAAATTCGATAGGACGCTGCAACCACGCAAATCGCTGAGAGCGTTAGGCGCATGTCAATAACATGCCAGTGGTTGGAGAGCGTCGCGTC
>JBLINZ010000139.1:0-12823 GCA_047639375.1 Mariniblastus sp. | reverse complement strand
CTTCGCCAAGCGTTGCCGAAGATCGGCTTCATCCTTGATCCGACGGTCGTGATTGCCAAGCACATAGTAGACACCGAGTTTGGCCCGCAGCCGCCCCAACGTGTCGTCGATCCAGTCAAGGCACTTGTGTGCATCGATTAGGTCGCCCGTGACCACGATCAAATCCGGCTCAAAATCGTTGGCGTATTCGATCACTCGGTGAAAGTACTCGATATCGATTTGACCGGTAAAATGAAGATCCGAAAGCTGGCAAATCTTGAGGCCGTCAAGTGCCGCGGGGACGTCCATACGAAACGTCATGCGCTGGAGGGTCAGCTTGAATGCTTCGTTGAACGGAATCCGGGACATCCAAGTCGCCAGAGAACCACGCGCAAATGGGTTCTTTGTTCCTGAATCAGAATGAAGTTTAACCCATTCCGTTTTCGATTCACTGACGCAGTCTGGACGCCCCATGGTGGCTTTCCGAACAACCCAGCGGCTGACGAAAAATATTGCGCTCAGGATGCAAATGTAAAAATAATAAAACGTGATGGGGTGGTTAGTCACCGAATTGAACGAAAGATCCCGGCGAAGAATCACGAGGCAAGCGACCCAGACGAAGGGAATGGCGACCATCATGATGATGGCTTTTTCAGAGGTTTTTCGCTTCGACCTGGGCCAAGCAGTGGCGTGGATGCGATTGAAGATCACGCACCAGAGCCCGAGGTGCCCGATGAAGCCCATTGCGTATTTAATCCAATCCATGGAACGCTTCTTTTGTTGGCTGAGCGATTATTTCGAGGCCGGGTTGGCAGCGGCAGCCACCTCGTCGGGGGCGACCATTGCCTCCACGACTTCCACGAGTTGATCAAGCCGGAAGGGTTTGAACAATACCGCGTTGGCCTTGAGTCCCGCTTGGCGAGCTTTGACGATCGAATGGCCGGGGTCGTACCCGAAACCGGTCATCAGAATAAGCGGCGGCTCGTCGACGAGTTCTTTCAATTGCATCAACAAATCGTAGCCGCCAATGTCGGGCAAGCGAATGTCGGCAATGATCGCATCGTAACTTTCTGTGTCGCAGTTACGCACCATGAACACGGCTTCTTTGCCTTCGTGAGCCGTTTCGACAACGCATCCATATCGCTCCAGCAGGCAATGAGCCGAGGTCCGGACTTGCTCATCGGCATCAATCACCAAGACTCGGCGATTCTTCAAAAGCGGTCGGATTTCCGTTTGGACGGTCGCCGGCATGCGTTCGACGGGAGCCATCTCTTGGCCAACCTTTTGAATCGCACTTTTGATTTGTCGGGCGTGTTTAAGGATCGTCCGCAAACGAGCGGTCACGTCTGGGTCGTGACCGATATAGCTTTCAATCGCATGCACGGTATCGTTGAGAATTTCGTCGATGGGCAGCGCGACAGCGGCGTGAATCGCGGAAACCGATTGAAGGGCTGCGTCGGTGCGTTGGGCGTTCAAAAGTTCGAGTGTGTTGAGCGCGACCGCGATGTCTCGGGCGAACGATTCCACAAACTGTAAATCGCTTTCCGAAAACGCCCCAATTTCTGGGCTCTCTACATTGAACGACCCGATGACTTGGTTGTGGTAAATCAGTGGGACGGTGAGCGAGCTTTTGGCACCGATTAGCCCGTCCAGGTAAAGCGGGTCGTCGGTGGTGTCTTCACACATGTAGCTCTTGCCAGTCGCGGCCACAAAACCCGTCACGCCGTTCTCGGTGGAACGGGCATAAAGCGGTTGTTGGGCAACACGCGAATCGATGCCCACGGAGAGGAGCGGTTTGAGCAAGCGAGTTGCTTGATCAACCAAGCGGATTTCCACGACGTCGAATTTCAAAAGGTCTTTGGTGTAGTGTAGGATGTTGTCTTTAAGCAGTTCGATCCGTTGATCGACATCCATTTCATAAATCTCTTCTGGACGCAAGTCGGCGAGGGCCGTCCCGGCCTGATGAAGAGCTTCCAGTTTCTGTCGTTGCAGGACGCTGTCCGTTGAGTCAGAGAGAGTGACAATCAACTGTTCGCAATGCTGATCCGTGTTCAAGATTGGAACGACCGTCAGCTGATAAAATCGATCTTTGATCGAAAGCGTGGCTCGGCAGGTTTCCAATTTGGACCGAGCGGACGCGAGGGGACTGGGTTCCGTTCCAACGATCGTGGGAGAGCCGATGGCTTCATAAAAATTAAGGCCGACCAAGTTTGAATTTTCAAACCAACTGGTCAGCCTTTTGTTTGTTCGGATGATGTTGTTCTCGCTGTCGAGCAGTGCCAAGCCTTCGGGAACGAGGTCGAGAATCGCGGCGCTGTGGAGCACGTCGTCGAGCGACGTTTGCTTCGAGTCTTGGCCGCAATAGTAAAACCCGTCAAAATCGGTCTTCCGAAGCAGTTCCATCGCCTCGGAACAGTTGTTGACGTAGGTCACTTCAACGTTTTCGTCGAGGATTAGCGGTGTCGACGACAGATTGGAGGGACCGCTCTTTACGCAAAGTACTTTTGGCACGTCACTACTTGCTGGGCTTGCACATCTTGATTGGACTTTTGTCGCTTTTGACTTGTGATTTTTGACCACTCAACCATTTAAATCGTAGCGGATTGAGGTGGTTTAATTTTTTCTTCGACGACACTCTGTATTAAAGTTTATATCAATCGACTTGAGAATCTAAATTCCGCAATTCGAGTAAAATTCTTTCGGATTGTTTTGGGCGTCGCCTTAAGTCGGTAGAACTGGACAAGGCGCACATCTTTGCCGTTTGCTCCCCCCCAAGGGGCGAGGCTGGAATTGAGCCTTGGGAGGTGGACACCCTGTTCGAATCACGGTCTTCCAGCGTAGGCCTTTGAATGGCCGCCCAGGCGATCGCATGAGTCGACGTCGATGGTAAGCGGTGTGAAGCCAGGGTGCTGGGCGGGATTTGTCGTATGGTCGATAAACGCCGTTCCGCGTTAAGAATTTTGGCCGCAGCCAAATCGCTCGCACTTAACCTGCCTCTAAAAGCACAATGAGAGTTTGGTGATCTTCGGTCTGGCGTGAACTTCGGTTACCATCGAAGCATGGCCAAGAAGAAAAAGTCGAAAAAGACCGTCCGCGCTGAGTTTAGAAAGCGCCACGATGGACGAACGCGCAAAAACGACTTCACCCGTGAATTCAAGGACAATGACACCGATCTGCAGGATTCAAAACAAGCCGAACGTGTATCCGGTAAAGGCTCCTTGACGCGGCGTCGGACGATCTTTGGCTCAGCCAACGACGTCGATGAATCGGGATTTCAGGTCGAATTGTCCGTTGACCCGGAACTTTGCCGCTCCGGTCGAATTGTCCGTGTGCATGGGTTGGCCAGTATCGTTGAGACGGTTGATGGGGTTGAGTACGAATGTACGGTACGAGGAATCTTGAAGTCATTGGCGACAGATCTTCAGCATGTGGTCGTTGCTGGTGACTACGTGACGATCCAGATTGGTGAATCGGTGGTCGATGATCGTCAAGCAGTGATTGTGCGGGTCGAGCCCCGGCGAAATCAAATCAGCCGAACCAGTCGGAAGCGCCAGCAGATTATCGTCTCCAATATCGACTTGGCTTTTATTGTGGCCAGCGCGGCCGAACCGATCCTGAAGCCCAATTTGGTTGATCGATTTTTGGTTTCGGCTGAAAAGTCCCGAATTCAACCGGTGATAGTGATTAACAAAGTCGACCTCGTTGAATTGGCAGACCTGCAGCCGGTCATCGGCGTGTGGAGCCAAATGGGTTATCCCGTCGTGTTGACGTCGGCCGAAACGGGGTTGGGTGTGGAGCGGTTACGCGAGTGGGTTAAGGGGCGAGACAGTGTGGTTGCCGGACAATCGGGGGTCGGGAAGTCTTCGATTCTCAATGCGATCGAGCCGGGTTTGCAGTTGCGTGTTGGCAACGTGAGTACCGAGAACCAAAAAGGAAAGCACACGACCACTTCGGCTGTGTTGATTCCTTTGGCTTGTGGCGGCCATTTGATCGACACGCCCGGAATTCGCCAATTTCAGCTATGGGATGTGATTCCCGAGGAGGTGGGGGGGTATTTTCGCGATCTTCGCCCCTTTATTAACGGTTGCAAATTTCCCAATTGCACGCACACCCATGAAGAAGATTGCGCCGTCAAATGGGCCGTTGCCGACGGAAAACTGGACGTTCGCCGCTATGAGAGCTATTGCCAGATGCACGAAGTCGAACACGAGTGGTAAAAATCGTTCAGCGTTTGATCGGCATGACCAATTTTGGAATCTTGGCTACCACGCCGGCGGCTCCACTATTATTGGAAAAAGGCCACGTTGAGGGGCGATTTCCGCCGGCTTGCTGATTTTGGACCTGCCAAAAACCGAATTGATTGGCTACGATCTTGGGTTAGTTAGCCCCCACGATTTTACCGAGTGACGATCTTGTCGACTGATTTCAAAAAACTGCCAGAGACCAAAGACTTCAAAGGCAACTACTCGTTTATTAGCCTTGGCTGCCCGAAGAACACAGTCGACAGCGAACGGATGATGGGTCTGTTGAAGCTAGACGGCTACCAGTTGATCGCGGATCCCGAGCAATCCGATTTTGTAGTCGTGAATACTTGCGGGTTCATTGAGCAAGCACGCACAGAGTCGTTCGGCGCTATCGACGAAATGCTGGCGCTTAAAAAAGCTGGCAAGACCAAAGGCGTGATCGTCACCGGTTGCTTGGCCGAACGCCAAAAAGAGCAATTGCTCGAAGACCGTCCAGAAATCGATTCGCTCATCGGCGTGTTTGGACGCGAAGAGATTACCAAGATCGCCGACCGCTTGCTGGGCGATCAAGCTGAACAACGCAATGTGTTCCAACCGGCCCCGATTCGAGCCTTGCCCGATCGAGATCGCTTGCAAATCACGCCCAAGCATTTTGCTTACTTGAAGATCTCCGAAGGCTGCGATCGGCTCTGTACATTCTGTGCGATTCCGAAAATGCGTGGCAAGCACGCGACCAAGCCGATGGAAGAGGTGATCGCCGAGGCCCAGCAGCTGGCTGACAATGGCGTGCGCGAACTGATCATCGTCGCCCAGGACACGACTTTTTATGGGATGGATCTCTACGGCGAACCAAGGTTGACCGAGTTGCTAACCAAACTCAACGAAGTCAAAGGTATCGATTGGATTCGATTGATGTATTTCTACCCGATGTACATCGACGAGAAACTGCTGCAAGTGATCGCGGACTCGGACAAGATTCTGCCGTATATCGATATGCCGCTCCAGCATGCCGACAACGTGATGTTGCGACGCATGTCTCGACGCGTCAACCTCGAGCAGACCGAACAGCAAATTCTGCTGATGCGAAAGATCATTCCGGATCTCGTTTTGCGAACCACATTCATCACGGGTTTTCCAGGTGAAACAGACGAGCAGTTCAACACGTTGGTCGATTTTACCAATCGTCATCACTTTGAGCGGATGGGTGTGTTCACGTATTCGTTCGAGCCTGATACGCCGGCCGCCAAGATGGACGGACATCTTGATGATGAAACCAAAAACGCCCGCCGCGATGCTTTGATGGCCGTTCAGCAACAAATTATGTTCGAGTACAACCAGAAACAAGTCGGCCAATCGATCGATGTGATAATCGATCAACCCGTTCCCGGCACGCCAGGGGCATGGATCGGACGTTCGTCCGGCGACGCTCCCGATGTCGATAGCGTTGTGTTTGTGACCGAGACTGAGCATCCGATCTCAACCGGAAATATTGTGGAATGCGAAGTCGTGACATTTAAGGATTACGATTTGGTCGCGATTGCGACCGGCGTTCCTCGTTAAAACGTATCGAAGTTACCTACGTATCAAAGTTACACACGGCGTTTGTACGCCGGTCGAAATATCGCCTGGAGTCGGAATCAAGCTCGAATCCGCCTCCAGGCGGTTCTGCAAAGGGCACGGATCGCTAGTTGCTGCCCCTAGTTGGGTGTGGGTTCGGCGATTTGCATCAGTCTCTTAATAGAGGCGACCCGCGACTCACTGGGTTCGCCCGAATCGTCTTGACTGACCATGTCTTGAGTCCCGTCTGGGTTTAAAATTCGATTGATGGAATAAGCCATCGACTTGGCAAGATCATTCGCGATTTTTCTTGAATTCGGGCAAGCCTCGATAGCGTCAATTGCTTTCACCAATGCTTCATCGTCCATCTGGTGAATCGAATCTCGCCACCAAGGAGAGGAAGCCATTTGGTCCAGCTTCTCAAAGTATCGGGCAAGCATCCAAGGAGCGGCTTGATGGGACTTGAGTCCATTGATGGCTTCGTATACTGACGGCTCTCGGTCCCCCCAGCCCAGTCGAGGCGGCGGAGACCAATGGGGTGGAAAGCTCGTTTCCGGATGCTCACGCGTCAATTGGCTGGCTGCGTCGTAGTCTCCGCTGAGGATTAAGCTGGAGGATTTCCACCGCAACCATTGCTCTTTTTGTGTGGCTGGAAGAACGGCGATCCAGATCAACAACGAAGCCGCGACCACGACCCGAAGTGGAATCGAAATTCCAGCTGGAGCGGATTCTTCATCAGCGAGTTGATCAAGGTTCCAGGGCTTGGATCTGCTGCACAGCACGAAGTAGGCAATGAGCCAAATCAAGAATGTGCCGTAGCCAATTAAGATCAACCACAGTCGAACGCTGAGTATGATTTGTTGGCTATCCGTCAAACGAATCCCACCCATGATCAAGAACACGGGGCTGGGAATGAGCCAAATCGCCGCCATCGCAACCACATCGCTGAATAGGATCACCGGTATAAACGCAGCGCCTAGGTGTACATTGAAAAGCACCTGAACCGAACGGACCATCAATGCGACGCGCCAAGCCGCAACGAGTCCCAGGAGGCTGAGATTGGCCTGTGTGGCATCACCAGCATCAAGGAATCTCTCGAATGGAATCGCGTACAGAAATGCCAGAGGAGCTGTCATCCAGAAAACATTGAGCAAGGAACGAAAAACTCGCTTGAAGGGGGCTGGAGGAGACGCCGTTTTGCGGTTTCGCAGCCAGATGATGTTATAGATGAAAATTACCATCGTAAAACAAGCCAGCAGGGAGGCTCCAACTGGAATCGCCAAGTGCCAAGGCTGAGCGCCGAGATACTCGCCATCGTATTCTCGGGCAAAACCAGCGGCGACGACAAACAGAAGTCCCACCCAGGTCGCCGCGGAACTGTTTGCGATTCGCTTGATGGCCCGGGCGTCAAAAAACAGAAATCGAATTACGGTCTTCAAATCCATCGGCTATTCCATTCGATCTGGTTTGGGCAACCGATGGCTTTGGCTACTTGGGTGTCGGCTCCAAGTCCTTCGTCTCAGTGAAGCCCGTTTTGCCGACGCCTCGACGGAAAACACATTCTTCATCAGCCGTCGAAATCCCGTTTCGAGCTGGGCGACGTTCATTGTATCAGGTTGGAAAACAACATCAAACAATGTGTAGTAGGACCAATCACGAGCGGACAAGATTCGGTTGGATTTCTTGAGTCGTTTGTAGAGGCCAGTTCCGGGGAATGGCGTTTGCAATGTGACTTGAAGCTCCGCCAACGAGCTTTTCAGCATGAACTCGGCCATGGTATCGAGCGAAGCGTCTGTTTCGCCATCGGCACCGACGATGAAACAACCGTTGACGACGATCCCAGCGTCTTGAAGTGCTTCGATGGCGACTGCGACTCGTTCCAGTTCCGGAAGCTTTCGGCCCATTCCTGGATATTTGAAAGTCAGCGACTCCACGCCGATTAAAATTTGCACGCAACCAGACTCGGCCAATGCTTTGACGATCGCTGGATCTTCCCCGACTCGCCAATCGGACTCCGTGAAATATTTGATGTTCGCTTCGCCGATCGTCTGTAGTAATTCAAGCGGATCAGTACGGCCTGCCAAAGTGTTATCATCAGCGAGTTCGATCCAGGGCGTTGCGTCGTGCTGGTGAATGGCGGCGAATTCCTGAGCGAGGTTCTGCGTTGGTTTAAATCTTGCAGGTCCCAGCAATCGACTGGCCCCACAGAATTCACAGGCCCACGGGCAGCCTCGCTGGGTTTGGACCGTCCAGCGTTGAGGCTTGCGTTTGCCGTTGCAGTCAAGGAGGTCAAATCGAGGAAGCGGGCTGTTCGCCAAATCAAATGGCTTAGCCGGCGAATAGATTCGCTTGAGTGAGTTTGTTTCGCAGTCGTCCAGTATCTGAAGCCACGACGATTCACCGTCTTTGACGCAGACCGATGTGGCGTGACGAGCGGCTTCTTCGGGCAAGACCGTTGCATGCAAGCCCCCAATGACGGTGGGGATTCTCAGCTGATTCATCGAATCGCAAAACTCATAGGATTCGAGAATGGATGCAGTGAGTGCGCTGACCGCAACCAAATCTGGGTTCGTCTGCCGGACGTCCTCAACCAGCGACTCGGTCTCTGAGGTGGGATGGTAGCTACACGTCCAATGATCTGGAGTCATGCCGGCGAGCGTCAGAAGCCCTAGCGCAGGCAAGCCAGACAACGCTTCGGCACGAGTCCTGAGTCCGGGCAAAGTCATGCCCAAAGCGAGCATTTCCGGCTCTCGAACTCGAAGTCCCGTAAAAGGCACAAAGGCAACATGTGGCATCAAACAAGTCTCTCATGAACTTGGGGAGATGCATTAGACCCTGCGGGTGAGACGCTAGAAAGATGACTTGGTCGGTTCGACCGCGAAAGAATTAACGTGTGCGAACTCGATCAATCATTCGACGCAAGATTCGAGATCTAGTTTGGAAACGTGGGCGACGCACGAGAGCCAAAGTAGAACTGCAAGTCTCCTTCGATGTTAAAACCGGCGAATCATGCGTTGGAGGCAGCCTGCGGCGGCGAGTCCCCATGGAAACGGCGCCGAGTCCTAGCAGGCCAAGTGCACTTGGTTCGGGAACGGCGACGGTGAAATTGACGTTGTCGATAAAAGTCGAACCGCTGGCGTTACCCTGTTGGGTAAAGACGATCGCCAGCCGGGCTTCCACGGCTCCAGCGGGGACGATCGATTCCAGGAAGCGTGAAAGCCATTCGTCGGTCATCGTGTCGGCGTTGGTCAACAAGATTGATTCCGAGCTGATGTAGTCGTCAGATCCGAAAGCGCCGTACTGTTCACTGTAGTAATCGATCTTGAGTTCAACCTGATTCGACGTCCCAGCCAGAGAGTCAATCGACGCCACGAAGGCGTCAGCCGAGGCGGAAACCATTTGGCCCGCTGTGACGGTGAGACCTTGCTCGATTCCCGAATAGTTGGTTTCGCCATTGAACTGTCCATAGAGTTTTAATGACTCGTCTCCCGCCAAGATTCGTTCGTTGCCTGTGCTGACGTTGTTGATCTCGTCGCCGAATTTGCTCCAGCCGGCCAATGATCCGCCTTGGGATTCAAAGCCGCCGTTTTCAAAACTCAAGATCCTTGGGGCATTGGATTTGCTATAAGCGTGGACGTAGTCGATTTTGAACTCTTGGTTCCAAACCGTCGAGTCGTCAGGGTTGTCCAAAAATTCGCCGCCGACAGCAGTGTTGATGATCAGTCGCATGTCACCCACATTGCCGGAGAGGAATCCACCTACTTCAGAATCCCTGACCGACCAATGATGAACATCGTCAACGTAGAATCGAATTTGGTTAGGATCCCACTCGACGGAATAGGTATGGAAATCGTTGTGGTAGTTGGCATCGACTCCGTCGCGAACGGTCGTTTGATTCTTTGTTTTGTATTGGTGGGAAAAAGGTGGGTTGGTGCCGTAGTGAAATGCGCTACTGGTCATCGTGGCTTCGTCCCCCCGATTTTCCATGATGTCAATCTCGCCTTGGCTGGGCCACGGAGCATCGGCCAATAGCCAGATGGCCGGCCACATGCCTTTGGACGTCGGTAGCTTGGCCCGCACATCCCAGCGTCCATGTTTTTGTGTCGTGTTGCTCGTGACCAGTCCGCTGCGATAAGGCAAACCGCGTGAGGGAGAATTTTCCGAGCGAATGACAAGATTACCGGTTTCCACGGAAACCTGTTCTGGCAGGTAGTCCTGGAGCGAGTTGTTCGTGGTGACGTTGGTATTGGCGGCCGTCCAAAGTTCAGTGTTGAGCGTGTTGGAATCGAATTCATCGAACCATGAAATGTCAAATCCGGACCGTGTTTGCGGTTGAGCAAAACAAAGGCTTGGAAAACTCAAAATCAAAGCTGCGATCAATATCCGTAAATGTGGCATCGTAGTCTCGGGTCTGAAAAGTTTGTGACGTCAGGGGCCGCGTTAAGTCGGTGGAACACGATTCATCCCATTATCCATGTTTTTATTAGGAGGCAGGGCGTGAAAGGGCTTTCATGGAAGGCCGCGAGATTGGTGATTTTAGTTGAAAACAGAACGTAAATCAAACGATTCATGAAACCGTTTTCACGATGTTTTGATTTTCGGAGGAGACGTTCAACGGGGCTTCCTAGAAGGGCAACGCCTCAAAGTGGAAATCGTTTGGCGGCCGGTTGAGTGTGTCCGTGATGGCGGCCTATTTTGATGCGCCAGCAGGTTGTCCAAATGAGGAATGGGCTGGCTTCGCGTCGACGGCGAGTGGGAAGGTCAAATAGCGAGGGAAGATTGCGGTTTGCATGGGGGAGTACCACGCCAATCCGCCAAACAAAATTTCTACCTGGGCGGTGTCACGGATTCTCGAATGACGAGTTCACCGTTGAAGGTGGGCAGTTTGCCTGCTTGATTTTTCAGTATTCCAACCAGCATTCTTGAAGCAGCCTGCCCCATTTCAATGGCCGGTTGGGAGATGGTTGTCAGCGGCGGCGTCATAAAAGCTGAGCTGGGTTGGTTGTCGAATCCTACAATCGAAACATCCTCAGGGACACGAATCCCTTTGCGGAACAGTGCTAGTCTGATCCCCATCGCGACTTCATCGTTGGCCGCAAAGATGGCTGTGAAGGGAGTCCCTCTTAGAAGTAGGGTTTCGATTGCGAGAACACCAGATTGCCCGCTGAAGTTTCCCGGAATGATCAACGACTCATTGATTTTGATTCCCGCTTCGGCGAGCGATTGGAGGTACCCCGCCGTTCGATCGATTGAATCCTGATGGTCTTGAATTCCGGTCACGTGAGCGATATTGCGGTGGCCGGACTCGATCAGGAAATCCGTTGCCATTTTTCCGGCAGCAATATTGTCGATTTGGATAGACCTATCTTCCCAGCCTTCAAGTCGTCGAGCGACCAATACGGTCGGCACGTTTCGTCGGGCTTCTTCCAGCGCTTCAGCATCTAGGTCACCGCCGACCATGATTAGCCCGTCGACTTGGCGATCCACCAAAGTGGCAATTGCCTCTTTCTCCAAGTCTTGACTCCACTGCCCGTCGGCAATGATGGGGGAATATTCCGTGGTCGAGAGTTCCTTGGTGACGCCTTGTGTGACGGAGTCGTAAAACGGACTGCCGATATTCTGGGTCACGATTCCTAGTGTCATGGACCTGCCCCCGGCCAGAGTTCGGGCGAACAAATTGGGTTTGAAGTCAAGCTTCTTCATCGCCTTCATAACCGCCGATCGCTTCTTTTCGTCGACAGGTGACGAATTGTTGAGCACACGGGATACCGTGGCCTTGGAAACGTTGGCTTGGTTGGCGATGTCTTGGATTGTGATTTTTTGATTCATGTCGAAGGCCACGGAATGAGGCATCTCACGTGTCTTTTTTAAAAAAGAATCGAGATTAATTGAAATGGTTGATTAAATGTCGAAAAAATAGGCATATAATGAATGAAAGCGGTTTCACCAAGTGCGATTTAAAGCTTGACAAACGCCGTTAAGCAGCCGATATTGGTAGAGTCATGAAACCGGTCTCAGGGATTGAGGCATTTCTTTTATTATCGATTTTCAGTCAAAGCTTAACCATTGGAGCGGAAATGAAAACTGTGATCTCGACGAAACGCAAAGGATTCACGCTAGTTGAATTGCTTGTCGTCATTGCCATTATTGGAATTCTCATTGGGATGTTACTGCCGGCTGTTCAACAAGTCCGCGAAGCGGCTCGTCGAACAGATTGTATGAATCGAATCCGACAATTAGCACTTGCTTGTCATAACTTCGAGTCATCTTATAAAGCTTTCCCATCGGCCGGTGGTGCAGTCGATCAGTACTGGAATGAATCTAACAAAGCGATCTACGGATACGAGAACGCCAGTTGGATGTATCAGATTCTACCATTCATTGAGCAGAACGCGGTATACGATCTTCGTCAAACTGCCGGAATGCAGGACGGAATTTCTCCAATTCCCGTCAAGGCCTTTAATTGCCCGTCTCGTGGGCAGCGATTTGCTAACTTAGGTTGGACAACTTTTGCGTTAGGAGATTATGCAGGTGTGATGGCCAGCCACAACGATCCCGAATGGGAAGGGTTTGCATGGCAAGAAACTGATCCTGTACCTAGCGAAGCGACTCAGGTATGGACAGGAATTCTGTGCAAAGGCGGTCAGGTAAATACTGGAACGGGTGCTGTCGTTAAATTCGGGAAAATCGGATTCGGGCGAATCACCGATGGTTCATCAAACACAATTTTGCTTGCGGAAAAAGCGGTTTCGGCCAAGCACTACAATATCGACGGACAAGACTGGGACTGGTGGGAGTTGATGGGTTATTACACCGGAGCCGATTGGCCGATCATGCGTCAATTCGGTGCTTTGGGTGCTGATGGGACCACTGGCGGCGACAGGTTTGAAGTCGGCGTTTGGGGCGACTCAGAAGTGCGACCGGACTATATCGGACGCAACGGAGCCGGCCGTACCCAGGAATTTGGGTTCGGTTCACCTCACTCAGGCGGAGTCTTTTCAGCGGCCTTTGGCGACGGATCAGTGCGAGCCATTTCCGGAGAC
>JBLINZ010000138.1:0-12848 GCA_047639375.1 Mariniblastus sp. | reverse complement strand
ATTTTTCATGACGGCAACATGACCGTCGCGGAAGTCAAAACAGCACTCGCAACGTACAACATCAACGTTCGGGCTTGTTAATCTCACGCGTTCAATTGAATTCAGCGTTCCCTTCACGAACCTACTCACAACACCAACCATGATCATTCCTCAAATCCAATTTTCCGCCGACGCCTCACCTGACTCGATCGTTGAACTCATTCAACACTGGAGCTTGTTCGGTCAAGTCGCGTTGGTCGATGTCCCGTCAGCATCTGCTGACGCCCTCGAGTCGATCGTGAAACGAGTAGGAGGATCAGTCGATCTATTGATTGGGCTGAGCGACCCCACTGAAGAATCCGGGCTCGCGTTGCTAAATGCCGGCGCCACGAGCCTGCTTGGCGACGCCTCCGCCGAGTGTTTCACAGCCATTCCACCTGAGCGGATCGCGACCGTCAGCGCAGACGTGGCAAACGACGAAGCCATTCCCGTCGGTGCGCTGTTACGACTCGCCGATCCAACGTCAGACCGAATTGCCGAATTGGAGATGGCCCGGTTCGATAGCCTAGTGGCGATCGAAAAACTCGAACCCGAATTGATCGCCGACTTCTTCCAAGCAGTTCTCGTCACAGATCGTCCTGATGGACTCTGGTCAACCATGATTGTCGACCCAATTGGAATCGCGTTGGGGCTGGCTTATTCCAACTACGAAAGCCTCCTGCACGCTTTGGAAACTCGCTGTGGAACCTATTGGTCTCGCTCTCGTGACGGATTATGGATCAAAGGCGAAACCAGCGGCGCGACGCAACAGCTTTTGGGGATTCGGATGGACTGCGATCGCGATTGCTTGCGATTTACCGTAACCCAAGATCCGCCGGGTTTTTGCCATCGTGACACGCACACCTGTTTTGGAAGTGAACGCACAATTCAATCAGTGATGCAACGCTTGTCCGAGCGAATCCACGAGTCCGATGAGAAATCGTTTACGCGTAAACTCGCCAACAATCCGGAGATGCTCGAGTCAAAACTTCTCGAAGAAGCCAAAGAGCTTTCCGTAGCCAGTCAAGCCGATGACTTGAACGAAATCGCTTGGGAAGCCGCCGACGTGTTGTATTTTGCACTGGTCGCCATGCTGAAGAACGGTGTTTCGCTTGACCGTGTCTATCACGAACTAGCCAGACGAATGAACCGCGTAGTTCGCCGGCCACCAGGACTCAAGAACGATCCAGAGACTACGTAACAGTAATCCTGCCAAGCACCGCCAATTGGCAGAACAAGGTTTAGCCGCGAACTCAGTTAGCTTCCGTTAGTGAATCCGACATGAATCAATCAGAATCAGAAATCCAATTCAAAATGGTGGACGCCGCATCATTTCAGCCTCAAGGGTTGGAATCGACGCTGGACGCCAATACGTTAGCCGGTGCCCAACAGATCGTGGACGAAGTCCGAGCGGGCGGCGAATCTGCAATCAGGAAATTTGCGCGGCAGTTTGGTGAGCGAACTGACGACCAGCCGCTGGTGATTGAACGTGCCGATTTGGACGCTGCCGTCGCCAGAATCGAATCGGCCGACGTCAAGTTGCTTGAACGCGTCGCCCATCGAATTGGCCAATTCGCAGAAGCCCAACTCGATTGTTTGAACGAGCTGGAAATCCCGGTACCAGGAGGCGTTGCGGGACACACGATCGAACCGATCGCACGTGTCGGCTGCTACGCACCCGCCGGGAACTTCGCTTTGCCATCAACCGTGCTCATGACCGTCGTCCCGGCCATGGTGGCTGGCTGCGAACAGATCACGTTGGCCACCCCCAATCCCTCTGACCTCATGCTGGCGACGGCGGCCATCGCGGGAGCAGATCAAGTGCTGGCAGTCGGAGGGGCCCACGCGATCGCGTCAATGGCCTATGGGTTCAACGATTTCAATCCCTGCGACGTGATTGTCGGACCGGGAAATCGGTGGGTCACTGCCGCCAAGAAGATAGTCAGCGGCGATTGCGGGATCGACATGCTGGCCGGTCCATCCGAACTAGTACTGGTTGCCGATGAGACGGCGAACGCAGGCACGATCGCAGCCGACTTGTTGGCCCAAGCCGAACACGACGTTGATGCTCGACCGATCTTGATCACAACCTCACGAGCACTGGCTGAGCAGGTCACCGCGGAGTTGGTCGTCCAATTGAAAACCTTGCCGACCGCCAACATCGCGAGGGAGTCACTCAAGAATGGTGCGGCGATCATTGCGAAATCAATGGAACAGGCGATCGAGCTGTGCAACCGATTGGCCCCCGAGCATCTTGAGCTTCATTGTGACAATCCAGAATTGGTCGCGCTGGAGATTGTGAATGCAGGTTGTATTTTTGTAGGATCGCAATCCGCCGAGGTGTTTGGAGACTATGGCGTCGGGCCCAACCACACGTTGCCGACCGGCGGCACCGCCCGTTGGAGCGCGGGCTTGAACGTGTTTACGTTTGTACGTGTTCGGACTTATTTGCAGCTCGACCAAGCCCCCCGGGAATTGGTCGAAGACACCGCTCGGCTTGCCGAACTGGAAGGACTCGTCGGCCATCAGCGCGCGAGTTTGAGACGGCTTAAGTAATCCGACCCAGACTGGGCACTTTGGCCCGGCATCCGCGCCAACTCGATCGACATGCGATTCATATTCGATTTTGCCAGAGGCATCGTTTGTGGAAGGCCTGGGTTCCAACCCAAACATCCGCACCCCCGTCGCAACCGATGCCTTGCAAAATCGCACCGCAAGGAGAATCAAACCCCATCGTCACTGGTCCAAAAATCCCTCGTTTTCCCGAGTGCTAATGGCCAAAATCAAAAATTCGAATTTATTCCTGAGTAATTCCGAATATTTCTGCGACGATTTCAGACAAACTCGTTGTTCCAATAGATGATCTATTTGGCTGACTCAACTTCGCCCGATGATCGCACCTTAACCCAACTGGTAATCACGATGTCGAGACCTTTCGACTCGGCGTTCCCGGCGGCAGATTCTAAACTTGAATCGCCGGCCGACAACGGCGAGCGAAACCCGGGCCCCGATCGAGCTATTCGATTCACGAATAGTTTCTGCGACCAGATTGCGCCCCAGGCCAAGGGTTATGCGATGTCGATCCTGAGGGTGTGGGCGGACGCCGAAGAGGTCGTTCAGGAATCGTTTTGCCGCCTGTTGCAGGCTGCTAAGCGGACTGCTCAAGCGATGGATCAATCAAGCGAAAACGGCGAAGCGACACCAACAAACTCATTTCAAACGAACCCTGACAACTCGCACAACTCCGATCAGGAAAAAGCCCAACACGAAGCCGTCGAGTACGACTCAACAACCAAGAACAACAAGGCCATTCTGTTTGCCACCATTCGCAATTTATCGATTGACCATCTTCGCCGAAATGGGCGTCTTAGATTCGAGCCAATTGACGACCAGCGAATTTCAAAACCAGAAGCCCAATCCAACGACCGTGAATTGGAACAACTTGAATCAAGCATCCAAAATGGACTCAAGGAACTACCCAGCCAATGGGCAGAGGCTTTGCAACTCAAGGTCAATGGACAACTTAGCTACGACGAGATCGCGAATGTGTTAGGAGCGACCCACGCTCAAGTTCGGACTTGGATTTTCCGAGCCAGAAAACAATTGGGAAAAGAATTGGCCGCACAAGGTCTTTTGAGAAGTGAGAAATGACATGAATTACAATTCCTCATGCGAGTGCTTTGAGCCGATGATCAGCGCGATGCTGGACGGCGAACTCAATTCGCCAGAACAGCTCAAGCTGAATGCACATCTATCGCAGTGCTCGGCATGCCGCGAGCTTGCGGGAGTGTTTTCCCAAGTCGACGCAAGCGTTAGCCATTTATCGCTTCAACAAATCACCACGGATGCGGCCGCACTTGCCGCACCCACGAAACACAAACTCGATCGTCCACACTCAAAATCACATTTTTCAATTTGGCGAATGTTACCACTGGCCGTTGCCGCGACCCTTTTGGTCTGCTTAACAATCGTTTCATGGCCCAATTCGACGCCCGCCAACGCGGATCAAATTACACCGGCTCAGTTTATCGAGCCCATGACTGACCTACACGTTCTCAATTTCGAAAAGCAAAAAGATCAAGACTTGATGCTGCGAA
The DNA here is from genome assembly GCA_047639375.1 of Mariniblastus sp. GTDB lineage: Bacteria > Planctomycetota > Planctomycetia > Pirellulales > Pirellulaceae > Mariniblastus. Next base: position 8,733 of record JBLINZ010000138.1, on the reverse strand, counting down.
CACTCAACATGGATTTACGATCGCTCAGAATTGAATTGAGCCAACTTGAATCTAGCAATGAAGACCGCGAAAAAATCAATTCACAGATTGATGCGATGATCAAAAAAGTCGAAGCATTTGAATAGCTTGGAGACCTAGGCGACCGAATGGCTCGACTCATGCACCCGAATTTCGAACCATCTTGAAGATACCTTCGATTGATCCCAAACGTCCACACAGACTGACTTGTCTGACACTTCGCCAACGTCGCTGATCGACTAGCTGACGATTCACCACAAACCAATACTATTTCCGACTGGGAGACACAATGAAATCTGTCCTATCGCTAACGGTCCTGTTAGCACTCATCATGTTCTTTGGAGGCCAAGAGGTCTCCGCTCAACAGAGCAAGAACAAACAATCTCGAGCCGAACGCGAACTGGCAGTCGAACTCGCCAACGAAAAGCGGTTGGATGCCGACCTCAAGGCACTCAAAGCCAACGAAGGACGAATTCAAAAAGAGATGGAACGGCTGCAAGAACAAGCTCAGACTCTCGGCAAGCGGGCCAAGGCGATGAAAGGAAAAGCAGCTGTCAAGCAACAAGACAGCAAGGCGATCAAAATGGACGCCGAGCAGATTGAAAAATGGGTCGAAAAAAACGGCAGCGAGATGGAAGCTTGGGCCGAGAAACATGCCAGCCAATGGGAAAACTGGGCTGAAAAATATGATTCCAAAATGGAAAACTGGGCCAAAGGACACGAGCAGCAGATGGAAGCCTGGGCCGACAAGTACTCGAAGAGCTGGGAAGACTGGGGAGAAAAAATTGAGTCCGGTGATTTTGACCCCACCCAAATTGAAGCCCTCATCGAACAGAATCTCGAGATGATCGGCGACTTGCCAATCGGTGACATGATCGAAGGTGCCCTCAAAGAAGGACTTGGCGGACTCGAAGACGCCCCTTGGGAAAGCCTTGGCGAGCTGAATGAACTGGTCGGTGGTTCGCTTGAAAAAACGCTACAAGACATGGAAAAAGAAATCTCCGGAGCCCTCGGGAAAGAACTATCAAAGAACCTGGGCAGTCTCAAAACAGACAAAATGAAGCAGGCGATCCAAAAGCTTCAACAGTCAATTGAATCAAAGCAACGAAGCATCGACCATGACGCCCAGGGCACGCTGGCTCGTGTTCAAAAAATGATGAAGCAAAAAGGCCAAATGAATGCCGAGCAGCAAAAGACGATTGCCAGAAAGCTAGAGCAAGAGCTGGCTCGGATGCAGGAACTTCAAAACGAAAAGAAATCGAAAGAAGCCCAAGCTGCAATCCGGAAAATGATGATTAAAGCCGCCCAACAGCAAGAAGAACAAGCCTACGCAAGGCAAGAAGTCGCCCAAGCTCAAGCCGTCGAAGCGACTCTCAATGCACGCAAGCGGGAACTGGCACTGGCCAAAGAGAAAGCCAAGGTGAGCTTAGAGAAGAAAAGCCTGGAGCGACATTATTTGGATCTCAAAAAGCAGAAAGTAAAACTCACTGAAAAAGAGTCTGAAATCGAGATGATGCGACGCGAGATCATGGAACTTCGCAAAGAAGTTGAGCGCATGAAAAAGAAGAACAAGTAGTTCAGTTTTTGAAGGATCCAGGTCTCGACGGAAGACACCTGGCAGACCCTCAGCGTCCAATCGCAATGCTGCCCTTTGAATCTGAACGAGTTCTTGGCGGTCACTTGTTGCCCCAACCATGATCTGGCCAAGCAATTTTGCTTGGCCATTTTTTTTGGGCCACGCCCAAGCCAAGACCTGACTTGAGCATTTTTGCCCGAATAAGTTGACGCAGATAAAAGCCACTGAGCCAAAGGCGAGGATGGAAACCCGACGCTTGAGCGAGGACGAACAAACATTGAAGGCGATCTACCAACGAAAACTCTCCCTCGCTTACGCATTCGGGCTACCCAAAATGACCACCCCCATTCAATCCTTCAACTTGAAAATTGAATTGTGGATCTTCCCATTCAGAACTTGACCGGATTTCGTTTTGATCGAGTAATTAATCTCCATCCCCCACGTCGGCTTAATTTCTGGAATAACGAGCTGCACCGTTTGGCCATCGTTAGCCAGTGTCGCGATCTCGACCTCGAGCTCCTGCTCATTGAAATGCTTCGAGCCGTAATTCTTCGTCCGCTTCAAATCCCAAGTCTTGACCGAATAATTCGAGACATCCGTCGCTGCTACCGGATCGACTTGATCGCTAAATCCAATCTTCACACCGTCAGCGGTCGCATTCAAGCGGACCGGCAAGTGTACTGGCTGGCCGGTGTAACGAACACGATACAGCCCGCCAGGCTGCTGTTGACTGCCTGCCCACGCGAACATCCCACAGCAATACAGCTGACCATCCGCTGGATGAAATCGACCTCGCATCACGCCAGTAGGAAACTTGGCAATCGGAAACTCGCACATCCCACCTTGCATCTGCCCATCGACTTCTTCATGTGGCACCACATAGATTTTCCCGTAGCCGTATGAAAAATTTAGCAGCGAACCATTCAGCGGCCCCCACTTTTCGCTTTGCACCCACAACAACTCCGAAGGCGAACGATCGAAACTATTCGTGATCCAGCACAACGGATCCGTCATCGCCGCATCCGACTCATCCGTGACGTCGTGGTAGCCGTACATGTTGCCGTAAAACTCACCCGGCCGAACCCAATTGATGCGGTTTTTAGGGTTCCAATGCCCTTCCTGATCGGTCACGACAAACGAACCGTCCGGGTTCAAGCAAACACCGTTGGCGGCTCGGAATCCATTGGCCAAAATCTCGGTCGTCGCGCCATCCGGGCTGACCTTGAGCAACGTGCCATGGTGTGGAACGATAGCAGTTTTCGCATGACGCGCCGATTTTGCGTAATAGAAATTGCCTTCCGCATCGGCTTGCAAACCCATCGCAAACTCGTGGAAGTGCTCCGTGACTTGATGATCGCTATTGAAATTCTCATACCAATCAGCTTCGTGATCGCCGTTAAGATCATGCAAAATCACGATCTGATCACGACACGTGACATAGATTTTTCCGTTTTGAAACTTCACACCCAAGGGCTGAAACAATCCCGCCGCAATCCGCTGCCAAGTCAACTCGTCGCGCGTCGGGCTGTCCTCCGCTTGCCCGAAACCGCTGACTCGCCAGACGGATCCATCCCAAGCCGAGACGATCGCCGTGTCGCCGTCCGGCAAGAAGTCCAGCCCGGTGAGCCGAAGCTGACAATTCCACTGATTGTCCGTCGGGCGCTTGAAGACGTCGACCGCGAATGGGCCGGTCTCGTCACCACGTATGATTTCCGTTTTCAATAGCTGAGGATAGCTGGGCGGCCCGCCTTGGGTAAACGGTGCGAGATTGGCAGGTTTGAGAATGCCAGCCAACTTCGCCTCCATCGCCTTCGCTGACTCCAGCGAATCAACTGAGCAATGAGAGATCACAAAATTCACGGCTGGCCCTGCTGGAACAACCAAACGTAGATTCCCTTGATCGTCCGAAATCCATTTCGCGTTTGACAGCGAAGTCTCCGCCAACAACCCGGTTGCCGCGCTCGGCCGAATTCCAACACTCGACAAGGTAGCGGTAAGACTGTCCTGCCCAGACGCTTCGGGAATCTCATTTCCGCGGATGGCTCGCCACACGCCCAATCGTTTTTCATTCCCAATTGTCTTGGGCTGCCGCACTTCGTTGGCGGCTAAGGCCCGTTGATAAAACTGAATTTCTTGAATCGCTCCTGTGAAGTGCGATGTAGATGGGAAATTTTGGTTGGTGAATCCGAACCGGACTACCGTCTCGGAGATCTTCTTCTCCGGCCCCAGCTCGCCACCACCTGCTGGCTTGCCATCAACATAAAATTGCACCTCACGCTCAGCATGACTCCAAGTCATCACGAGCTCATGACGTTTTCCATCGTTCACTTTTCGATTGGCCTCAACGGCCCCGACCCAACCAATATCAAATGTGGGGCGGCCATCCCTCAGGAACAATGTTTTACCTTGCTGGACCCAATCTTCTTGATTTTTCGTTTGAGCGAAAATCGTCCCATCTTTTTTTGTCTTGATCGAAGCGCAAATCGAATAGTCGCTTCCAAACAGATCAAACGCGTCTCCGTTCTGGATCTCAGCAAACTGACTTCCGTCTAGCTTGATTCCCTTGAGTTGCTTACCCGAATTCGTCACATCTGAACGAGCGTTCCCAGGCACGACCGCAACCGCTTGGCCATGCTCCGATTGAATCTCCACACTGTTGCCTGGCAATTTAGCAACTTGAATTACCATCTCTTCCTTGCGATCTCCAAGATTCAACGTTCGCGTAAACACAGGCCTGCCGTCGACGAAACTCAAGCCCGGCGTCTCGAGAATTTCGGTTGTCCCGACGCGGTACTTGATCAGCGTTTTCTTGCCATATCGATACATCCCTAGAAATTTTGCCCAATCGTTGGGTAAGGGGCCGTAGTGCTTACCATCCCGCCCAACCACGCGTTGGTCGGCAAACATTTCTTTCGGCAACTGCTCCTGCTTGGAGATGGACCCTGCCGTTGGCTTGCCGAAACCCGGCCCGGTTGGGTTGGCAAAACTCAACTCGCCAATGACACTTGGATGGCGCCCGTGTGCACCATTGAAATGAATGCCCTCCCAATCGATAAAGCCACCACTCCACGCACCCGCAACCCGCATCGTGTCATGCTCATACATCATCCAATGACTACCTGATTCGACCCCGCCTGGACCGTCGTCGAGTCGTACGACGATTCCCTTTTGAGCGATGTTCGATCCATCTTTCGAGACCTCAATCGTGTTATTCAAACTGGGGCCATAGTTCATCATCGTCCACGGACGCGAGACAACCGGTTCCGGACCGCGCGTGTCGCCGACGGGCAACGTCGCGAGGTAGGCGTCCGTGATGGCCAAAAATTGGTCCGGATTATGTGGCTTCAAAAACTGTTCGCGGATGTAGTGGATCACTTCATACTTCTGTTGCGGCACCATCCACCGCTGAGGATTCATCATCCCAAATCCATGGTTCAGCGTTTGATACATTTGAAGGGGTTCGTAGCCGTTCTTGAATTTCCCCGTCGCAAAACGCAACGAGGTAGGCATCGATCCTTCCGCGTCTACCGTTCCATGGCAACTCGCACATCGCAACCGGTACGTCTCAGCGCCTCGTTCAAACGATTCACTATTGAGGTCCCCAATCAGCCCGGCGTGATCGACGCGCGACTCGTACTCTGGCAGCGGAGCCAATACTCCGGCGCCGGCGGGACGGAGTTCAGCCGCCAACATCGGGCCTTCCTCCGAAAGCGATTTGAGGTAACGAATCAAATCCAAAAACTGCTGGCGATTGGACAACTGGTTCGCCAAGTCCGGTGGCATGCTTGAAAGCTTGGTCTTCTTCCACTCATCGATCTGAGACTTTGGAATCACGATGGGCTTGGTCGACGCAGTAGCCTTCAGGATCGTCAATTCCAAATCCGACTCGCCACCCAAAAGCCCCGACAGAACTTCGCCTTCATCTGTCAAAACTTGAACCGTTTCATAGCCGGCATTAATCGTGGCAGAGGGAGCCAGCACCGATTCGATCAAATGTGCCCACTCGACCTCTCGCTTCAGCGTCAAGTCCGGCCCGAGGCTTCGCTCGCCCGGATTGGCGTCATGGCATCTGGCACAATTCATCGTCGGTTCGTAATACACGATCGCACCCCGAGCCGGATCGCCCAGCTTCTCGGCTTCCTCGATAAGCTTCGAAACTGGCTCGGCCGTCAGTTCAGCGGACAAGGTATCCTGTGCACCCAGACACTCCCCTGATTGTAAACAAGCCAATGCCAAGCCAATGACCAGCCCGAACAAACGAATACGAGTCAAGCAGCAGGCCGATTGAAAATGCCAAGCCGTCGGTGATTTTCCTGGGGAGCAATCCGCGATTTCCATTTCAAACAAACCATTCAGTGTTCATGGTGATGAGGAGTTTCTTAGTCGCTCCAGTTTAGCTTGAATTTGAACCAATCACATGTCGTGAAGCGAAGGGAACACAAATCAAAGGCGACTCTCGATAAACGTTCACATGAATTGAGTGAAATCAAATCAGAACCTCAAATCTCACGCACAAAAAAGACGCACTTGCCGTCTTCGCACGACGGCAAGGCGTCTCCTTATAAAATGACAACCTGACGAGACCGTGACGCTTCGGGGAACCCGACGAGTAAAGTGAGCGCTTTTTGACTTAATGATCCGAAGGCGAAAATGGTAGCACGACGCGTAAGCGAGGACGCATTACGATCGAAGGCCGGCCACCAACGAGGGCTCTATCTCGCTTACGCATTCGGGCTATGACTGCCCCCACTTAACCGGTCGTGAACTCAACACGCCGACAATCATATCCTCACTTAAACACCCCTCCCCCGGCGGTTTCGCTGGCTGCCCGCGTCTTCGGCATTGTCACGATCCAACCCACTGAACACGTTGTCTATCGCGGCGTTTCTACGACTCCGCTCGACGTTGTCGTTCGTAGTTTGTCGGCCGTCGCCAAAATCAAAATTCAAATTTCGTTGATAGATCTGCTGCGATCCAGCCAAATCGTTGATCCCTCCGCTGAAACTGGGTAGTCGCTGCCTGACTCCCGAATCACGCCGATTTTCAATTTGCCGACCTCCCATCTCCATTTGGATTGACGACCGACGATTCGGTCGCTCACCCTGCCGACGACGGTCATTGAAATCTTCAGGCTGTAGATCGCTTCCACTTTCAAAAAAGACATTAGCCTGCAGGTCATCCAATTCGGTATTCCGTTCGATGATATCGGTCAAACTCGTGCGATTGATCGCATCGAGCTGACGCCCAGAAAAAACTTCTTCGTACCACAATCGATCGCCATCACGAATTCGCTCGAATTGATCAACAATCACGGTGGAAAACAACTCACCCATGCTCGAGCCAGCGACATGATCTTCCGCCAATCCTCCCACCCAAACATCGATGTTGTCGACGCTGCCGTAAAGATCTTCAAGAGCCTGAGCCAAGTCCGAATCGGAGGTAATTTGGTCGAAATCAGTGACGCGATTGAGCCCATAGTCCTCCCGAGTCTGATTGTAGTCCGCCAAGCCGTGATCACGCCCGCGTTGGATATTCAGCGACGCCAAATCGAAGCCGCCCGAACCAGGAGCTCCGAATAGAAAGTTGCGAATGTCGTCGACGACCTGATTGTCCACTTCATTGGCGACCTGACTGGCGGCCCCCATCAACAGCGAATCGATCCCATTTTCACTGATCTCGGACGATGCGAAAAAGGCACTCTGAAGTGAAATATTGCCCTCATCCGCTTCGGTTCCATCAGCATTGAGACGCAGCAATTCGGTGGATAACATGCTGTGCCCAAATCGATAGGCGGCACCAGAGAACACATTGCTAATCCCAGGATTGACCGCAGCGTCATAGCCCGCGTAGTCGCTGACGGCGTCTTCACCGAGTAACGCCGGAAGGTATTCGTTGAACGTAATCGCTTGCAGTTCAGCAGTTACGATCGTCCGCGCGGCTTGAAAGACCTCCTCGTCGCTCAACGTCGGATCTTCCGCTGAGATTTGCTCCGCCCATGAATTGTGCTCACGCACCCAAAGCGTTTGCATCGCGGTCAAAGCGATATTCTCATTCGCCCGAATATCGCCTGCTAGAAACAGCGACTCACTCGTCCCACCCGCGTTGTCCAATCCCGCATCGTTGAAAGGAAGTAAGTCTCCTGCGCTGGTTTTGAGAAGGCCACCTTCAAACGTTCTCAACTCGGCCGCCCGGGTTTCGTCTGAACCGTAGATCACAGAGCCGTCAAGAAATGAAGTGATCTGATTGATTTGCTGGCGCGGATTCTCCGCTGAAGTTCCCGTCTCGTGATTATAGACCGTTCGATTGAGCGAAATCACCGCTTCGCCCGAACCGGTCGGATCGAAAAACACATCGCCCGCAGGAACTACGATATCAAATGCTTCCTCAGGATCAGCCCCCTCGGATAAATCGATGTCATGATCGATGAACTGTCCAAAGAGCCAAGTTATATCCGTCAATCCGCGTTCATTGACGTCCGTTGTTACTTGCGCGGCTACAGTATTGCTGATTTCTCGAGCACTTGGCCTGTCGGCCCCCGCTGGATCGGAAATCCCATCAGCGTAGTCGACCGTCGTCGAACGAATCAATTGACTCTCGGTGCCACCCAGCGTTGAATCGACAAGGTTATTGCCCGTGCCGTCGATCGTCCGCGACTCCACGGAAAACAAATCCACTAGTCCGATTTGAGTACGGTCGGTTGCATCGTCGCCGGGCCGCCCTCGCTCCTCGGTGGGCTGGTCATTTCGCTGCATGTTGCCTTGGACAATCTCCGGACGACGATCGAAATCACTGATCCCTTCTTGCAAAACACCAGAGAACCCTAAGTCCGCAGCCAACAGCTTGCGATCCTCAAGACACTCCATCGACAATCGATTCACCCTTGATTTTCGTTTCTTCTTTTTCATCTTGAACCTCGACTGAATGGTTGAAATTGATTTCTGGAAATGGTCAATCTCGACGAACCGGCACGCAGCAAGGGAGCTCGATCGGACACTCGGAAAACACTGCAATCTAAAAGCATTCCATCGGGCAAAATGCCAAGCTACTCATACTTCAAATACGCCAACGGGTGATTCTTTTCTACAAACCAAATGCCAACACACGGCACGAAAGCGCCTCAACCCAACAAGCCCCCAACG
>JBLINZ010000137.1:0-12990 GCA_047639375.1 Mariniblastus sp. | reverse complement strand
GAACGAGTTTTGGATCGAACAAATCCCCGGCCTCAAACCAACCAAAGGATACCCAGTGGACGCCAAACGATTCAAAGCGGAGATCGCTAAGGTGCAAGCGAAACTCGGAATCACCGACGAGGCCGTGTGGCGTAAGAAGTAACTTTGAAGGGCAATGAGTTGATTCTAGGGATGTTCGTCTTCGCCTACCAACGCTCCCCGCTAACGCCTGCAAGCTAATCGCAAACGAGGCCAGGCGGTCCACCGAGTTCGGTCGGCTAGTGGTAAATTAGGTCAGCTGCCGCCGTGACGGTTGAGTGCGTTACCCTTCTGACACCAATCGCTGTGGTCGACTGGAATTTAGGCTGGCCAGCTACGATAATGGCCTGACGATTCTCATTCACTTTGTCCAATCACCAAGAAACCAATGCCTCTATTCAAAACTTGCCAATTCCTCGCCGCCACGATCCTCGCACTTTGCTTATTGCCTTCAGGGCTTGTTTCGAATGCGGAGGCTCACGATGTCGCGAAAGAGATGACCTCTGCTGCGAATCTATTTTTAAATTCCCTGGATGAAAAACAGCGCCAGACCGTCGGTTTTGAATTTGATCATGAACTGAGGAAAGACTGGCAATTCATTCCGATGGAGCGGAAGGGTTTGGGATTCAATGACCTCCAGCCTGACCAACGATTGCTAGCGTTATCGCTGGTTCAATCCGCGTTGAGCCATCGCGGATTCTCGACCACCATGAAAATCATGGCTCTGGAGCAGGTTCTGCATGAGTTGGAGAACAACGCCCCCAAACGAGATCCTGAAAAGTACCACGTCTTCATGTTTGGCAAACCCTCCATCGAATCGACTTGGGGATGGCGAATCGAAGGGCATCATCTATCGATCAGTTTCACGATTGTCGATGGCCAATCGGTGGTCACCACACCGGCGTTTTTTGGGAGCAATCCGGGCGAAGTGAAAACTGGTAAACTCGCAGGACTACGCGTGCTTGGGCAAGAAGAGGACCTTGGCCGTGCTTTGGTCAAACAGTTGAGCGTGGAGCAAAAGAAAACTGCAATCCTCGAGGGCAAAGCACCCCGCGACGTCATCAACGGACCGGGAAGGAAGGCTTCACCGTTGACACCGTCCGGTCTACCAGCTGAGAAAATGACCGACTCACAGAAAAAGCTGCTTCGTGATTTGATCGGAACCTACGTCGGCAAATTCCGATCAGAGCTAGAGGAAGCCGATTGGAAGAAAGTCGAAAACGCGGGATTCGACAAAATCTGTTTCGCTTGGGCCGGTCCGATTGCTCCTGGCAAGCCTCACTATTTCCGCGTCCAAGGTCCAACGTTTATTCTGGAATACGACAACACGCAGAATAAAGCCAATCATGTCCACGCGGTGTGGCGAGACTTCAACAACGATTTTGGCGAAGATCTGCTCAAGCAGCACTACGAAACTGCACCACATGGCGTCGAAAAATAGCGGCGCACGGCCGAACCCATTCCAAACGATTGGACTGTCGAGTGGGATGGAAAAACAGGGCCGGCTCAACGCCGGTTTCAACGGCTGCCTCAAATAAGCACATCCCGTGACGAGCAAGCCGTAGCAATTAAAGGCCAACGCGAGCAAGTCATTTCCGATCAGAAGCGTGATCAAGCGCCCCAGCGTTCGTATCAAGATGCCCTTCACCGGTCAGAACAAGCCGACAAATCCTCCCCACGGACGGGAACAGGCTACTTTCGAGGCAACCCTCTATTCTTCGTCTTGAACATCCCTTGCACATCCCGTCGCTGAAAATACTGCCAGTGTGGTCAAGACAAGCATTGTCGGCAGAGTCAACGCAATCGAAATAAATTAACAAAACACGCTAGCGAAATAGACCCGGTCGTCCCGAAAACAGGCTGAATTTCCTAGAACATCGTCAAAATCGGAAATATTGTGCGTCGACCGGCCAAAGATGGACGAAACAAACCTTGGGTTCAATGGACTGAATCCGCGAGGGGGGTCTCGCATTGGTGATTTGGCCCGAACGACACGGACGTCATTCGGGCAAAATCGAGAGATTCTCAATACGGTGATTCCGTTTGCGGATTTAGTCTTGAAGGCCTTAAGTAAGAAAACAGCATCGTGCTTGTTTCACACACAAATTTATTGATGCTTGGCAAACAAATTCGTGTTGACCCACCTCAGTGGTGATGAGTCACGCATAGCAAACAGCGAATTTGCTTGACTTCGGTCAACGATTTTGAACCAGGAGGAATCTCTAATGCGACGTTTAGTGCTTGGAATCGCAGTCGCGGTTACCTCGCTTATACCCGTCTTGGGTATGGCGGACGATCAGCAGATCGCTGATTTTATTAAAAGCCGGCTACAAGCCGAGCAATCACAAGGAAACTTGAAAGGGTTCAACGTCGACATGCGTGTCGAAGACGGGACCGTGTGGTTTAAGGGCCACGTTTCAAATTCGGCACAAGAGATGACGATCCTGCGTGCGGCTCAAGAAGCTGGACATCTGGGCGTCACTCAAGTCGTCGATGACATTGAAGTTAAGTCGATCGCGGCTCCTGCAAGCCCGCTAATGAATGCGGCCTATCAGCAGCAGCCAATGTCAGTTGCTCCAACGCAAGCACCACTTCGTCAGGTTTCTTCAATGGAACCCGTTCCAATGAACGCCTCAACAGGTGTTGTTGTCAGCGGAGATCCTCTGCCGTTCGCAACTCAAGGTGGAGCTGCGATGCCAAGGCAGCAGATGGCTCCTCAAATGGGCCAACGAATGGCTCCTCAAATGGGTCCTCAGGCATTGCCAGCTTCTTACGGCCAGCCTGCCGCTGCTCCTTCCGGTGCTCCTAACTTGCCAGGTTACGCTTGGCCAGGTTACGCAGCCAATGCTAACTACGGTGCGGTTGCTTATCCCAAGCAATACTCGGCTTCAGCATGGCCTTACATCGGCCCGTTCTACCCTTACCCCCAAGTTCCACTTGGTTGGCGTAAGGTCTCCCTTGAATGGGATGACGGCTGGTGGATGCTTGATTTCCACGACAAGTAAGTCGCTGGATCTCGATTGATAAAACAAGAACCTCGCCAGTCATTTGCTGGCGAGGTTTTTTTATTGCGCCCGTCAAGCTCGCAACCTAACGGGCAATCGCCCTCGCCGACAAACGCCCTGCGTTTGACACTGCCGCCTGCCGCCTGCCGCCTAATCGTTAAACGATCTATCGTCTCGCATTTTAAATCAACAAACCCTTAACGCGTCGGGTTTCCATTCCCACGTTCCGCACGGCGCGTTTAAAAAAGCCCCGCCTCGCCGGGCTTACAAGTTTGCTCCCGTCGCTTTTAAATCGTCAGATCCGACCGCAACGGAGGGGGCCTTCCCTCGACGATCAAGCGAAAACCAAAGGATGTTTTCTCCGAATAATCGCTTGGCTGGCAAGCGAAAATGGAGTCGCCCACCAACGACTGGCCCGCAGCATGGTAGCGCCCCACGCCAATCGCGCGGGAACCGATTGAGATTGCGAGTTTTCAAGCACAATCGGATCCCAAAACATGCGGCCAGCAACGACTGTCATGCCTTCGTAAAGTGTTTGGTAGTCGCCAGCAAATTTCCGATTCGATTTCAAATGCGTCTTAACAGTCGAGTTGGTTAGGAAAAACGGAGCGTTCACGATCAGCCGCCCATCCGTACGCAGGAGGCCTCGCAACCATCGCACTAACGCTGGAGGATCATCGACGTGTTCAAGCACGTCAAGGCAGACAATCACATCGAAAGATCCCTCTCGTAAGTCTTGGGGATCCGTGACGATGTTGATTGTGTTGGTGGCCTCGGCAAACATCCGTTGGGCGATTGAGAGCCCCAGCTTCGAGACATCAAAATAGGTCACATCAATCCCAATTGAATCGAGAAACAACGAGTCAAAACCCATCCCGTCACCAAATGCCAAAACCCTAAGCTTAGCCTCCGACTGCTTGAGATACGTCCCAATCCAAGTACGCATGCGGCACTTGGCCAGCGTCAAATTCCAAACCGTCGACTCGTACAAAAACGCATCTGTCTGCTCGTAAAAACGCTCCAGCTGCGAACTCCAAATGAACGGCTCAATGCCTTGAGCAGCAAGCCCCCGGCTGACATTCGTGCCAATCGCAGCGTACTCGTCGCGCATTCGCCGGTGGACAACATCGACGGACACCTGGGACACTTGGGAAATCGAATTGACCAGTAAACTCAGGTTTCGGAGTGGAGCCGGCAACGACTGATCGGCGATCCAATCACGATCAAATTCGGACAACCCGTTTGCTCTGCTCATCAATTGCAATTTCTGTCTTTTAAAACGAATTAGGAACAGCGGGAGTTGCCCCGCGGCCTATCTACGGCTTTATAAAATCTTGAAGCATTTAGAACCGGGATCAGGTAGCCAAACGTGCCGTATCCAAAACTGGAACAACAACCCATTAAAAATGCTGTCTGGAATGTGTCTCGCCGGGAGATCCCAATCTCGCCTTAAATTCTTGCCTCATAAAATCGTTTCGTCCCCGAGGACATTAACGGTATAGGGGCGATAGTTCATCATCCGCACCTTGAAGGGTCCATTAATTTCATAATCGACGCCTCGCCAACTCACGCGTCGCAGCGTGATGACGGATAGCATTCCAGCAAGATAAACGCACTGAACCAACGGAGCCACGAGACAAATCTTCATGGCCGTCGCGAGCGTCCACCATCGCTTCGGCCCGCCTCGATCTCGAATCAACCGAGAGACCGTATGGTCGAGGTGAAATACAAACGCCACCCACACGAACCAATAGGCAGCCAAAGCTGACGTCAGGATCAAGACAGCGTTCCAGTCGCCGACGATCAGATTGTAAGAATTAACGATCATCGACAGCACGATCACCACGGCCGTCACGGCCCCCGTCCCGAGAACGATGGGCCACGTCGGGTGGTACAGGCGACCGTGCAGAAGCTGTCGAATCATCCAACGGAAAAAATCGAGAAAACGCGTCTTTTCTTGGTTGATCAGCATCATCCCCGGATGAAACGCGACTTTCATTCCGGCGGATTTTGCCAAGGCAAACATCGGCGTGTCGTTTCCAAATGATTTTCGAAGCGCTTGAGAAAACTCAGGCAACAAAGCAAATTCGCCTTTCATCGCGAGGCTTCCCCCCCAAGGATATTGGAAGAATACCATCTGCTGAACCGAGCCATAGTTCCAAATAAATCGAGTCAGCGAGGCCACCGAAGCCGAGGTCGGCATGTACCAGCGATTGCCGTACACGATACTCAATTCCGAATTGACTAAGGGCGTCACCAGCGTTCTCAGCCACTTGGGCCAAGTCGCGGCATCGGCGTCTACCAACGCCAGGAACTCATATTGCTGGGCAAGTTCAGGTAGAACGATCGAATGATGATTCGCAATCAGGCTACATTCGCTGGTAGCGGGTTCGACGACACGAAGCGTTGCCGCCGCGCCCGGACGATCGGCAAGCACCTGCTGGACTACGGCTACGGCAGGATCCAAATTGCTGTCAACCACGAAGTACAAATGGAAATCAGGATACTCTTGATCAAGAAGATTCTCGATATTCTCAGCCAACCCAGGATCGCAACCGCGAAGACAGAGCACCACTGCACAGGATGGGAACTCATCATTACTAAGTCCGACGGGCCGGTACGCACGAAAGATTCGCACGAGGTTTAGCGATTGAAAAATCTGCAAACCCAATCCAAACAAAACCAAAATCGCCAGTGTCGCGGCGGCAGCGCCCATATCGAATTCTCAGAGGTTGAACTCAAAGCAGTCTCGGCCACAGAGGTCGAATCCGTGTTATGAAGAGTTCCAACCAGGTTCGCAAGCCAAATCGGACTGCGGTGTCCCGCTCAATTTTGAGAACCACCGACGGACGAAGGCGAGATAACAATCGACGAGGGTTCCTAATTTAGAAGTAACGCACTATGCGACGACAGCAACTCCTACTATCCACGGAGAAAGAAAACCCAATCACGCCAATCAGGAATTCACCCAGCAACAACAAGGCAATCAACCGCATTAAAAACATCCAATTGGCTCCATCCAAGGCGAAAACAAGCCTCCCATTCACCCCAAACCTCCATGTCTCCCGATATATCGCTTAAAATCAGGACCTGTTACGCAGGCAAATCCGATTTTGTTTTCCGAATAGTCCTAAATATCCGCAAGTCCCGCACAGTTTATCACGATACCTAGTCATAAGAGTGATTACACCACAAAGGGATTTGCGATGTCAACCAAACGTTTAACTGTCACCATGATGTTGTTGATTGCGACAACGGCAGTTCTAAGCTCGGGATGTTTCCAAGCGACTGGACCTTCACTAGGAATACTTAGTGTTCCTATCCCGGTTTCGCCGTATTGGCAAAAGAATCTGGAAGACAAGTTTCATGTCCATGAGCGATACGGTCGTGTTCCAATCTTGGGACCACTAACCGCTGGCGGCCCACAAGTTGCCTTGGATCCTCCCAGTGACGACGAAGTCTGGTGGGCTCTTGAGCGAGCCGACTCAGTTCAGGGCGGTTTTCCGTTTCTCAACGAGACTCAACGGAACAATGTCACGATCGTGAAAGAGAAGATCGCTGATTACATCGATCCTCCCCGCGTGATTCCGCTGGTCGGACCGGTCCAGCTGCACCACGCACACTACAAGTGTACGATATACTTCACAGAGCGAAAAATCGTGGGTTGGCCGATACCGCACACCCTCGAAGACGTCGACTCGGTGGAAGTCGTCTACATCGACCACAACCACTTCCATATGGTCGGAAACGTCGACTTTGGCACCGCCAGCCAACAGTACTAAAACGTTCAAAGAACCCTACCGCTACAATGATCAATGCCGCTCAATCGAGCGGCATTTTTCGTGTCCGAAATTGAACACCGCCATTGCATCAACCGTCTCGCGTGCGGTAAAAATAGGGTCGGCTACGGCGTGCCCTCCATGGTCGCGCGGTTCAATTGATTCCCCAACGGCCTACCGCCAACGGAAGTTTTCTTGACCAGCTCACACGACAATTCGCAGTCCCCTCCACCTGAAAACTCTGATTCAGAATTCGAGCAATTGGCTGGCGGAGACGATACTGCTAACAATGCCTTTCAAGCCCGGAACCCGGACGGCCGCAAGACGTTTTTGGAAAAATGGTCGACCGTCATTCTGTGCGTGGCGTTGTTCTTCATGCCTTTGGTCCTCCTGGGCTCGATCAAGTCGCTCAAAGTTTACGCCAACGACATCAGTCAATGGTTGCCCAGCGGTTTCGAAGAGAAGCAGACTTACGACGATTTCCAAATGCGTTTCGGCGCCGACGAGATGATGGTCTTGACTTGGGATGAGTGCACACTCGACAACCCGGTTGTGACCGAATTTCAAAACGCCTTGATCGCCCACGAAATTGACGGCGAGCGCGTCTTCGATCGCGTGATCAGTGGCAAACAGATGTTGGCTCAAATTGAATCCGCGGGCGTCACCAATCGCACGGCCCGGGCGAGAATTCAAGGCTTGCTGGTGGGCCCGGACGAATCCACCACTTGCATCATCGCCTACCCCCAAGAAAAGTTCTTTGACATTCGGCGGCCCATCGTCGATTCAACTTACAAACTTGCCAACTCCCAATTTGGAATCACTTATGAGCAATTGAGGATGGGTGGCCCGACGGTTGACGGGGCGGCAATCGAAATCGAAAGCAAGAAATCTCTGGGGACATTCTTGTGGATGTCCGTCTTGATGGTGTTCTTGCTGACGTGGTACCGCATGCGCGATCTCCCGCTTTCGATTCTGGTCATTCTGTTTTCCGGATTATGCGCCGCCCTCAGCCTCACGGTTCTGTTTTGGACCGGTGGCCGAATGAATTTGACGATGGTCATGCTCCCCACGCTGACCTTCATTCTGGGCGTCTCCGGCTGCGTCCACATGGTCAACTACTACCGCAAAGCCGCGACGCTGGGCTATGGAATGCGCTCGGCCGATCAAGCCATCAAAGACGGCGGCTATCCTGTGGCGCTGTCCGCGACCACCACCGCCGTTGGCCTGCTCTCGCTTTCAATGAGCCACGTCACGCCAATTCGGTTATTTGGTTTCTATTCAGCCTGCGGAATTTTCGCCAGTATCATGGTGATCTTGATGGTCCTCCCAGCGACGCTGTACTTACTTCGAGGACGCATCTCAAAACGCTTTTCCACCCAGGGCACCATGTCCAGACGGGAACGGACCTCAGGCGTTAGCCGTTCGTCGTCTCTGCTTTTGCATTGGGTTTACCGCTCCCATTGGCTAGTCGTGATCCCTGCTTTGATCGGCGTGACCCTGCTTGCGATGGGCGTGTTTAAGCTAGAGGCATCGGTCAAACTCCAGAATCGTTTTGCCAGTCGAACCAAAATCATTTCCGACTACGAATGGATGGAGAACAATCTCGGGCCGCTGGTTCCGATGGAAATTGTCCTGCATTTTGATCCTGAAAACGGCCTCAGTCGTTGGCAACAAATGATGATGGTCAAGTCGATTGAACGGGCGGTCAAGCAGACCACAAAGATCAACGCGACGCTTTCGGTGGCGACGTTTGAACCCTACATTCCACGCGGCAATCGCCTCGCTGACAAGTTCAAACGCAAGACTATTCTCGAGAAATGGTCGAATGAGTTTGAGCAATTCGAAGATGCGAAACTCGTCAGCGTCGTCGGTGACGAATCGTTTTGGCGAATTAGTCTGCGCGTGGCTGCCCTCAACGACATTGATTACGGCGACTTCATTGAAACCGTCGCAACCAACGTCAACGAGCAAATGGAGCACCTCGGTCAACATGGTGTGACGGCATCGTTGACCGGCGGAATCCCGCTGGTCTACAAAGCTCAGCACCAAATCCTCAGCGACTTGACCTATAGTTTCGTGACTGCGTTTTTGATCATCACGGTGATCATGATTTTTGTGCTCAGGAGCTTCTGGGCTGGACTCGTCGCGATGATTCCAAACGTGTTCCCGCCGTTGGTAGTGTTTGGCGGCATGGGATGGCTGGGATATTCGATTGAGATCGGATCCGTCATGACTGCGAGTGTCGCGCTAGGCATTGCCGTCGATGACACCCTCCACTTTTTGACGTGGTATCGGCGTGGCACGAAAGACGGACTGTCTCGATTCTCGTCGATTCGTTTTGCGTTTGACCATTGTGCGAAAGCCATGATTGACACGTCGATGATCTGTGGCTTGGGCGTGATGCCGTTTGTGTTCGGTGTGTTCATGCCGACTGTCAAATTTGCGTTGCTGCTAATGATCATGCTCATGACCGCGTTGCTAGGCGATTTGATTTTATTACCGGCGATTTTGGCAGGTCCCGCTGGACGTTTGTTCAGGCTCGATTCAGATAAAAAAGTAAAGCGTCAACAAGCCGAGCGAGAGGCCGCGGCTGTGCGTAAATCAGGCGGCCAATTCAACCACGAAACTGATGCGTTGGACGTTGAATCCAATCCTGCCGCTGCTGCAACTCAGGCCACCGAACGGCTTGATGAGCCTCAAGCCAAACCGATTTCGGACCCGTATTCCGATCCCCCCGCGGCACCGCTCAAGACGTCTCGTCGTGTTTAGTGGCTGGCAGTCTCGCCAGAATTAACGGAGCGCGGAATGAGTAGAAACCGGTGCAAATCGACAAAAACGCCAATTTATTGGTAAATCTTCTCGATCAGGCCGCCATTCATCCATTAACGGCTCGTGATCCGCCGATATCAGCAGCTGGGATTCCATCAGGCGTTGCAAACTACCCAGACGGTGAATAGACTTATTAGGCTATATCGCAGCAAAAATCGGGCGTAAACGAACGGCCCCACCAAATAATCTATTCTGTTTTCAACTGTCTGACCCAGATAGTCGATGAGTATTTTGTTGAGGCGAGTGAAAGTTCATTTGATTCTGCGGGTTTGCTTTTTGTACCCGCTTCACGCTCGTTCTATTTGATCCACTCTCCTTGCTAGTAAAAAAGATTGTTCATGGCTGACATATTTGACAAATGTGACGAGTTTTGGAACCGCATGAAAAAAGTTGCGGGCGATCACTTCGAACCCGACGTTTTCTTTCGCCAGTTCCCCGTGACCAACTGCCTCCCACACGTGGAAATCGGCGGGACTGAGTATTTGCAAATCGCAACCAACGATTACCTTGGTCTTGCGACGCACCCGGAAGTCGTGCACGAAGCATCCAAAGTCTGCGCCGTTAGCGGAGTCGGTACTCCCTTGGGTGCCCGACCGCTGACAGGCAACACGGCGCTTCACATCCAGCTAGAAGAAGAGCTGGCTAAGTTTCGCAATACCGAAGCCAGCTTGGTATTCAATCTTGGCTTGGGTGCCATGTCCGGAACGATTGCCTGCATGGTCGGTCGACGCGAACGAGTGTTCGTCGACGCATACGCTCATGGCTGTCTCCATGACGGTGCCCGCTTGTGCAAAGGCGAAGCCAGTTGGTTTGGCCACAATGACCTCGACGATCTCGAGAGCCAACTCAAAGCCTGCCCGCTTGAGCAGCCGAAACTGATCGCCGTGGACGGCGTCTATGGCATGACTGGCGACTTGGCTCCTCTCCCTGAATTGGTCGAGCTGAAAAACAAGTACAACGCTCAATTGTTTGTCGATGACGCTCACGGAACGGGTGTGTTGGGCGACAACGGTCGTGGAACACCCGAGCACTTTGGCGTCGAGGATGAAGTCGACCTGCACGGCGGAACATTTGCCAAATCGTTCGGCACGTTCGGCGGCTATGTCTGTGGCAGGAAGAAAGCCCTAGACTTCATTAAATTCGTCTCGCCTGGATTCATGCTGACGAAAGCCCTTCCAGGCTGCATCACCGCCGCGACGATAAAGTCGTTGGAACTCATGCAATCGATGCCTGAACGACGCCATCAGTTGTGGGAAAACATCGCCGTCCTGCGAGACGGACTCCGCGCCGCAGGATTCAACATCGGTGACCCTAAAGGCGCAGTGACTTCGATTTTCACTCGGGGAGCCATGGCCTTGAGCGCCGTCAAGATGCTTCAAGACGAACACAAAGTCATCGTCAATCCAGTCATGTATCCAGCCGTTCCTTACGGCACCTCGATCATTCGGATGACAGCAAGTGCCTTGCACACGCCAGCCGACATGCACCGCTTGGTTGAAGCCATCATCGCCGTGGCAACGAAAATTCCTTTACTCGAAGGCAATCAAGCCGCGGCCCACAAAGCTGTCGCTCGGATGCCACAGGCTCCCGAAGTGGAACCTGCTCCTTCGAGTTCCAATGGATCGACCCATTAGTTTTTAATGGCTGATCAAAAATCGCTTATAATCGAAGTCGTCGCGGATCGTAAACAGGTCCGCGACTTCTTTGCGCTACGGCGCAAACTCTATGCCGACGATCCCGCCGTTGTGTTCCCACTTCGCTCCATGGAGCGACAACAGCTGGATTCTGACAAGCATCCTTTCTACGAACACGCCCGACGAGAGATGTTTGTCTGTTATCGTGACGGTGTTCCCGTGGGACGAATCGCCGCGATCAAAGACGACATGCATAACAAGCACAACAATGACCGCGTTGGGTTCTTTGGGTTTTACGATCTTATTGACGATCAAGCCGTGTCCGACAAGCTGATCGAAGCGGCGGCCGCTTGGTTGCGCAAGGAAGGCTGCGATTCAATGCGCGGCCCAGTCAATCCGTCCATGAAAAGCGATTTTGGCGTGGTCGTCGAGGGCAATGAATTGAGCCCCATGATCATGATGGGCTATTCGCACAAACGCAACCAACGACATCTCTTGGATTCGGGCCTCGCAATGGCCCAGCGCTTCTTCGCGTATGAGTTCCAATCCAAAAACGAAGAGAACGCCCAGGGACAATGGAAAAAGCTTCGCAATGCCAAAGCCAAGATTCTGGAACGCTATCCGAAAATTGAACTCCGGGCCGTCAACGAATCGAATTTTGACCAAACGATGCGGGAAGTCAACGAGCTTGGCAACACCGTCCGCGCTGAAGGCTGGGGTTTCGTTCCGCTGACCGATAACGAGCTTGCGTTCATGATCAAGAATCTCCGCCGCGTGATTCGTTACGACATGATCCATGTCGCCTATTGGGATGGCGAATTGGTCGGATATATCGTCACGATTCCCGACGTAAATTGGGCCGTCAAACGAGCCAAAGGACCTTGGGATTGGATTAGAATGCTGCAAATGCCGTCGCTCCTAAAGCGCACGCCGGCATCACGCGTGATCGCACTAGGCGTCGATGACAGGATGCGAAGCAAAGGCGTTGCGATGCTCTTGATCCTGCAACTGGTCGAAACTTACGACGCGTTTAAGACTTGGGAGTTTTCTTGGGTATTGGAAAGCAACATGCGCTCGATCCGAGCGATTGGCCGATCAATTCCGCTGGTTAAAACCAAAACGTACGAGCTCTACGAAAAATCGATTTAGATTCGATCTATATTCGGCTGGAACAACCAACCGAAGACTTTAAGGCTTGTTGATTCAGTCAAAGGCAATAGCGGGCACGCGTATCCCAGCTCCCCTCCCTGTCGGAATTTCCTTAAGAACTGGTCACCCAACGCGTAGGAGCTTATTAATTTAATCTCGGTTTCGGCGGTTGCGAAACTCGTCAAGAGTTTCGGCCGGTTGGCAGCTCCGAAAGTATTGACGACATCCGTTACGGACGAATTGGGCTTTGTCGCTCTGGGAACAAAAGGCTCCCATGGGAGCCGTGACGCATAAGCGGTTGGCGCACCAAAGCTCGGCAACTGGCCCAAAAATGCCAGCCTGATAGGCAAACCATTTGCCGGCGTCGATTAAACCAACAAGCTCTTTCGCATTCACCATCACCTAAAGGTTCAGCTCTTCAATCGCCATCTCGATTTCACGTCGAACCTCCTCATCGGCTTCAATTTCCAATCGAGTTTCCAACGCCCGCAGCACCAACGAGCTCGCGTGATTCCCTAACGCCCAAGCCACCGCCCCCCGGACCAGTGGCTCTTCATCCGCCAACCCTAGCAAGAG
>JBLINZ010000136.1:0-13114 GCA_047639375.1 Mariniblastus sp. | reverse complement strand
TCGTCGCCCTAAAGTAAAAATGATTCACGACGTCTAGCATTATGTCGAAGCCAGGCCGAAGTTTCGGCAGCAGCAAAATCATCAAACTGCCTAACGGGACAATCATGCTGACCGCATATCGATTGACATCAATCATCAACCGCCCCAAGAGAAATTTATCATGCTCCATTTGCATCCACGAGATTACAAACAGACTATAGACGGCAACCACACCACCGGCCGTGCACATTCCAATCACAAGCTGAAGGGTCCCGTTCACGATCAAGCGAGGCGCTCGCTGGCCTTGTAAAAAATTCTCAAGCGAGTTTTTTTGGCGCCACGTAAAATAACGGACGATCACAGCCGAGGCGGTCAAACCGATCACGAGCATCATCATCAGTTGGACGCCCAGAAACGGAATCGCATCATCGAAAACTGTCGCGAACACGCCCAGCTGAGCCAGCATGTCGATACCCGATTTGGCAGATATCCAAATCATGGGTAAGGCTTGACCCCAGATCCCGATCGCCATCGCGGGCAGCAAAAACGCCACATGCAACGCTGGACGATTGGCCTTCGGATGCCTCAACGCCACTAACCAACAAAACGCCATCCCAATCAGGACTTGGATCTCCACGAACCAAAGTAAGCCCAACAGCACCAACAAAACTCGACAATAAAACAGCAGCCCAGGATGCAAGGGGCATTCATGGATGATTTCCGGATACTGATTGTCCAAAAACAACGCTCTCAAGAACATCAACCCCGTCACAAACATCGCCGTGACGTTGACCCAAAACCAAAACCGCTCAATCACGCGACTGCGAGTTAATCGAAACCCGATTGATGACGCGCCCATTGCAAACATAGCGCAGGCCGCCAAAACGACTTGAGTCCATGTGCTTGCTGTATAGGATTTTGGCCACAGTAACTGAGTCCCACAAACGGCGATCATCAGGACCGCCAAGTAGAACGTCACCGCCAAGACGGGGCCATGCAGAATTCTGGAACTTATCAATCCCAGACTCTTCAATCCAAATGCGGCCCTCCCGGGTTGATCCGCGGCCACATAGGCAACGTAGCGGATGCCGAACAGAATCTGAAACAGGCCTTGGAACACGCCGAACCAACCTCGTCGAACCCGAGACAAGTCTCCCCAGAAAACTTCACACAATTTCAGTTTCTGGTGGTTGTACTCAAGACTGCGTTGATGAGCCGGAAAGGTCTGAACGTTGGCTGACTCCTGGGATTCTTCCGCCAGCCAAATGACATCTTGCTTTTCGTTAAGCGGCTGGTCGGAATCGGCTAATGAGCGCGCAAATTGGCTGAGCGTCTCACCCGGACTTGGGTCTCCCACGCCGTGCACGACAAGGATCAGTTTTTCAGGTTTTGAGTCAATACTATTCAATTTTCTACGCGGCTTATTCTCAGATCCGCTTCGAGAAATTTTGGCGGCGTACCTTACTGAATAATTCGTTGTCACGCAGGTCCGAATCAACACGACAAAAACCGCAATTTCGCCTCAAAACGTAGCCGTAGAGCGGACGTGCAGAGATTCCTCCTGGGTTCGCCGGGCTCTTTATTGGCCGAACAACAAAACCATGAATACTCCGGAGGAAGAATCGTGCCAAGAAAAAACCAAAACGAAAGAGCGTCCTTGCTCCCCGATTGGCATACTCAACTCTCTCCCGAATTCGATCTTCGTCTCGAGGTTTCAACCGTTGGATGACGTAAACTCCATGATCAGACTCGTTTAACCAAACGATTGATTCATCCAAGTTCAATCCTAAATACGATTGAACCAACCTCGCTGACCGATGTCGAAACCACGACTCATCCGCGGTTGATTCTCCGCCTCAATCCCCTCTCCGAACCTTTGAAACACGTCATCCACGAGCTGACCTTCGGTCACGTCATCCGACGCCTCAAAGACTTCCAAACCCTCATCGAGTAACTGATCCACTCCGTTGTCAAAAACGATGTCAACCTCGCTGGCCGGTTCCGTTGACAAGGTTGGTTGAATAGCCAAGTCGAGCTCTGAATCCCAAGCCGGATCTTCTATCGAATCTGCGAATAGTGTTCCTCGCAAATCAAACGTGGCTGGAATGTCGTTGGTTGAATCCACAATGATTTGACATTCAACCCCAGAGTTGGCGTCGAATCGAATCGAAACTTCTTCGTTAGTCATCCCCGTCACCAACTCCTCTCCGTTGTCATTAAAAACCGCCACCGAGGCATCAGCAGCAAACCCTTCACTCACGGTCGATATCGCCAAAGATACTTCACCATCCGTAGGAGCTACGAAACCGGAGGCATCACAGTCTTCAGGCGTTTCCAATTCCGCCTCAATCTTGAATCGGTCGTCCTCGACCGTCAACAAGCTCGCCTCGTCACTTATTTGATCCGCGAGCAGATCAAACGGCCCCAATACGCCACCTGCGTCCGTGACAGCGAAATCGACGGTCAGCATGAAGTAACCTTCGCCAAATTCATCGGAAGAGATCGTGATCGCATACTCTTGGTCTCGCTCGACATCGAATGTCAATTTTTGAAAGCCTTCCATGTCCTCCGTCATCGACGAGACAACCAAATCACCCTCTCCGTCCACAATTTCAATCCTTGTTTCGGAATCTCCAAACGAAGAAGCGATCACGGCGTCAACCGTCCCTGCTTCAGACGCCGCAAACGTCACCGTCGTGACTGGAGTCTCCAAATCGATCATGCCGAAATATCCGGAGGTGCCAAGCACAGGGTCACGCAATCGATTGGACAAAAGCTCGGTCGACACTTCCGACCCATCCACCAAGGCCTCATCCACAACGCCCGGTTGGCATTCGCCGTCAACGACTTCATCACCAACCGGATCCGATACACCGACAATCTCGACATCGATCGGATCGCCCAACGCCACCTCCGAGTCAACTTCCGGCTCCAGCGGCTGTTGGGCCATATTCAAACCACACTCAAGCGGCTCTTTTTCCAAGCCGAGTTCGCCCAGTTCTCCATCGACTGAAATCACTGGCGGAATCTCTGATTCCGAACCCAACGGATCGTCGAGCTCAGATTCCACGTCCAGTTCCGATTCCGTTTCGACGGCAGTCCCCGCTGCATCGGCAACCAGATCTTCCGCTGAAACTTCCAAATCATTTTCAATCTGAGGATCAGATTCCAACTCAATTTCATTAGATTCACCATCGAACATGCAGCAGCATTCGTACTGCGACTCGACCTCTACCGATGCAACCAGACACGGTTCCACTGGCAGCGCGCCAGCCTGGAACAATTCGGCGCCAAAGTCCGCTGCCAATAGCCTTCGGTCTTCCAATCGCTCAAAATTAAAACCATTCGATTTCCGTTTGGACATAATCCTCTCGGCGTTTTCGCCGCTCCCAAAACATGTGACAAACAAGCGTTCGAGCGTCGGATCGCACAAACTGTGCCGAATGGAATTCAGCGTTCCGGTTTCTCAGAAAGGCGACCAATTCGCTTCGAATAGTCGCCTTTAACTCATAGGAATCTTGGACTGGCAGAACTGACAGCGAGTAAGATTCGGCTTTGCGATTGACATTTCTACACGTCAGCACGCAGCAGCTAGTGCGTGATTCAAGCAAGAATTCGACAGCTGACACGCTGGCTTCACAAAACTGCCATCTTGATTTCCATTTTGGCCAATCAAAATTCAATTCAACCGTGGCTGGATTCATCGCCGAATCGAGCGAGACTAAACCGACTCACCCTCGATCACAATCCGCCGCCAGATTTCAAAGGTCAACAACATCCAAATCCGCAATCCGTATCGGCCATTGGGTTGTTCGATATCGTACTTCAACCACTGCTGAACTCGATCCGGATCGAACAAGCCAACTTCTTTGAGAGCCCTTCGGCTGAGGATGGACCGAGCGAATTTTCGCAACGGCCCCTTCATCCAAAAATGAACTGGAACTCGCATTCCGCTCTTGGGACGATCGATAATATCATCCGGTACTAGACCACGGCAAGCTTCTTTGATGAGCCATTTTTCTACGCCACGATTCAATTTTGCTCGCGGTACCGTAGAAAATGCGAGCTCGACCATGGACTTGGTAAACATTGGCGACAGCGGTGTCACGTTCGAAGCAGCCAGCATGCGTTCGATTTTCGGAAGAATGAGATGCGCCCCTTTGAGCTGCGTGTTAATCCCTAAAAGCTTGTGCAGCAACGGGCCGGGCTGGTCGAAAAACGGCCGTAACGGGCCGTGGAGATGCAGCGACTCATCGAACCCCTGAAGCGCAACTGGCGTCAACACATGCGATAACTCAGTATAGCCTCGTTTGTAAGATTCGAGATATCGACGTTCGCGAAATCCAAACGCGTGATCGATACCGCCATACCAGTGCCCTAACAACATCGCCATATTCTTGGGCCCACCGAATAATGGATCACCGCCTTCACCATTGAACACTGACCGCACACCCAGCTGGGAGACACGACTGGCCAATTCGAAATTGGGCAACGTCACAGGATCGCCAATCGGTTCATCGAGATGCCAGACCATCTCTCGCAACCGCTCTACCGCGACGCTGGGTTTGATCTCAATTTCTTCATGCTCTGTGTTGAACTTCGTCGACACTTGTTTTGCATACGCCAACTCGTTCGGGTACTTCTTACCGAAATGAACTGAAAACGTTCGCACACGACCGGAAAACTGGCTCGCCACCTCAGCCGTCACCGCGCTCGAATCCAAGCCACCTGAAAGAAAAACCACCGGCGGAGTCTCCAAATCGATTCGCTTAGCAACCTCCTCAGCCAACAATCGTTTGAATTGCTGAGCGGACTCGGCAAGTGATTCTTCGACTTGCTCTTCCGTGGCTGGAGGCACGTTGGGAAATTGAAAATACCGGACGAAGTTTGGCGCTGGCTCGTCACCCAATTCTACCCAATGCCCTGGCAGCATTTCCCAAATCTGCTCCAACATCGTGGCTGCGCCCGGTATGAAGCTATAAGTGAAGTACTGAGCGATCGCCCCTGCTCGGATTCGACGTGAGAAACCAGGCAAGCCCCAAATGGCCTTTGGCTCCGCTGCCAGATACCAGCGGCCAGCATGTCGACCACAGAATGCCGTCCGTGCACCCACTGGATCTCGAACGAGAAACAATCGCTCGTGGTCTCGGATCGCAAGGACGAACTCGCCCGACAAATCGTGCGTGAATTCGATCCCGCTCTCCCGATACGATCGAATCAAAAAAGACGGCAGCTGTTCTCGCTTAATATCAACCCGAATGGTGCCCGACCAAGCCATCGAGAGCTGGCCGTCCGAACAGTAGTACTCACCACCCAGGTTAGGCCCCACTGAGACAGCTCCCCGATGCCGAAGCCGATCACGCATGCCTTGAATGACGCCTGGTTCGGCGGACCCTGATATACCCAACAATGCCATCAGTCGATCGCGACAGCAAACGCTGAAGCCTCCGCCGCGAGTGGGCCATCGGGAGACTGAGCAAGCCCTTGAAAAATCGTTTTCGCCTCAGCCTGATTGCCGGCTAGGTACTCAATCCACCCGATTTTGTATTGCGATTTGTGAGCTTCATCCGTGTCTGGAAAACCACGAATCGTTGCCGCAAAAGTGGCCTTCGCTTTTTCAAAGTCGCCGATCCCAACATACGCTTTCCCTAAGAAAAACGAGGCCCGTGCTTGCTGGGGGCCTTGGTAATTCTGCAACTGGGGAATCGCCGCTTGAAATTTCCCAGCACAAACCAGCTCTCGCAATTTTGAAAATTCACTCACTGGCGAGCCACCGCACCCCTCTCCTATGATCAAAAAACAGGAGATGACCGCCAACCACGCGAATGCCTCGATCGAAAACCGCTGTTTGGGTTGTCCGTGTTCCATTTACCTGCCCTTGAAAAACAACCAACGCCTCGCACTCAATTCACATTCCTCGATGCACACCGACTATCCAAAACTGATCGCCGTCGCTGCGTCAGGATCCTTGCAAGCAGCAATCACGTCGACCATCGATCTCTTCTCAGCAATCGCAAGCGACAAAGCCGGCGCGAGCTTGCCCCAACGCACGGAATCCACCGACAGAAGATAACCTCGCCGGAGCCGCCTAAGTGCCCGAGTACGCCTCACACCTGAATTGGAAAATCCTAGATCAACGATAGACTTGCCTGCCAAATCGAAACGTGCCCCCTCCAACATCGACGACAAATATTCAATTCGTCGGGGGCAAGAATCATGCAGTGAGAACAGTGGCACGTCCGGTTGATCCACCAAAATTCGCTCCACATGCTTGGCGATATACTTAGGATAGCCCGATTCTGAGACAACCAATACGCGACTATCCGCATGGAATCCATTGAGCACAAGCAAATCAACCAAGATTTCATGCTCGACGAACAGAATGCCTTCCACGCCGTAATCGTAAATGTCACTTTCTGACCACTCGGGAGGCGGATTCTCAAGTGGAAAATCGTCCTTGAGCAGTTGATGGAATGGCTCCTTGCTCTTCTCAAATCTTCGACGCCATCGATCGATCCGTTTCCGATTGGGCCTGCCATAGCCAGTCACACCAAACCACCAGCCCAACGACCCCAGCAATAGCAGCACGCAGGCGGTGACAGCCCATTCTGGAGCTCGCCCAATGACCGGTTCGGCTGTCCACACGAATCCAATCGCCCCACCAGCCAACACAAGCGTAGAACAAAACGTCAAAAACAAAACTCGATATCGTGCACTATCATAAAAAGTAGTCACCAGTTGATTGAAAGTGAAATAGCAAGTCCCATCACAACTAGCTCTCCTGACCATTGCCAGAAATCGACCATCCGCGATCGTGTCCCGCTTCGGATCAAGCACGAACTCATAGCCACATCCCGAACACTTCATGCCCAGATTGCGACGATGATTGAAACTACATTGAGGGCATTTCACGTTCGGATCTCCTTGATCGACCGAGCCGAAACGCCGTTGACCATCGTTCGATTGACCATCGGATGATCGTCATGCGTCGGCCCAGTATCACTATCGGGATGGTACGCGATCACGACCAATTCGGAATCATCAGTGTGGAAACTATGTTCCGTTTCAGCTGGAATTACAAACAACATCTCGGGACTCAAATCAAAACATCGATCCGGCATTTGGCAAACTCCGGTTCCCTTGACGACCACCCCCGCCCGCAGACTGGGATGCGTGTGCTGCGTTTGACGTGTCCCAACGGGGATATGCAGTAAGTTCAAACAAGCGTCGCCGCAAACCACGGGAGAAATCAATAACGTGTCCGAACAACCATCGATGTACTGCAAACGCCCCTTCGATTCGATCGGTCCCCCGATTTGAAATAGTCCGTGACTGCGGTGACGGGTGATGGCGACTCCCCTGCCCTCCCCTCGCACTTGGCCTGAGCCGGGAATCGAGAAGTACATACCGGCGGACAAATTGAACTCGCCACATTCAGTTTCGATTTGCGCAGTACCAGAAACGACGAACCCAAAATGAGTCCCCTCGGATAGACACAGCAGGCCGCCAGTCCAACAGCTCATCGTTGACGAAGCACTCTGATCAGAGTCGTGATACAACGGCCCCTGGCACCACTCAAATGACTGAAACAATTTCGATTCCTGAAATAGCAGATTCCAACGCCAATTCCGTCATATGGGAATGGAGCATTAAGACGCCATTCTACATTTGCCCGAGCGAGTTTGGAACGTCGCTTGGGCACTTACTTTTCCCGAACAAGTCTCCCCGCAAGACTGGCACCCCGCACCTCCAAAGCCCTGCAAAACCACCAGCAGGACACCCATCACGCCGCTTTTCGAACTCCGGCATGGACTGGTTTGAGGAACAAAGTTCGCTGATCGGAACTGGCCGAAATCACAAAAACTCAAAAGACCTGTGGGAGAATCGGCGTGGAGTGTGACAGCGGCAGGCATAGGGCCTGGGCCTGCTACGGTTGATCGCCAATTGACCCGATCGCGCACTCGGCACGCAGACTCAATTCTTGGAACTTGTGATGGATTGGGAAGCGACTAACCAAAGCAGAAACTTTTGCCGGGTTCAACTTAACATTCGCTCGGGTATCGTGCCCACGCGAAAGGGACGAAAGCAGCATTGCGCCTGGTGGTAAGCGGGCTTACACAAACGAGTCTACACAAGGTGAACCAAGAGTTTACTTCGAGTCTCACAATCTAACAGTCGCCTACGCGACGCTCGTTCCTCGTTGCGTTAGAATCTGGGTTGAAAATCATCCACCCCGCCGGCCGCATTTCCGACGATGCTTGAGCCGGTTGGATTCAACTACTTTTTTACCGACCGCGAGATTGCCTGATGAAACGTCTTTGTCAATTGTTATTGTTTGCCGTTAGCGCTTGTCTCATGGGCGAAAATTGTGTGGGCCAAACGTCCGCGGCCAACGAAGCCCTGGTTGCGGACTATCAAGCGACCGCCCAGAAAATCATTGCCGCCGGCCGCAAAGGCAACGACTCATACCTGAAACTTCAAGAACTTTGTGACGACATTGGTAATCGTCTGAGTGGCAGTCCGTCGCTCGACCAGGCGATCGAATGGGCACAAAAATCTATGAAAGCGGACGGGCATGAGAACGTTCGTTCGGAAGCGGTCACCATTCGAAAATGGGTACGGGGCAACGAAAGCTGTGAATTGGTCAAGCCTCGTGCGATGAAAATCGACATGCTCGGATTGGGTTGGTCAGTTGGCACACCGGCCGACGGCATCACGGCCGAAGTGATCGTGGTTGATAACAAGAAAGAACTGGATTCGCTAAGCGACAACCAAGTCAAAGGCAAGATTGTCGTGTTCAATTACGCGATGGCAAACTTCTCAGCCATCGATGGATCCGGATACGGTGACGCGGTTCAGTACCGTTCTAACGGAGCGTCTTGGGCGGCGGAACGAGGCGCAGTTGCTGCGTTGGTTCGCTCGGTGACCGCTTACTCGCTCGCTTCTCCCCACACAGGCGCGATGAGATACGACGCTCAAATTAAGAAGATTCCGACAGCGGCAATTTCAGTCGAAGCCGCAATGATGCTCAAACGACTTCAGGTTCGCGACAAAAAATGCGTCGTGACCCTCAAGATGGAAGCCCAAGATCTTGGCGAAGCTCCCTCGGCCAACGTGGTCGCTGAGATCGTCGGCAGCGAGAAACCTGAAGAAATCGTTTTGATTGGCGGCCATATCGATTCGTGGGACGTCGGTCAGGGCGCTCAAGATGACGGAGCGGGTTGCGTTTCAGCCATGGAAGCCCTCAACATCATTCGCAAGCTGGGCCTCAAGCCAAAACGCACGATTCGCGTCGTGCTATGGACCAATGAAGAAAACGGTATGGCAGGTGCCAGGAGCTATGCGGCTCGACATCAAACCGAAACCCACGTCGCTGGGATCGAATCAGATTCAGGCGGATTCAAGCCGCAAGGCCTTTCGATTGACCTAGAGGATGAAAATAAAGAGCAGATCGCACTCCAACAATTGACGTCGGTGCTGCAACTACTAAAGCCACTTGGGGCTACGCGAGCTGTAACAGGATACTCGGGGGCGGACGTTGGCCAGCTCAAGCCGCTGGGCACTGCCTGCATGGGCTTGAACGTCGATGGTCGCCTGTATTTCAACACCCATCACACTTGGGCGGATACCGTGGACAAAGTCAATCCAAAGGAGCTGACGGATTGTGCCATCACGTTGGCCGTGACCGCGTTCGTGTTTGCCGACATGCCTACCCGATTGGGCGAAGAAAAATAGCTTGATTTGCCAAAGCCAATTCCCAACCATCTGCGATCTAGCCCTCCGGCATCCGTTATCTAAAAGAATGCCGAGGGCATTTTTCGTGATTCGCAAACACGACCCAAGTTTCGGTCCCGCATGTTAATCTTTGGGGTAGGGCCTTAAGCCGAGGAGCATTTCGGCCCTCTCGGAAAGTTGCCGCGCCGCACATTCCAGATCGGTGAACTCTGCAAGATTTTCGCTGACCCGAGCGTAGACTGCTTGGCGATCTTGACTGGTGTCAATTTCCACGCATTTGTTTTTTTCTCTGAACAGCTCGATGGTCGGCAATGTTTCTGCCTTAAACGTGTCAAATCTCAATTTCACACTTTCAAGATTGTCATCACTTCTCCCTGAATACTTAGCCCGTCCCAGAATGCGTTTTTCAAGCACGGCGTAGGGACATTCGAAAAACAACATCTTGGGCAACTCGGCATCCCGACCGAAAATCTCGTACCAGCCCTCCAGATTGGAAAGCGAGCGGGGGAAACCATCCAAAAGAAAATTTCTCTTGCCAGTCGTTCTAGTAATGTTTTCCATGGTGTCTTTGAGCAAAGTCACCGTAATTTCGTTGGGCACCAATTTCCCAGCGGTCAAAAACTCTTCGATCGTTGTTGCCTTCGGACCGCCTGCCTCAAGCTCGGCCCGAAGCAGTTCACCGGTCGATAAGTGTGTCCAACCTAGTTGCGATTCGGCGAGTTCACACATCGTCCCTTTGCCTGCACCAGGCCCCCCCAATACAAATACCACGTTTGGTTCAGGACAGGGCTGCCGTGGATCGCTGTGGTGAACCACGACTTTCGGAGCAGGTGCGACTCCCATTTTGTAGACATGCCACTCTCGGTCGGTCGGCGGGAGATCGTCTTCGCTGGTGAAATCGTAAGCCAAATGCCCATCGAGACGACAGATTCTCCAGGACTTGTAGCTATTGGAGTAGGAAAGAGCCGGGCTCCTTGCCGATTTTCCATCAGCTCGATCCCAAGCCAATTTGCCATTCCAGTACCCGGGACTCGAGACCGTACCGGACTCCGATTGGGTCGGCGGAGCGGTGGATGGAACGAAGAGTCCATCAATCTCAGGAATTCCGGCTCCGGAAACTTCAATGAAAAAAGTATTTGGCTTGAGCTCGTTTGATTCGACCATCGTTAATTCACTCCTAACGGGGATTTCAGTTTTTCAACTTGTTCTCAGATCCTCCCGAGAAAACTGGCCTGCCGCAGCGTCCGGGGAGGTCCAAACCAGTGGCTCCAAGCCATCACTCTGTCGCCCGTCGTTGAGGGATTGTTGAGTTGATCAACGCCGGCAAACCATTTGCCTTCAGGCTGCCATTTTTGGGCCACTTGCCGGGTTTTCGTGACCCGTGACGCGTAAGCGGCGGGGCCTTTCCGAAATACCCGGTGCCTTACGGCGAATGGTACTTACTTTAGATCGCAAGAATCATGCACGAATGAGCCGCTTTGGCGCTAGCCGCGGGTTTTATTAGGCAAAGCTCGATCCTAAGCAACCGGTGGCTAGCGCCAAAACCGCTCACAGACATAAAGGGTTAAAGCCCAAGCCTATCACGAACCGCGCCTTCGGCACAACGTGAGGCAATGTCAGCCGCAACAGCAATCGCTTGTTCGACAATCTGCGAGTCGCCCAATTCATCGATCGCCAACGAGACCATGTCATGGCGTGGCATCTCATGGGCGGACTTAAGATACGTTTTGTCATAGTAAGCCAAGACAATCTCGATCGCGCGTTTGACGGACCCCGTCTCGAGCGACTTGATCGCTTCGTCCGCGTGCTGTGGACCCAAGCGTTTGCGAATTTTTAGAATCGAATCCGCGAGTTCGATGGCGGGAAGATCACCGTAGTCCACCACCAAGTTCCGTACGCGTTGTTCCGAACTGGATTCAAGAAACACGGCTGGCGAGTGCCGCATCAACTCATAAAAAGGTCTTGGTAACACGACGCCACCAATCCGATTCCCCTCGTCTTCCAACCAGATGTTTTGCTCAGGATTGAACGAATCAAGCAATTGAAACAAG
Organism: Mariniblastus sp.; assembly: GCA_047639375.1. Classification (GTDB taxonomy): domain Bacteria; phylum Planctomycetota; class Planctomycetia; order Pirellulales; family Pirellulaceae; genus Mariniblastus. The sequence continues at coordinate 1,349 of JBLINZ010000136.1, read as the reverse complement.
TCGTTTTCAAATTGCTCTGTCGAAGGCTGGATGGCTTGCCCGATCCCACCAAACGCCGACCCTCGATGATTGGCGAGCCCTTCCAAGTCCAGCACTTGTTGCCCCGCCTCGTCTAACAGGTGGAGAACTCGAGTTTTCCCGGCCCCCGTCAGCCCACTCACGACTTGTAGTTGCCAGGGATTTTCGAACGATGCTTGGGCCATCCTACGAAATGCCTTGTAGCCGCCATCTAGGACCACCGGTTCCAATCCACCCGTCTTGAGCAACCAGCCCATCGACTGACTCCTCATCCCACCTCGCCAACAATGCACCAGCACCGTTTGCGAGCCAGCAGAATATTTGCGAGCCTTCGTAACGAGTTCAGGCATTTTCTCACCAGCAAATTTCAGCCCCCGCAGCACAGCCGAATCTTGACCGGAGTTCTTGTAGATCGTCCCGATTTCAGCCCGCTGTGCATCATCAAACAGTGGCAAATTGATGGCACCGGGGATATGCGCGTGAAGAAACTCTTTGGGCGAGCGCACATCGAAGACAACTTTGGATTGGGATTCTTGCCAAAACTGCTCGGGCGAAATCAGCTGGAAGAATGTATTTTCAGTCATCACATCATTGTCGCAAACAAACAGAGTTTTCCCAAGCCGTCATCGGTCCCGTCGAGGCATAAAAAAAGCCGGACAGCAAAGCTATCCGGCTTAAAATTTCATCATCGGGGCCGGTTTCTCTTTCTAAAACCGACCCATCAGTCGCTAGTTAGCGGCTGAATTCCACCACCAAGAGTTTGAAGTCTTGTTGAGGGCGGTTTTGGCAATCTCGCCAACCTCAGGAACAACTTCAGAATTCTGGGCAACGCCCCATGAATCTAGCTGAACACCACCCGAGGCAGAGACCAACCAATTTCTAGCAATTTTCACAAAGCTACAATGAGCTGGCACGACTTTCGGAACGGCGTAACTAGCCGTTGTGGCTGCGTTCGTCAAACCGAGAATAGCAGGAGTCTCGAGACCAACTTTTTGGTTGAGTTGTTCGCGTGTGATGATCGCGGCAATTACCGAGAGGTCCATCATGTTGCGAAGCTCGCGGAAGGCAGGCTCAGCGGCTGACAGCTCATCGAATCGCTCAGTCATCATCTCTGCCCATTGAACGGCAAAACGATTAGGCTTTTTGGCCCCTGCTCGTTTTCCGTTTCGGTCAAACAAAGTCTCTTCGGTTAAGGCTTTGACGCCTTTGCCGCGTAGTTGCCAGACGTTTCCGTCAGTACTTTTTGCGATCGGCTCGTAACTGCATTCCATCCAGAATCGAGGAGCAGCCGACAAGTTTTTGGCTTTGGCTTTTTGAGCAATCTCCATGAA
>JBLINZ010000135.1:0-13205 GCA_047639375.1 Mariniblastus sp. | reverse complement strand
GTTCAAGTGTGCCTAAATTGCGCAGGACTACATCGCTTGGACGTTCAATGCCATCAATAAGTTCCCAATGGCTTCCCAATCCGTGAATCCACGCACATTACCGGCAATTCACACAGCCCCGCAGGCCCCCCCCTAAAACAGGCGATTCATCCCGTTCAGCGCCGCGACCCGATAGGCTTCCGCCATCGTCGGGTAGTTAAATGTCGTTTGGGTGAAATACGCGATTGAGTTCGCAGTCCCCTCCTGAGCCATCACCGCTTGACCAATGTGGATAATCTCGGCCGCGTTGGCCCCGAAGCAATGGACACCCAGCAGTTCCAACGTTTCGCGATGAAACAGAATCTTCAACATGCCCACTCGCTGGCCAATGATTTGGGCCCGGGCAAGACTTTTAAAGTTCGCGATCCCAACTTCATAGGGCACCTTTTCAGCAGTCAACTCTTTTTCCGTTTTGCCGATGCAACTAATTTCCGGACTCGTATAGATTCCAGAGGGTATCTCTTTCGACATTCGGCACTGCTCATCCGCGTCGCCAAGAATCCGCATACCAGCGGATCGACCATGGGTGTACGCGGCACTGGCCAACGAAGGAAACCCGATCACGTCGCCGACCGCGAAGATGTTTTCCATATTCGTTTGAAAGCTATCGTTGACTTCGAGGTAGCCGCGTTTATCTGGCACCAACCCGACGGTGTCCAAGCCTAGATCATGTGTATTTCCAGTCCGGCCAGTCGCCCACAACAAAACATCGGTCTTGAAGTGCTTGCCGCTTACCATGTGAGCAATCACGCCGTCATCCAGCGGCTCAATTTTTTCGTAGACTTCGTTGTGACGAATCACTACCCCACGCTCACGCATGTGATAACTCAGCGCGTCGCTGATTTCATCGTCAAGAAAATCCAGCAACTCATCACGCCCATTGACGAGATTGATTTTGATCGACAAGTTTCGGAACATCGATGCGTATTCGCAGCCGATCACACCCGCACCTAAAACCGTCATCGATTGAGGCTTATGGTCGAGAGTAAGAATCGTGTCGCTGTCAAATACGCGTGGATGATCGAAATCAATTCCTTCGGGATGGTAAGGGCGAGAGCCAACTGCGATCACGAAATGATCGGCTTTGATTAACTGCCCGTTGTCAATCGAGATCGTATTGGCGTCAACGAATCTGGCATGCCCGTATAAAATTTCCACGTCATTTCGATTGTAGAAACTTCGCCGCATCGACTCCTGGCTCGAGATGACTTGCTGAGCCGATTTCGTCAACTCAGCAATCGATGGCTTGGCGTTGACCCCACAAGCCGCCAACAACGGATTGTTCAAGGCTTCCGTCAGCCGATAAATTGCAAAACGCAAAGCCTTACTTGGAATCGTTCCCCAGTGCGTGCATCCGCCGCCGATTTTCTCATATCGCTCAACCAGAATCACGCTCTTGCCGGCCTTGGCAAGCTGCATGGCAGCGCCCTCGCCACCCGGCCCTGATCCAATGATTACCACGTCCGTTTTGCGATCCGTCGTCACGATTTCCTCAATTCTCGAGTTGCAATGCCGCGCCGACGATCAACGCGTCAACGCTCTCAATAGATTGTGACACCGAACCCGGATGTTCGCAATTCGGGGGAAACCGCCGGAGCAGGTTTCAATTTCCACTCGCCTGAAGTTCACGATTCCCGATTCGCAAGAATTCTAATTCTGGCTCACACTCGCCCTCTAGCAAACGAACCAAATGCTCACCCAGCACAGACGCGAACTTGAACCCATGCCCCGATAGCCCCGCAGCAAACACCACGTTGCTGAATTCAGGATGCTGATCGACAACGAAATTCCCATCTGCTGACATCGAGTACATACACGCGCTGTGGTGGACCAGACGACTGCGACCAAAATTGATGTCCGTCTTCATGAACGCTTCAGTACGTTTCAACGCCACTTGATCCAAGGCACGATCCAACGATTCGGCGTTGTCCAACGGTCGCCCTCCGGAATGTTCACAAATCTTCATGCCCAAGTAATCCATATCCGGCACCCCATAGAAACAATCACCGTTGTTCTTCTCAACTAAGAAACAGGGGAAATCGTTTTGAATTTTCTGGTCGACTCGATCAAGCTGAAACCAATGTTGCTGTTTCTGAATCACACGTATGTCAATCTTAAGACCCGGCAACATTGACGTATTCCAAGCCCCTGCCGAAACAATCAACCGCTTTGCGGAGAATGTCCCTTTGTCAGTCGAAACGCGGACCGTTCCATCGTCTTCGACGTCCCAGCGATCCACGACCGTATTCGATTGAAGACTCGCTCCATGCTTGAGCGCCTGCTTGATCAACGCCGCCACGCACTGCTCAACGTGCAGCACGCCAGCCCCAGGTTCAAATAACCCAATGTGCTCCGGGTCGACTTTAAACAGTGGCAAACGCCTTTCCACTTCCTCCGCCGTGAACTGCTCAATCGCAAGATCATGCTGCTGCGAACTCGCCAAGACCCCCTGAATCAATTGACTGTCCGGCCGCCCAATTTGCAACAACCCGGTTTGAGTCAGCAACTCCGGAACCGTCGGCGACGTGCGGTGACGCTTCGTCAACTCGTCCCATTTTTCGTACGCCCGTTGAGCCAGCGGAACGTAGTTCGGATGCTCGAAATAGGCCCGTCGAATGACCCTGGTTTTGCCATGTGAACTGCCTCGATCGTGAGCTGGGCCAAACCGATCGATTCCCAAAACCGACCAACCCCGAAGCGCCGCTTCTCGCAGCGCCGCGCTCCCAACTCCGCCAAACCCAATGACGATACAGTCATAAACAGTCGCAAGTTCAGACACGCTAGGTTTCCTATTCAGTTCTAATTTTTAAGCCCACGCTACCGGCTGGAACGGCATGCCCCGCCTCAATTCATCAACAAGCCGAAGCAAAACCTCCGCTTAACAACACTCAAACGCTGGCCAGCGACTACTTTTCCGAACCCGACAGTTCGACCTTGCGCTGAGGCTTGGCAAGGCTAATACAAATCAGCTCCCGATCGTTCCGCGCGAACACACATCGATCAGCGAACGCTGGATGCGACCAAACGACTCCGCCTTTTCGATTCGGCTGCCGCATTTGATCCGCGTCAAGGATACCCGCTCGACTGGTCACCGACAGCCCACTTGGCGTCAGTCCACCCACCATCAGTTCGCCTTGCTCATTTAACATCCAAACTTCTTTCCCATGGGCAACGAAATGAATGGTCCCCCAACGACTTTTTTTGACGGCCGTCAAATCTTCCCAAACTCGCGACCCGTCCGCCGCCGAGAGGCAGCGGAGCTCGCCATAGCTATCAACGCCATAAATGTGATCCTCGATCCAAATTGGCGTGCTGATGATAGAATTCAAGGCCTTCGTATCACGTTCGTTTTCACCAACCAAATGCCAATTTTGCTTCACGCTCATGTCCGTCGTCGACATCTCCAACATCATCGCCCCATCGTAAAACGAGGTCAAGAAAATTCGATTGCCGTGGATCACCGGAGTCGCCACACCAATCGGCATCCGGGAGGGTTTGAAAGGATGATGCCAATACGGCTGGCCTGTTTGCGGGTTGAGCCCGGCCACGCCATCACCCGTCCAACAAACCAACACATCGTTGCCGTTTTGCTTGACCAAGACTGGCGAAGAATATTGGCCTCGGTCATCGAGGGCCTTCCAGACTTCGTCGCCCGTCGTTTTATTGAACGCGACGACAGCAGCCCCCTTGGCTCCAATCTGAAGAATCACCAAATCACCGACCACGATCGGGCTGCCTGTAATCCCCCAAATCGGCATCCGCTTGGAAGCAGAGATTTGGTAGGACTGGTCTAGGTCGTCTTCCCAAACCACGGTCCCATCGTTGACGTTCAGGCAGTGCAAACGGCCCTTGGCCCCGAGCGAATAAGCCAACTCACCTTCAATCGTGACCGCGGCTCGTGGACCCGCTGTATAGGAAATTCCTTGATACGACGACTGGTAAGTATGCTTCCATTTCAGCTGGCCAGTTTTGGAATCGAAACAGAGAACCGACTCTTCTGACTTGGATTCATCAAAATCCATCAAGAACACGCGCCCTGAACAAACCGTCGGGCTTGAATATCCCGTGCCAATCGGCTGTCGCCAAACAGGCTTGAGGTCGGCTGCGGTGAAACTGGAAATCACACCGGATTCCCGCCAGACGCCATCTCGATTGGAACCACGCCACTGGGTCCAGTCATCAGCCTGAACCGGAGCGATAATCAACGGACCGCAGACGACGATCGCGATTAGCAACAAGCCCCACAACCTGCGAGCAGAGCCTGTCGCTGCCGCTCGTTTCGGGGAAAAAACGTGGCGGACAAGGACCCGCAAAAATTCATTGGACATAGGATTCCGTACATTCCAAAAAAGAACGTGCCGCCGAAAAGGCTGCACTCGATGTGAACGGAATTCTACACCAAATTAGTAATTGGGCGTGGGGGGACGATAGTCCTCAATGTTGATCGTTTTGAACCAATCAATCGTCTTCTGTAATCCTTCTCGCAAAGGGATGGTTGGCTCCCATTCCAGATGCTTCTTAGCCAACGTAATGTCTGGCTGCCGCCGCGTTGGATCGTCAGGCGGAAGCGGCTCGTAAATCAGCTTATTTTCATTTCCCACCAATTCAATCGTCAGCTCCGCCAATTGCTTAATCGTGAATTCGCCTGGATTCCCCAAGTTAATTGGCCCAATCACATCATCTGGAGCAGACATCAACCGAATGAAACCTTCGACCAAATCGTCTCGGTAACAAAAAGACCGCGTCTGGGATCCGTCACCAAAAATAGTAACATCCTCACCAGACAACGCCTGACGAATGAAGTTGCTAACGACCCGACCGTCAAACGGATGCATCCGTGGCCCGTAGGTATTGAAAATCCTAGCCACGCGAATGTTCGTTTTGTTCATTCGGTGGTAATCGAAAAACAGTGTCTCCGCGGCTCGTTTTCCTTCGTCATAACAAGCTCGCAAACCAATCGGATTAACACAGCCCCGATACGATTCCGGTTGCGGGTGAACTTCCGGATCGCCGTAGACTTCGCTCGTCGACGCCTGAAAGATTTTCGCATTGCAACGCTTGGCCATCCCCAACAAGTTGATCGAGCCCAGGATCGAAATCTTCATCGTTTTGATGGGATTGTATTGATAATGTCCGGGGGCCGCAGGACATGCGAGGTTGTAGATTTCGTCAACTTCAAGCAAAATTGGATCGATCACATCGTGCCGAATCAACTCAAAATTGGAACGGCCCAACAAATGCGAGACGTTGGATTTTTGGCTGGTAAAGAAGTTATCCAAGCAAATCACGTCGTGCCCAGCCTCGACCAGTCTTTCACACAAATGGGAGCCGAGAAATCCCGCTCCACCCGATACTAGAATTCTTTTAATCATACCGTCGAGCTTACTCATCCGGCGATTCTAGTCAATCGCAGAAAGTCGCCGGCTTGCCTAAAATTACGATGCGGGAGCTCCTGGTGGTTTACGTCTGGCCGCGAATGCATCAAAATTGCGGCGATTCGATTTTGGGCTCGACCAGCAGGCACGACCCAGCACCACACGGAACAGCATTTCCGAATGCGAACACCTAATTCTCTGACTGGACGTAATGATTCCTAACCCCCCCTCCCAACTCCCAGTCATAGGTTGGCGCGAATGGATTAAACTTCCAGATTTCGAGACGCCTCGAATCAAAGCCAAAGTCGATACCGGGGCCAGGTCCTCTTCGCTACACGCCTCAGACATCCATCGGTTTGATCGTGACGGCGTGACCTACGTGCGATTCAATATTCACCCCTATCATCGTCGTCCCGAACGGTTTGTAACCGCGGAGTCGAAAGTAATCGATTTCCGCAAAGTCAGGAGCTCGTCCGGTGCCATCTCCAATCGACCCGTTATTTCAACCGCTATTTCACTGCTCGGTCAAACTTGGGACGTGGAACTAACGCTGGCCAGTCGCGAAGAGATGGGGTTTCGAATGCTCCTAGGAAGAGAAGCTTTTCGCGGGAAATTTTTGGTCGACGCAGGCAAATCGTTCTACGGCGGAAAACCGAAACGGAAGCGTAAACAAAAAAAGGACGAGGAATAGCTCCAAGTCATTGGCGTCTGAATCGTTCACCCAACCCCTGGCGATCTCCTGCAAGTGGCGAGTTAGGTTTTCGATTCCAACCTTCGCCAGCCGTGTTCGCCCGATTCCGGTTTGCTCTATACCCATCAAGGCACGGCTTGGTATTATGCTACTGATCCATTGATCATGAACAAAACCATCCCACCCCGGTTTGCCATGATGCCCAGACATTCCTGCTGGAATGGGTCAGCAAAATAACAATTGCCTAGCAACCACTATTCGTCTGATCATGTCGCATTGTTTTTTTACTTGAGGCTGGACCACTGAAAACGCTCGAACGACGATTGGGCCTCGGAGCCGTGGTGGCTATCAGCATCAGCGCGATGCTGGGGAGTGGGATTTTTGTGTTGCCTGGATTGGCAGCGGCAAAAACAGGGTCGCTCGTCTGGCTTGCCTATCTGGTTGCTGGATTGACCGTCTTGCCTGCAGCGCTTTCCCAATCTGAACTCGCTACGGCGATGCCGACTTCGGGTGGAACCTACATCTACTTGGAACGAACATTCGGCCCACTGGCAGGCACAATTTCGGGAATCGGTTTGTGGTTGACGATGCTTCTCAAAAGTGCGTTCGCCCTCGTTGGTTTCGGAGCTTACTTAGCCGTCTTGGAACTTGGGCTGCTGGAGGACATTTCTGAGAGGACTCTTGCGCTGACGTTGCTGGTCGCTATTACGGCCCTGAACATTTTGGGCGTCAGCATCATCAGCAAGCTTCAAAAATTTATTGTGACCGGTGTTTTATTCGCGTTAATCGTGCTCGCACTTTTTGGCATTAGCACGATGGATTTGTCCCTCATGGACACGCCGTTTGTTCACAAAGGAATGCAAGGAACGGATTTCTGGTTTCACGGATTTCTTGCCGCTACCGCGTTCGTCTACGTGTCTTACGCCGGGGTAACCAAGATTGCGGCGATCGCAGAAGAAGTCAAGAATCCCGACCGCAACCTGCCGCTGGGAATCATGATTTCCTGGTTCGCCGTGATGTGCATTTACGTTTTCGTTGTGCTGGTCCTGGTCACCAACGTCCCTCTGAAGGACTTGACCGATACGGATGGCAAGGGCACCCCGGACATTCGACCGATCTTCACATTGGCGGTCATCATCGGAGGAAAAACCGCCGGGATCATCGCAGCGATTTTGGCCGTGATCACGATGATCTCAATGGCGGTTGCCGGACTGCTGGCCGCATCCCGGTTTCCATTTGCGATGAGCCGAGACCAATTGCTTCCGGAGGCCGTCAAGTCGATTCACCCTTACTTCAAGACGCCCGTGGCCAGCATTTTGCTCACTGCATTCGTCATGACGATCACGATCCTGTTTTTGCCGGTCGCCGAAATCGCCAAACTGGCAAGCGCGTTTATGATCTTGGCGTTTATGTTTGTGTCCGGCACGGTCATCGTTTTGCGTGAGATCGCCAGCCAATGGTATCAACCAAGGTTTCGATCGCCGTTTTATCCCTTTACTCAAATCATCGGCGTCGTTACCGGCATCATCCTATTGTCTGCCATGGGAGTCACCAGCCTGTTTGCAATTGGATGTGTTTTCGTCGTCGGTTCCATTTCGTATTTTGGCTATGGAAAAAACAAAACATCTAGGCGCGGCGTGGTCTCCAAAATGGGACGGCGACTCGACCTCTTAAGCGAAGCGGAAATCATCCACACGCTTGACGAAGAACTTCCGAAAGAAGCCGCCGTCGTGGTGCCGCTGTTTGGAAGCGAGCGGTCCCCCGAAACGCTCGTCGAAATGGGCGCGTCCTTGGCCCACGGCCGTAAGCTGGAAGTCCTTCACGTGACCGCGGTTCCAGAACAGATTTATCTTGCTGACGCCCTCGAAGAAGACCAAACATCGGTCGCGCTCAGCCGACGAATCCACGCAATGGCGGAAGCTGAAGGCGTCGAACTTGAATACGACAAGACGGTGACTCGCGATGTTGTCGACACGATCCACAAGGTTGCCGGACGGCTACATTGCGAATGGGTGGTGATGGAAGCCGCCGGTCGTCGTCGGTTTGGCATTTCATTCCAAAACCCACTGGGCTGGCTACAAGATCATCTCTCCTGCAATCTCGCGGTTTTCAAAGACGCCGGCATTCGCCACATTCGACAGATCTTGGTCTTCGCCGAACCCGGACCCAACGATTCCTTGGTCGTGACCACCGCCGATCACTTGGCTCAGCTGTACAATGCTGAGCTGAATTTTGTCTCGTTCGTCAAAGATACAACCCCCACCCCCTCGACAGAGGCTCCTTCAAAATACATCAGCCAACTCAAGGCGTTGTGCGTCAGCCCAACCAAGACCATTTCCATTTCTGGGGACAACGAATTCGATGCAATCGCGAAAATCACCGGTGCCTACGACCTGATGATCATGGGAGCCGCGCCCAACCGAACCCTCGCCGCCCACTTACTTGGGACCCGCAAAGACGATCTAACCCGCCGCGCCGGTTGCTCAGTCTTGTGGCTGAAAACCGCTTACCTGCAAACTCATGATTCGATCGAAGGTGACCACCTTTCGACCGAAACAGAATTCAACCTGCTCGACTTCATTGACCCGAAATGCATCGAGCTTCAGATTGAAACCACCAAGAAAGAGACGCTGTTCAGGAATGCGACGGATTTACTGGCCGAGCATTATCCAGCTATCAGCCCGATCATCATCAACTCAGCACTTTGGGAACGCGAGCAACTCCAAAACACCTACGTCGGAAACGGCGTTGCGATGCCCCACGCGACACTCAATCAAGCCGACGCAAGTGACACCGCGGTCACAATCTTGACCACAGCCGCACCCATCGATTACGGCACGATCAACAAAGAAAAATCCGACGTGTTTTTCTTCACGACGGGTTCACCCAACAGCCGGCAAGATCATCTCAAAATCTTGGCGGCCCTCTCCAAGCTTTGCCTCAAGCCAAAGTTTTTGGCGAAAGCCCGCGACGCGACGAACAACGAACAAATTCTTGCCGCGATCCGAGAGAGTCTCGTCGAATAAAAAGGCCTGACCTCCGCAACCCAACGCGTGCTGACATCGTGAGCCGAAGGCAAGAATGGTAGCCCGAATGCGTTCGCGAGGACGATCAACCCTTGAAAGCGAGCCACCCACCAGGGCTCTCCCTCGCTTACGAAATCCGGGCTACCTTGGCTAAAACGCGTGGGCTTGATCCTCCGCCCCCATTAACGAATACTTGGGCTCGAAATTCAACCACTTTCTTGCGAGCTTGACGTGACAAAAAAAGTCCTTGATGTCGGCCAGTGCAACGCGGACCACAATCAGATTACCCAGCTGCTCAGCCGTGAATTCGACGTCGAAATCCAGCGCGCCCACAGCTTCGACGAAGCGACACAAATGGCCTTGGATACACCCTTCGATTTAATTTTAATCAATCGAATTCTAGACGCCGGCGGAACCGCGGGAATGTCCATTCTCAATGCGATCAAGACCCAACCCTCAACCGCTGAGACGCCCGTGATGATCGTCTCGAATTACGCTGACGCCCAAGCCGACGCGGTCAGCGCCGGCGGAATGGCAGGATTCGGAAAATTGGAATTGGATCTGGAGAAGACACGGGACTTGCTCTCCCAAGTGCTGTGAGACAGCCGATCAGACACCGGCAAGATCGGCACATTCGCCCGTTATCTGCGTTGACTCGCCCGGGCAAAATCACCCAAGCTCCACCACAAAAAAAGCCTCATGATTTCTCATGAGGCTTTTTGTTTTCTAATTCAAACGGTTGCTACATCGCTCGAGAGACTACTGAGTCTCTTCAGACGTTTTGGCAACTTCTGTTGTCTTCTCAGCAGCGGCTTCGCATGCACATTTCGCTTCAGCCTTCTCACCCGAATTGGCACAACAAGCAGCGCCCTTGGCACAACCTTCGGCATTGCACGCAGTCGAAGATTTCCCAGCCTCTGAACAGCACGCGGCTTTCTTCTCGCTACATCCAGCACAGGCTGTTTCGCCTTCGGCACAGGCCGCACAAGCAGTGGCGTTTTCGCTGCAGCCAGCGCAAGCCGTTGCTTGGGCACAATCTTCGCAGGCCGTGTCGCAATCAGTGCATTCTGAGCAACCAGATGTCAACGAAACGTTTGTCGCGTCCCCAGAGACAGCTGCTGCTTCTTCTTTAGCGTCTTGACACCCAGCCATCGCCAAAGCGGCGATCGCAACCATCATCAAACCAACCAGACTTTTCATCGCATTACCCCGTGTTTATAAATAACCGTCAGTCGTATCCATTGAACGTTTTGCTCAATCAAATCGATACTATGCCGGCCCCAGCGGCGTGACAAGGTCATTCGGGGAATTACCAACAACGATTTTTTAGTACCTTGAATTCCTGTGTGGCCGTTTACCAGACACCGACCACGTCGTGTTTTTCAATACAAACCACCGCTCGCCGTTGAGGATTGGATTCCGCCAAACCCAGAGTCCACGTCACGGGCAGAGACAAATGTATCAATCCATACGCTAACATCTTCTCTTCGATGACCTTCTCCTTACTGCATTTTACAAACACCCAATCATGGCCCATTTTTTTGATATTCAACTTACCGAACGTAGCAACGCATCCTGCGAACTCTGCAAATCGATCTCAGAGCTCAACGTGTTCGAAGTTCCCCCGGTCTCCGAACCCACGACCGACCACTGCGTGATGGCTTGCGAAAATTGTCGGAGTCAAATTACTGGCGAATCAGAAATTGACGAGACGCACTGGCGCTGCCTTCAAGAATCCGCCTGGAGCCAAATTCCGTCCATCCAAGTCGTCTCGTGGCGAATGTTAAAACGGCTCAACTCAAACGGTTGGGCCCAAGATCTATTTGACCAACTGTATCTGGACGAATCCCAACTTGAATGGGCAGAAGATGACCCCTTCAATGACGAACCGACCTTAGACAGCAACGGCTCACGGTTGTTTGACGGCGACACCGTTCAAATCATCAAGGACCTAGACGTCAAAGGAACCGGATTCGTCGCCAAGCGCGGCACGATCGTCAAGAACATTCGCTTGACCTCAAACACCGGCCAAGTTGAAGGGCGTGTCAATAAAACCGCCATCGTACTCAAGACGGAATTCCTCAAAAAGACAACTTGATGGCCGCCGTGTATACGTCACGGCAGCCAATCAGTTAGCGGCAGATAGAGCTTGGATAGAAATCCAAAACAATGCTCGCATCTTCGTTTCGAGCCGTGGCGTTTGCTGAGACGCATCACTGGAATTCGTTTTTGAGCGAAGCAGAGAGGGGACTGAATGACGATGGGCTAAGAGACCCAAGAATGATGGCCGAAATCGCAACCGATGCCGAGGAGGCAAGAAAAAAAAGCGGATGGAGAGGGATTCGAACCCCCGGTAGAGTTACCCCTACGCCGGTTTTCAAAACCGGTGCCTTAGACCAGACTCAGCCATCCATCCACGCTTTTAATCGGTTCCTTGCCACCGTCTTAACCAGTGACGTCTTGCCGAACGGATATTCTACAAATACAAGTCGCCCCCGCAACCCCGAATTGCCCCATTGATTGCCGTAGGGCGCGAGTTCAACGCGTAAGACAAGGCAGATAATCCAGAGAGCCCGTTACGCGACACGATTCAAGCGTTGATCGGTGGCAACCTCGCGATTCAGTGTCGCCTTAAACGCAATTGATACTTCAACATTGAGAATTCGCCATTGGCCCCGTTGGAATCGTGCCAAACGCCAGTCGGCTGCCCGGATTCGCTGGGTGGCCATTCGATTTGATACACACATGAATCTCCCCGCTCCCGCTGTTCCATCGAAACCAATGGGGCGTTGGCGCCTGCCAGTTAATCCCCAAACCAGTATGAATCGAACCAGTATTGCCACGCATATTTAATCAACAAGCTCTGATGCGTCGGGGTACCCTTTTCTCACATTCGGCTCGGTGCGTTCGAAAAACACACAGCCATCGCCCCCAATCGATCGATAGTGGTCGCTGGTCGCAAGGTTCCTACCTTCGCTTGAGAAAAACCGGGTTTCGTTCTAGGATGACGCGAACTCAAAGAGAAAATCCAACTACATTTTTAGAATTAGAACCGATCACCATGGATAAAACCGGCGTAGGAATTGTTGGTTTAGGTACCGTTGGACAAGGCGTAGCGAGATTGTTGCTTGACCATGGAGATCGGACCGGTCGGCACGCGGGGCGAGCTCTCTGGCTGACCCACGTTGTGGTTCGTGATATCAACAAGGCCCGTGACGTCGAATTGCCCGCAGGCGTCTTGACCGACGACTTGGAACGCCTGATTAACGATGATTCGGTTAAGGTCGTGGCCCAATTGATCGGCGGCATCGAACCTGCCCGCACAATCACGTTGCGTTTGCTTGAGTCAGGCAAAGACGTCGTCACCGCGAACAAGGCTTTGCTGGCCGAGCACGGTCCGGAACTGTTTGACCGAGCTCGGCAGCTCGGACGCTCAATCGCTTTCGAAGCCTCCGTCGCGGGCGGCATTCCAATCATCACGAATGTCAGCCAATGCCTGTCCGCCAACCAAATCGTGTCGTTGCAAGCGATTCTTAACGGAACCAGCAATTACATCATTTCCAAAATGGACAGCGAAGGAGCCGACTACCAATCGGCACTTGCCCAAGCCCAAGAACTGGGCCTCGCCGAAGCCGACCCGACCATGGACGTCGACGGAACCGACGCCGCTCAAAAATTGGCGATCCTGGCACACTTATGCTTCGGAGCCCGAGTACACTGGTCGGAAATCCCCAAACGGGGAATCGACTCGATCGACGATTGCGACATGCAGTTTTCTAAACACCTTGGCTATCGAATAAAACTGATCGCCTACGCCAAACTTATCGATTCTGGCATTCAGCTGGTCGTCGGACCGATGTTGGTTCGCGTTGGCGAGCCACTGGCGGAGGTCAAAGCCAACTTCAATGCGGTCTCAGCCATAGGCGATGCGGTGGGTCCAGTCTTTTTCCACGGCCAAGGCGCCGGTCAGATGCCGACTGCGTCCGCCGTGGTCGCGGACATGATCGATACTGCCGTGGGCCGAACCGCGATCACGTTCAAGACACTCGAGCTGTGGGCTGATGGACACAAACG
>JBLINZ010000134.1:0-13256 GCA_047639375.1 Mariniblastus sp. | reverse complement strand
ACATTGGTGACCAGTTGGTTGTAGGATGAATCACTTTCGGTTGTTTTTGATTGGCCGAAACTGTTTCCGCCACCTAGATTGAAGGCGCTAGAATGAGCGGGTGGTGTCGTGCTCGGAGTCGAGTTTTGAGAAGCGTACGCAGAATCATTGTCGCCCTCGATTGGCGATGTTTTGGGTGCTGAGTTGCCTGAAGGGAGGGAAATTGTGTTTTGGTCTAACGCCTCAATCAGCTGCTCGTCACGAGCTACGTTGCTGATCGGCTGGCGATTGGTAGGCGGGGCGGCGGCAACAAATTGATTGGAACCAAAATCATTGGGCTGAAAGCCTGAGCCGTTGGCGTCAGACGGTGCCTTGGCAGGTGGACGGCTTGGTGTTCCGATTGAAAAATCGTTTGATTTTTGTCCAGCTACTGGTTGAAAGGTCGTGCTCGGTGATGGCTTGGCATTCGTACCACCACTCAATGTGTTTACGTTGAGCTGCGTAAAATTGGGTGCCGGAAAGTTGGGTCTATCAATTTTCGGCATCTCGATCTGCTTGATCGAGCCTCCGGCGTCGTTTAATTCTTGAATTGGGTTTTGAGCTTGGGATTCCGTCTCATTGCCGTACGAAATCTCCAGCGGCGGCACCATCTCGCCCGCGTCATCGTTGTTGTTTGAGGAGGCTTGGTAAAATAGAAACGAAAGCCCAAGAAGTCCAACGGCGACGATCGTATTTTTGATAGAATGCATCTCAGTCCTCACATTTTGGCTTTGCCGCATTTACAAACCTAGACGGTTGAGCGACAAAGTTAACTGGCAACTTTTCGGCTGCAGGTGTTCAACAAGAGTGGGTTAAAATCTGGAATGGATGACGAGCAAGACGATGACTACACCGTCTCGTGCCCGCATTGCGGAGACGAAATTTATGACGATGCTGAGCAATGTCCTCATTGTCGACAGTACCTGTCTGCGTCTGATTTCAAGAAGCAGATGCCGACTTGGGTTGTCGTCCTCGTGATCCTAACCATCGTCGCACTCATGATGCCGTTTCTGTTGACATTTCTAAGCGGCGCCGCGGGCCAATGATCCAGATTCGTGGAGAGATTAGCAGGAGCTAGGATCCGTTGCGATATCTTTTGAAGGGGGTGCTAGCTGTGTGCTTGGGTGGGCCGTTGATCGTACGATCTTGCCACCATGATTTGAAGTAACTTCGCTTGTTAATTTTGGCGGTAGCGAAACTCGTCAACGGCTTGTCGATTTAGTAAGCCGTGGGCCGTTAGGCACCGGTCATTTCGGGGAGGCCCTGCTGCTTATGCGTCACGGCACACGAAAGCTCGGCAAATGGCCCAAAAATAGTAGCCCGATAAGCAAGTGGTTTTGCCGGCGTGATTTAGTGAGCCGCCGGCGAAAATGGTAGACCGACACGTAAGCGAGGACGCATTACGATCGAAGGCGGGCCACTAACGAGGGATCTCCCTCGCTTACGCATTCGGGCTATGATTGCCCCACTTAACTGGGCATTCAATCAACAGGCCCGTAAGCGCGTAATCGATAGGCGGCACTCGATCCTGACAGGATCACAGAAGTTAGCCGGTGGTTGAGCGTTAGCGACACCACCGGATTGTGCGATGAATTGGATTAGTCCTTCGCTTTCAATTTTTCGCGGATGATTTCCAAGCGTTGTTTGATTTTTGCTTCGTAACCACGATCAACGGGTTGGTAATATTCTCGGTCAACGCCCAAATAGTCTTGGCTGGAAACGCCATCAGCTTCGTCGTGAGCGTATTGATAGCCAGTTCCATGGCCCAGTTGTTTGGCTTCTCGGTAGTGACTATCGCGCAGATGCCGAGGGACGGGGAGGACTCTATTTTCTCGCACGTCGGAACGAGCGGCTCCGATGGCGGCGGTGGCGGCGTTGGATTTGGGCGCGCACGCGAGGTAGGTGACGGTCTGTGACAAAGTGAGCTGGCATTCGGGCAATCCGATCTGTTCGCAAGCTTGTGAGCAGGCGATGGTTAGCGGCAACGCTTGGGGATCGGCGTTTCCGATATCTTCGCTGGCGAGAATAATCAAGCGACGGCAGATGAACCGAATGTCCTCGCCGCCTTCGAGCATCCGGGCCAGCCAATATAGCCCGGCGTCTGGATCGCTTCCTCGGATGCTCTTAATCAATGCACTGGCACAATCGTAATGTTCGTCGCCTGTGGGATCGTATTGCACGGCACGTGTTCCAACTGCCATTCGCATGTCGGATAGGGCGATTTGAATTTGGGCATCGCCCTGCCCTTGCAGCACGTCGGCTCCGCCTGCTGCGATCACCGCAGTTTCGAAAACAGAAAGCGCTTTTCTCGCATCGCCATCACTAGTCTTGGCGAGAAACTCCATCGCGTCCTCGTCGATCTGGATGTCAAACTTGCCCAAGCCACGTTCTCGGTCGATCAGGGCTCGGTTGATTAGCTGCTTGATTTCCTGATCCGAAAGCGGCTCGAATTGGAAGACTTGGCTACGACTGACGAGGGCACCGTTGACAGCGAAAAATGGATTGGACGTAGTGGCTCCAATCAGGGTCACGACGCCGTCTTCGACATCGGCCAGCATCGCGTCTTGTTGGGATTTGTTGAACCGGTGAATCTCGTCGATGAACAGCAAGGTTCCCCGCCCTCCAGTCGCCAGATTGTCGCGGGCTCGAGTGAGAACTTCCCGCAGATCCTTGACCCCGTGCATGATCGCACTCAGCTGTTCAAAATCACGTTCGGTTTCGCCGGCCAAAATCCTGGCTAACGTCGTTTTTCCTGTTCCGGGTGGACCATAAAATATCACCGACCCTAAACGATCGGCGTCGACCAACTGACGGAGCAATTTACCCTGACCAAGAAAATGTTGTTGACCAGCGAACTCATCGAGGTTCGTGGGTCGCATCCTAGCAGCGAGAGGCTTGGCGGCATCAAAATTTGCTTTTTCGGCGTTGGCGAAGAGCGACATGTCATTGCCCTGAGTCGTGGATTGAGTGCACTGGAATCTGCTCCATTATCGCAGCTTGATTCCTTGCACAAAACCCGCCCGTCAAAACTAGCAAGCCGTGGCTCCCCGGAAGGCAACGGAAGGAACATGCCGATTCGAAGTTTAAATGCTTATGCCCTGCAGAATCATCGGATCCCAACGAGCTTGATCCGGCAGGAGTCAACGACTCAAGACAAACGTGATCAGCATGCAAGCCCAGACGACATCCAGGAAATGCCAATAGCTGGCACAATGGTCCACGGCCCAATGACGTTCGTGGTCGTATCGATCCCGGAACGCTTGGCGGATCACGAATCCCAAGAAGACCATGCCGCCTAACACGTGGAGGGCATGAATGAACGCGAGCGTGAACGACATGCCGTAGACTTTGGTGGAGCCGTCGTCGGCACTAAAGTGCTGGGAAAGCAAATCGTACATCCCAAACGATTGGATCCCGACAAAGGCCAAGGACGCGACCATCGCCCACAATAACACGTTGCGGAATCCGACTTGGCGTTCACGGTGAACCAGCCAACACGCCCGCTGCAGAAACACACTGACAAAGACCAGCGCGATCGAACTGACCCAAAAAGAAACCGGAAGCGTCAACGATTGATAGATTTCGGGTCCCTGGGTCAAAATCGAACCCGGGATGGCGTCTGCGATCGGCCGAAACGCTTGCTCGCGGATGATCAAATAGGTGATCATGCTGCCAACGAAAAACATGCCCAGGGACGCCAAGAAAAGATAGAACACCAATTTAGCTTGGTGTAAATCCGGACGGGCCGGAACCAAATTGATGGACTGTTTTAGCATGGAACGACCGCTGCCTTTTGATGAGGAAACGAGTGCTCTTGGCGCGAGCCTAATCGTCTGAAACTTCGACTCCCGACAACTGTTGAACGTCGAAGGCTTCGATGGAGTCTTGATAGTGGCTAGAGTCCATAAGCGTCATACCGATGAACAGGCTAACAAATAACAGGGACGAGAAAAATGCGAGGATGTTGAACCCTTTATCCCACCACATGTGCATGAAAAACGCGCAAACCAAGAATGCCTTAGCGGTCGCAATCATCATCGCGATGGGAAAAGTGAATGCGGGTGGAATCCCCATCATTTTACCCGTCGCCGAAGTCACCACGGTCAGAATGGTCAGAAAGATCAGTCCGAAAAATACTGCAAACAGCATTTTGGGTGCGGCGGGATGGCAAAACGAGGGTAGATCGCTGTTTTGGTCAGACATGATTACGTCAATCAATCAATCAAGTAAAGCAAAGGGAATAAGTAAATCCAGATCAAGTCGACAAGATGCCAGTACAAACCGACATAATCAACGGGTCCGAAATAATCATTGCGCCAATGGCCTAGCAACGATCTCCAATACAACCAAGCCAACGCGGCGACTCCCCCAAGGATATGAATCGCGTGCAGTCCGGTCATGCAGTAATAAATACTAAAAAAGATACCCACGTCACGGCTAAGTGATTTGGGATCAGGATGGTGATCGTCAAAAACTTGCGCGGCGTGCTCATGCTCACCCTCGTGTCCGGCAGTTTTATCGTGGCCATCATCCGTCGTGTCGTGATCTTCGTCGAGAGGCTTTGCGTCGCCTTCTTGATCATCGGTCAACGCGTGGAGCACTAGCGGTTGGACTAGCGTTTGATTGGACGCATGGTCGTCCTGAGAGGTTTCGCCTTCGAGAGCACTCATGAACACCAAGCCAACCACGGCACCCAGGAAGTAACCACCAGTGGTGACGGCTAAGCCCAGCATGAATTTCGACATCATGTTTTTGTTTGTCAGTTTGCCGATCGCGCTAGCGCCAAGGAAGCCCACCAACAAAATCAAGGGGATCACGCTGATGTAGACCAGGTAATCAGAGATATGAAGTGATTTGGCGATTTCCGTAGTCGGAGCCGCGTGCTCATAGGTCAGATTAAAGCCACTTCGGACGAGAATCCCCATGTCCCATTTGTGACTGTACTCAACGGCTTTGACACCCAAGAACATGGTCGCACAGACCATGGTGACCAACAGATAGACCGAGCAGTTCTTGTTCTTGCCCAATTGAGCAGCACGAACGGCCAAGGCCATTGTGAGACTGCTGAAGAGAAGCACGATCGTATTCAAACCGCCCAGATACTTGTTCAGGAACACGTGGGCCTGTTCAAAAATCTCGGGATGATTGACACGGTACAACGTGTAAGCCACGAACAAGCCGCCGAAAAACAGAATTTCGGTCACTAGAAATAACCATATCCCTAGTTTGCCGGAATCGAACTGTTGTTCAGGGGATTCAAAGTGATGCGCGATGAACTCACCATGGTCGTGGTGGTCAAGTTCCTCGTGCGTGTCATGGGTATCGGCAACAGCCATTTCCGGCTCCGGAATCTTCGTCTAATAGTTGTTGGGTAAAATAGCTGTTCGGTTCGAAAGTCAAGGACTTTCACGGAGTTGAGTGCTCGCTCGATTCCGATTTTAGATTCATCATGTGCGGCTAATCGCAGCGTCCGGGATTCCCTTTCGCTGCCGCCGTGTTAATGATGAACCGGGTGTTTACGTGGCGGAGCTTTGACTGGATCCGCGAATTCTCGTGAAATATAGGTGTCCAGCTCTTCGTCGTAAACCTGTGATTCAAAATCGTATGGGTCGTTGAGAATCGGTGTTTGAATGAAGTTATGGAAATCGGGTGGCGATGTCGATTGCCATTCCAGCGAAGCCGCTCGGAATGGATTACTTCCACAACGAGGACCCCGGAACGCAGCGTAAACCAAGACCAAGAACGACAACAGAATCCCAAGTCCCAAGACAAAGGCTCCAACCGTTGAGAGCTGATGGAATGTCTGGAATTCAGGATCGTACGATGCGTATCGACGTGGCATTCCACGTGATCCCATCACGAACTGAGGGAAAAACGTTAAGTTGAATCCAGAGAATACCAGGAAGCAACCCACTCGCCCAAGCATGTCGTTGTACATCCGGCCCCAAATTTTTGGCCACCAGTGGAACACACCCCCCAGCAACGCGGTCAGCGTTCCTCCCACCATCACGAAGTGAAAGTGAGCGACAACAAAGTAAGTGTCGTGCAAGTGAATGTCGACTGACAACGCACCCAAGAACAACCCGGTCAAGCCACCAATGCCGAACAAGAAAATGAACGACAACGCGTAACACATCGGCGTGTTAAGCAAGATCGAACCCTTGTAAAGCGTCGCCAACCAGTTGAAGACCTTGACTGCTGATGGAATCGCCACCGAGAACGTGATCGCACTAAAAATCAACGTGATGACTTGCGATTGACCACTGGTGAACATGTGATGGCCCCAAACAAGGAAGCCCAACAAAGCGATCGCGATACTTGAGAACGCAATGAACGAGTAGCCAAAAATTCGTTTTTGACTGTAGACGGAAATCAGCTCACTAATCACACCCATCGCCGGGAGAATCATGATGTAAACCGCAGGATGCGAATAGAACCAGAAGAAGTGCTGGAACAGAACCGGGTCACCACCGTACTTCGGATCGAAAATCCCGATGTGCATTGTCTTTTCCGCAATCAGCATCAGCAACGTGATACCGAGTACTGGAGTCGCCAAAACCTGAATAATCGCGGTCGCGTAAAGTGACCAGACGAACAACGGCAGCTTAAACCACCCCTGTCCTCGGGTCCGCATCGTGTTGACGGTTACGATAAAGTTCAACCCTGTAAAGATCGAACTGAAACCCAGCACGAACGCACCGAAGGTCGCGTAAATCACGCCCGTGTTTGTTTCGATACTGTAAGGCGTATAAAAGGTCCAACCCGTGTCGAGACCTTTGCCGGAGAGAATCGCCAGTAAGAGCAAACCCGTTCCGATGATCCACAAGTAAAAACTTGCCAAGTTCATTCGTGGGAATGCCACATCTTTGGCACCCAGCATCATCGGGAGAACGATATTCCCCAACGCGGCTGGAACACTGGGAATGATGAATGAGAAAACCATGACGGCACCGTGCAGGGTGAACATCTGGTTATACATGTCATCGGAAAGCATCTTGCTGTCGAACGTGAACAAGTGCGTTCGAAGGACAAGTGCAAACGCTCCCGCCAAGAACAACGCGATCGTGACGCCGATCAAGTACATGATCCCGATGCGTTTGTGATCTAGCGTGAAGGCCCAAGATTTCCAACCCTTGGAACAATTCAAGAAGTGGGTCTCGGGGGTGCCGAAATATTTTTGTCGTGCTGCTGAATCTACCATAATTTCAACCTTGGTTTTTAAAGCCGGTTAAGCTTGTCGTGTTGTGTGTTCGTAGGTCCGCGTCGGTCGAGTCTTGGCTGCCGTTGGCAACCCATGATGCAACTATTCAGCAGGCCCTTCTGCTTTCAGCTTCTTCAAGTAAGCGATGACGTGATTGACATCGGTTTGACTGAGAATTCCTTTGAACGAATTCATTTTGGTCACAGGACCGTATCCCTGGACGATGTCTTTTTCAGGATACCAAATTGATGACAAAACGTAATTGGCGTCGACTTCGACAGGGTCGCCGTTCATCAAGATTTCGTTCTCGCCCCAAATCGCGTTCAGAGCAGGACCCGTGGCTTTTTCTCCGTTGACTTTATGGCAACCTGAGCATTGGATTTGGTAAATACGTTTACCGTTTTCCCATGGCATGTGGTCTGTAGCTATCCATTTAGTATTTATCTTACGATCTTCTTCGCTGATATGAACTTCGCACATGGTCTTCATTTTCGAGTGACCCGTGCCGCAATACTCATTGCAGGACAAACGATACTGACCTTCGAGAATCGGGTCGATGTAAGCATATGTGTAGCGTCCGGGAACGATGTCCATTTTTTGACGAAACGCGGGGACGAAGAAGCTGTGGAGAACGTCTTCGGATTGCATTTTCAAAATGACAGGCTTGTCACGCACTAAGTGCAATTCTGATGTTTGATCGCCGTCAGGGTAAGTGAAAATCCAACCGAACTGTTTGGCGGTGACTTGGATTTCTTCGGAGTCTGGACGGGGGACACGCATGTCGAAATACGTCGCGGCACCTTGGTAGAAGAACCAAACCAGGATGATACTAGGAAGTACTGACCACAGAATCTCAATCGCGGTGTTGTGCGACGAGCTTGGCTCGGGATCAATCACACCGTCTTTGCGACGATACTTGATGCAGAAGTAAACCATCACGCCAACGATGGCGGCGAAAAATACAAGCGACACCCAGAAGATTGCCATGTACAAAAAGTCAACTTCACCTGCGTAGGAAGAAGCCTTCTGGGGAAACCAATATTCTGTCGCAAACGGATTGCTCGACAGCGATGGATCGCGCACCAACGACGATTCAGGAACGGTCGTGCCATCGAGGCTAATTGCTTCGGTGCGTTTTCTAAGTTCGTCTGTCGACTGAGCGAGCATCAAGGGTAATTGCCAGTTCATCGTTGGTATCTAACTCAAATGGGATTGATCAAAAGGATCGTGATTGTTCTGTAACGTTATGCGGAGCTCGCCGGTGCCGTTGGCAGCGGGAGACCTTTTTTGGAATCTAAATTTCTGCCGCGACGGAAAAACCAATACGGGACGAGTCCGATTGCCAGCAGAAATGCTGTGGTCGCGCCGCCGATTCGCATCACTGCCATCGCCTGCAAGGTGTATTTTCCGGTCGACTCATTGAACGTAAAGCAGCTCAACACGCCGTAGCTCAAGATGTTCATCGGAGAGCCGATTTTGCCTTTGGCCGCATCCAGGAACGCGAGTTCCATCCTCTTGGGTTCGTAAGTCAGTCCGTGAATGTATCTTACGATCTTGCCCTCAGGCGAAATCAAGATGAACACGGGAGGATGCGAAAATAGTTTCTGGCTGGGCACGTACTTGTACCGGAATCCGCAAATGTCGGCCATCAAATCGATGTCTGCTTTTTCGCCCGTCAAGAAATGCCAGCCGTCATCGGATCCTTGGCGGTCAGACTTGCTGTATCGCTCAACGTAAAGTGCTTTTGTTTTCTTGGCTCGTGAAGTTTGCTCGTTGGGGTCGATACTGATCGACACCACCTGGAAGTCTTCTTTGACTTTGAATTTGATTTGCCGAAGCGAGTCAGTCATGTTTTCCAGTTGGACGCTGCATAGTTTCGGGCAATCCGAATAGTTGAACGAAAGCAGCACAGACCGTTTGCCGTCAAAGTAGTCGCCAATCTTGACGTAGCGATTTTCTTCGTCGTGAAACGGAATGTCCATGACCAGGAACTCGCCAGTCTGGGAGTCCACTCCAATGTTCTTGGAGGCTTCTGGTTGGGCATTGATCTGGTATGGATCGTTCGCAGGTTTTGTTTCAGTCTGCTGTGTGCTCCCTGTGGTATCGGGGTCCGCTGTGTCGGTTGATTCTTGAGTGAATCCGATGGCACACCAACCCAAGCTCAGGGTGGCGATGATCGCGACCAGAGTCATTCGAGTTCGGTAAGGGATGCGTCTATGGTTCATCAAAAAATCGGGGCTGGTTTTCAGTTGGTGAATTGGATTAGGGGTCAATGCCGTGAGGCAAGCGTAGGATTCAAAGTGACTTATTTGCCGTAGTTGGCGACGACTTTTTGCATGGCCTCTTCGATCGACGTCGACGCGCCGGCCAGTTCGGCTTTTTGAGCTGCGACTTCCTGAACGCCAGGCAATTTGCTGGGATCCGTTTTTCCGAGGAGCCTGTCCGCTTGGCTGTTTTGCCAGTGGTAACACAAGCCTTGGACAAACATGATGGTGATCAGCGTAACGATAGCGCTGATCGCTCCAACCAACACGATTACGGGCGTATTAATATCGTCGTAAAACGGGGCTTCGCCGTGGCCATGGCCGCTGGTGTGTGTTTCAGTCATCGTTTTTCTTCGTTCTCAAAATCGTGCTTGTTGTCTACTTAATTAATGAGTGGCTCGGTTCGGGTGGCCAATCATTTCGGCTCTAGTGAACTTCGTGGTTCAGAGCTTCGCCAAGCCGAGGGTCCTGCAAGGCGACGAGTGGTCGGTTACGCGTGATCAAACAGAACAGTGCTATATAAACTGCGATCATTCCGATGGTGCAACTGATATCCATGAGGATTCCGCTGCCCGTCAGGGTATAAGGGCCCTGTGGATTCATTTGCGGCATGATTAACCAGTAGTGATCAACCCAATGCATCATCAGAATAAAGACCGCTGAAATCGTCAGCATCAATCGGTTACGTCGTAACGTTCGTCCCATCAAGAGGAAGAACGGAACGAACAGGTGGCCGACTAGGAGGATCATCGAAAGAGATTTCCAGCCAGGTTGGTTGATTCGCAAATCGTACCAGAACGTTTCTTCCGGAATGTTGGCGTACCAGATCAGCAGGAACTGACTGAATGCGATGTATCCCCAGAAAATGATGAAGCCCTGCATGAGCTTACCGAGGTCGTGGTAGTGCTCGATCGTGATCTCATCAGTGATGCGACCGGTGCGTTGGAGCCAAAGTCCAGTCAGCATGATGGTGCAGAGAGCACTCAAAAACGCCCCGGCAAAAAAGTAAACCGGGAACATCGTGCTGAACCAAAGTGCCGACAACGACATCTCGAGGTCAAAGGACGCGAACACGACGGTGACGGCAAACAGGATCATGAAGGGAGCAGAATACGCTTGCATTTTGGCGGTCAGTGATTTGTCGCCTGTTTTGTCTTGGGCCAATGAGTTCTTCAGGAAGAACCAGGCCATCCCGCCCCAGATCAAGAAGTAAGCTATGATTCGTCCAGTGAAAAACCACTTGTTCAAAAACGCAGCTTTGAGTTGCTCAATGGGCGGTCGATCCGAAAGCTCTGCCGCTGCTGCGGTTGCCTTGGCTGCTTTGCCGGCTGCGTCATGATCATGAATACTCCAGCCACCCACGTTCCACGTGTACACGGTGTCCATGTTCATGATGACCGTAGCGAGTATGGGCAAGAACAGAATGAACAACGGGAACGCACACATTGCGTAGAGTTCGGCGATTCGCCGGACGGTCGCACTCCAGCCGGCGCGAGTCAGGTGCATGATTGTCACAAAGAACAAACATCCGACTGAAATCGATAGCACGAAACAGAAACTCACCAAGTAGACATGGAGGAATCGCCGCAGCGGATCGTCCTGGCCACGTGAGAGAAAAAACGCCACGCCGATCCCAATCGCTCCAATGATCAAGGCGACAGGAATCGTGCGAAGGTATCCTGCGTTCAAGGATACGATCGGCGATGTGATTTTTGCTGGTCGAGTTTCGTGCATTTCAGATCTTGATTTGTTGTTACTGAACTCTTGGTTTCGCGTTTGTCGTGTCGAATGGAGTGTGGCATTTCGACGGAGGGTCGTGTGGCACCCAGGCCACCCATTTCAAACTAGGGTTGGGGGTCGGTTCCGTCGTCAGTTTTCTCTGTCTCAGTGGCTGTTTCAGCATCTGCAGGTTCTTCTTCGGAGACAACAACCGGTGGTTCGATTCCCGTTTCCTGAAGGGCTTTGACATAAGCCACAATCGCCCAGCGATCGGCCGCTGGAATTTGGTCGCCGTAAGGACCCATGGTGGCTCGGCCGTTAGTGATCGTGTCGAAAATTCGACCGACCGGGTTTTTCGCGTCGTCTTCGACGAGCGGATCATGCATTGATTTGGCCTTCGTCCAAGTTGCCTTGGAGGTGGCCGCCAAGGCCAACGCACGTTGATTGACTAGTCCATCACCGTTGCCAGAATATCCATGGCAAGCGGTGCAGTAGATGTTGAATCGTTCTTGACCGCGAGCCAAAAGTTCAGCGTTGACTTCGATGCCTGCTGGGAATTCCGTGATGTACTTGCTGACGTCCTCAGCAGCCGGTGCCGGAGCCGCGGCTTCGTCTTGGGCGTTCCCCACGCTTGTTCGTGCCGAGGCCACCGTTGCCGTGACCGAAATCGTTGGCGTGAAATCTTGCTTGATGCCTTGATACATTTCCGTGTCGGCTTGGAGTTGGCCACGGGCGACGGAACCCTCCACCGGCTGTCGCATGGCTCGATCATCTGCAAACAAGGATTTTTTGGCCAGAATCGGGCTCAGGGTTTGTGTCTTGGATTTCTCTTGCCAGTCCATGTCGGGCATGAAGTGCAAGCGTGGTGCACGATTCGTCATGCCCATTGTTCGGAAGATCACAACCGGAGGAATTATCAGCATCACGGCACCGAGTAAGGCGACCAATCGCAACCAGCTTGGGAGCTTGTTGTCGGTCAAATCTTGACGGCATTCTTCGATTGCAACTGCACCCCATTCGTTGAGTTGCAATTCAGTCGAGCTGCGATTGAAATGTTTGTCGCCCTGCTCAATCATCAAAAAGAATTTATCGTTGGTGGCCCGTTTGAACCGCGAAATTCGATGTAGCGGGTTAGACAGCATCGGGAGTTTGTTGAGGAACCACATTCCAAAGAACGTCGCGAAGGCACTCGAAAGTACGATGACTTCGAAGGTCACGGGAATGTTGGCCGGCAAACTGAAGATCGGTTTACCAGAAATTTTGAACTGATAACCAGGGAATATAGGTGATTCGGCCGTGGAGACGTTCTGCATCCCGCCGTTGGTATACCATTGCATTCCAAGGCCGAGCACGACCGCACCCAACGCGACGCTCAACACGATCATCGGCAGGATTGTTCGCTTGATCCCAATCGCCGGATCGATTCCATGCACAGGAAACGGTGAGTAGGCGTCGGTCTTGGTATAGCCGGCTTGGCGTGCTTGATCGCAAGCTTGGACCAGCGAATCCGGATCATCAAACTGCGCGAGCAATCCAACGAGCTTCGAATTTTCTTGGGTGGTGTCAGTCGTGTTTTCTTCAGCCATTTTTCTTCCGTCTTTTATGTAGCTTTCAAGCCAGTCAGCTTGTCCGGCAGAATTTCGCCGGACGCGGATTCTTGCGAATCCGAAAAACAACGCACTCTCAATTAATGATGATCGTCACCACGGGGCATGATCCCTTTGACTTCCGCCATCGCAATGACTGGCAGGAATCGGCAGAACAACGCGAACAAGGTGAAGAACAAGCCAAAACTTCCGATCAACATCAACAGGTCGATCCAAGTCGGATGGAAATAAGCCCAACTCGAGGGAACGAAGTCGCGACAGAGCGAGGTGACCGTAATCACGAATCGCTCGAACCACATTCCGATATTCACAAAGATGCAAATGATGACCATGAACCAAGGCGTCGTTCTGGCTTTTTTGAACCAGAACACCTGAGGGACGAGCACATTGCAACTGACCATGATCCAATAAGCCCACCAGTAGTTACCAAACGCACGGTTGTAGAAC
>JBLINZ010000133.1:0-13276 GCA_047639375.1 Mariniblastus sp. | reverse complement strand
GGGTTTCCATACGCCGCTCAAGAAAAACCAAGGGCCAGCCATGCAGACTAGTTCCAATTTCCATTTGCGATGCCTGCGCTCGATTGGTCGATCGTTCGCAGTTGATGACAAATAAAATTCCGGCTACCAAGCTGGTAAGCACCAAAGCCACCATGACATGCCGGTCCGCCCGCGTAACGCGTGGCTTGCCCAACAGCCCAGCGTCCAATGACTGAACTATCTTGCGACGAGCCTGGCGTTTCGCTGACAACTTCGATTTTGATTTTTTGTTCGACATCTAAGTCTACTTGGTTGATTGGGGCTTTGCCTTTAAGACGGGATCTCTTTTCAGCGGCAGCTTGACGATCTTTTCGCTTTTCGCGGCTTGATAGATTGCCAGAATGATCTCAACGCTCTTCCGTCCCTCAGGACCATCGATCGCAGGCTTGGTTCCATTCTTGATCGCCTTGATCACATCACGAAACTGATGGGCGTGGGCAGCGTGCCCGATTGCCGAGGGATCACCCGCTCCGCCGCCGGTCTTTGTAACCGACTCAAATTTGGCTGCGATTTTTTTGTCCTTCGCCGTCATCTTGGCGAACTGCCAGCTCTCGATGTCTTCTTCTACGATGACTGCCGATCCGTGACTTCCGTGGATCTCTATTTTCTTTAGCATCCCAGGGAATGCTGCGGTGGTCGCCTCGATCACTCCCAGCGCTCCGTTTTTGAATCGAATCGTGGCGGTGGCCACATCCTCGACTTCAATTCGTTCGTGAGCGATCGTTGATGTGTGCGCCGTAATCGACTCGATCGGCCCCATCAACCACGCCAGTAGATCCACGCTGTGAATCGCCTGATTCATTAATGCTCCACCACCATCGAGAGCCCACGTTCCCCGCCAGGCACCGCTGTCATAATATTCCTGAGTACGAAACCATTTGACGTAGGCATCGCCTAACGACAATCGGCCAAACTTGCCCGCATCAATTGCGGACTTGAGCGTTTGACTGGCATGGTGGAATCGAGAAGGAAAAATTGCCGAACAGACGACGTTGTTCTTCTCACACGCGTTGATAATCTTGTCACAGCGTTTCAAGGTGACTTCGAGCGGTTTTTCGATAATCACGTGCTTACCCGCATTCGCCGCCGCAACGGCAGGCTCCATATGGGCGCCACTGGGAGTACAAATGGTAACGATATCGACATCGGGATCAGCCAACATTTCGTCGAGATTGTCATAAGCCTTGGCGTTATATTGCTCCGCCAACCTATTTGCGGAATCGATTCTCCGGTCGAAGCAAGCAACAAATTTCGCACCCCGAATTTCACCAATTGCTTTCGCGTGAAAATCAGAGATCATTCCGCAACCAACAATTCCAAATCCAATCGCCATGCTTCCAACCCATCAAAAAATCGAAGTGTAATTCCAAAGGCTCAAACGTAACATCAGCTAATCGACAACGCCCCCAAGCCCAGAGGTGCCCCTAGGTTTGCTCCCAAAACACATTGAGTGTAAACCAAAACAGGCTGAACGCGTTCAACATCATATGCAAAATGATGCAGGGTATGATACTGCGGGTCCGTTGATAAATGTATCCCAACGCAATCCCGAAAAAGAATAGTGAGACCGGTGCCGGGCCTTGTCCCACATGCACTAGGGCAAACAACAAAGACGAAATCACAATCGGCCATGGCCCACCACTGGGGGCTCGACTGACTATCTTCGAGTTGACATCGCCAGGAGCTTGATAGGGATTGCTCGACTGCGCCGGCTCGGCCAGGACGCTAGAGTCGGTGGGGTCTAACACTGGGAGATCAAGTTTTCGAGAAATCCGTTTCGAGCCACCATCACTTTCACGTTCGTCCCACCCTCCAATCAAAAGACGCTCTGGATCGCCGCCTTTGCCCCGCTGCAGCCAAGCTTGAAGAATGCCGCGAAAAAAGATTTCCTCGCAAATTGGCGCCACAATAACCGCAGAAAACCAAGCAGCCACCAGCGTCAACGGAGTTGCATTCTCAGCCAGCATCTCCATCGTCGGATGTTCGTACTTAAATAGTTGGACCAGCATCCATTGAAGAATCAGAATCCCAGGAATCACCATCACGAACGAAACCAGCCCTAGTTTAAGATCCACTACCAAGTTTTTCGGCTGAATTCCGACGACTGAAAGCAGTCGATACCGGATCAAAAACAACAATATCGCAAAGAAGGTGACGATGAGTTGACTGGCCGCAACGATCAACGTGGCTTTGGAAAGCAAAGGCCCTTCGGCTGCCAATAGTCCGCCGGGGCCAATTCCAAGCAGCCCGATCGCGACTTGCATCCCGATAAATTGCCCACCGATCCACAGGAAAAACATCGCGATCACATCGATCATTCCTAGCGGAGAATCCACCGAACAGCGTTGTTCTAAAAGCCTGCCACCACGTTTCACGCGCCGCTGAGCGAGCCACCAAAGCAGCAAGCTCACCACGATCAGTGAGGAAAAGCAAAAGTAGAACAAGAGATTCAGCATGGGCTAATTTAGCATCCCGACAGGGTGGGTGGTTCTACGAGGGACTCGAACAAGTAGCTGCCAAACGGAATAGAACTATCGACGAATGAATGATGCACCCGGATCATCGTCGAAGAAAATGAGAGTCGAATGACATCCGCCAATGCTCTTGGACGTCATTGCTTGATGAAATTAGCCGCTCCGATAATATATAGCCAGCCCGAATGGACCGTCGACAAAACTGACAGCCAAACAGAAACCACGATGGTCCAATGCAACCATTCAGGGATCGCGCTAGCAGCGGTTAATCCAGTCGGCGAGCCCAATTTCATTGCGAGACCCACCAGACAGGCACCCACGGCGATGCACTGAAATCCCATCTTTAGCTTTCCAGCCAGCTTGGCAGAGAAGTCTCCCCCTGCGCCTTCGATCATGGATCGCAACACCGTGACCATCAATTCGCGTCCGACCACGACCACCGCCATCCAACCGGCAACACATCCGTACCAGGGAAACAGTCCATCCATTTCGACCGCCAACAAGATGTACGCGCCACAAATCAAAATTTTGTCGCAAAACGGATCCAAAACTCTACCGAGTTTCGTGACCATATTGTACTTGCGAGCGTACCACCCATCGACCCAATCAGTGCCTGCCGCGATCACGAATACGATGAACGCAGCCCAATACAGTTGAAATGGAACGAGGGCAAAAAACACGAATGATAAAACCAAACGTGCGGCCGATATTTTATTGGGCACGTTGAAAATATCTTCTTGAGGTTTAACGTTAGAATCCAAATTCATGAGAACACTTCAAAGTTAAACAATTCTCGCTGGGAGTGATCGGCAACGCCTTCAATCCAGCAGTCAAAGCCATCTAAAGTAACTTTTGCCAGCCGGATTCGCCAGAGTAGGCCCCGTCGAGGCCGTGACATTTCTGGTATCCCGACGAGTTAGCGAGGACGTGCCCTCGTTGGAACCCCTTTATAATGGGAGTTCGTCCTCGCTTGCGGGCTTATTGATTAAAGATGCGAAACGATGGATCGTTTAAAGATTAGCCGGCAGGCGTCAGTGCCATACGCAAAGCGTTTGTAGGCGAGGGCGATTGCCCCTTGCACGTGAGACACCAACGAGACGCTTCCTCGCTGACGCATTCGGGTTACCATTGCTGACGCTCAATCAGGCCTTACCGGGGATTTCGCCTTATGAAAATCTAAAGAAGCCATCGCCTCGTCGCGACTCGGCAACTCAATTCCATAAAACCTTGAAACCCGATCTTTTGATCGAGAAACGTAGTCTTTGACGCCTGTGCCTGAGTCTGAGTCTGAGTCTGTTTTCGTTCAACACTGACAAAACTGACGAGGCATCGAGGACCCAACAAGATGAAACAAGCCAACGCTTTCTACGGTTTACATGAGCCTCCTACCTTGGCTTTGCCCGTCTCAGGCCATCAGAGGTTGATCATTGATCAGTCGGTGCTAACATTATCCCGTAGAAACAAACGTCTGTTTACCTAACTCAGCCTTTCCAATGGCAATCTTCCATGAACCTCAACGAACTCACCCAAGCCTTATCAGAAAACGCTGACAAAGCACTCGAGATTCAATTTAACTCGGGCAACAAAGTCGCAGCCCATTTCCATGTCACGGAAATTGGCAAGGTCACCAAGGATTTCGTTGACTGCGGAGGAATTCGTCGAACGACAGTCTCTTGCGTCATGCAAACGTTGGTCGCAGAAGATGTCGACCACCGGCTCAAGTCGGACAAACTCGCCATGATCCTCGAAAAATCCTCAGTGCTCGAACTGGATGGCGAGCTGCCTGTTGAATTCGAAATCCAAACTGACACGATTGGCGTTTATGAATTGACAGCAGCACAACTCGTTGATGCAACCGTCCGCTTAACCGTCGCCCCCAAACATACCGCTTGCCTCGCACCCGATTCATGTGGACTCGAAGCACTCCCCGTCGCCGATCAGTCAGATTGCTGTGGCGATTCTGGTTGCTGTTAATTCGGTTGGTTTTGGCGAGGCCGAAACTGTTTCAAACCGACCGAGCTGAGGGCGTCTAGGGGAATCCGACGCGTAAGCCAGGAAGTGCTCTCTTGGCTTGCCTGCCGGCAATGGATGCGCACTCTCACTCGCCAACCACCGCTTAGCAATCGTCACCGTCGCCTGCCGGTTATTCGTTAAACGATCTATCGCTTCGAGTAGACACCCCTCAGGCCAGTCAGCGAGGCAGAGCCGATTTAAGTGTCCAGCTCGCTAACTAGAATCTTGCGTCAGGAGTCATAAGGTGTTGCGCCAAAAGAAGTTAGCGCTCACAATAGTCACATTCGAATTTAAACAAATTCCATGCATCTCATCATCCGGAGGTCTAACTGCCTCCCAAGCCGCGGCTGCCCCGGCTGCCCCGGCTGCCCCGGCTGTCCCGGCTGCCCCGGCTGTCCCGGCTGCCCCAGCTGCCCCAGCTGTCCCGGCTGTCCATCTGCGATCCTTCCAGGATCGATGGTCGCCTTTCGCTCCGTCGAAAGACAATCAAACGACGTTGTTTCTCGCCGGTAAAAATTACTTGACGGATGGTGACCAATCAGACCTACAGCTCGATTGCCCCCGACCGATCAGACCTGCAGCTCGATTGATGACCTGACGCGTGAGATCGTTCTGATTCGCAACCGAGCCCTTGGATGCTGGCCGTCAACGAGCGAATTAGTTATTTGTACCAGCGAGAGGGACTGTCAATCGATACTCTTTCGACGGAGCGAAAGGCGAACAATCTGCCCGCTGACCAGGATTTTGCGCCGGGAGCCGTAAGGTGTTGCGTTAAAAAGAGCGAGTGCTCACAACACGTGGCCATCGAAAACAAACGGTTGGCCGCCTGAGTTCAAAAGGAATAATTGAGAACAAAATGTCATATTTTGGAACTCAAATAATGGAAGATCGCGTCACCATGGAACGATACTTCGGTGTTCTGACCAATCGCGCAATGGGCCGCACTTGTTTGCCAAGCTGGGTACGAACATACCAAGGGTTCAAGCAAAAATGATTATCATCAAAGCCAAAACGCACACAAATTTGTTGACTTGCACTGCTTGATGCAAAATCCTACGACGCGTCGGGGTTCCAATCAAGGCGCCGCCTCGTCTTGCCAGATCAAAGACTTGTGACGATAAATGAATTGATCGGAATCTAGTCCAAGTCATTCGCTTCTATTCGAAGACGATCCGATCGAGATAGAAAGTCATGGGTTGGCCTTGGCCGGCGACGGTCCAGAAGAATCCAGTCTTGATTCGAGTCAAATCGGCTGTCGAAACGTCGAAGGTGAATTGCTTCCATTGAGCACTGAGTTTGATTTCCATTTCGTCTTTGGCCGTATCGAAATAAGTCTTTTCCTTACCGAGCAAACCAAACCCGAATTTAACTTTTTCTTCGCCAGTGGTGCCCTTGGCCCAAAACGTTAGTTTCTTGGCTCCTTCGACATTGAGGCCACCTGGTTTGTCGCCCCAGTCTCCGGGCGGGTTTTGCCACACGACTCCCCCCCATTCATCGTTTTTTGAATACTTAACTTCGATGCAATGCTGGCCGGATTTCGGGGCGATTGTACAGTCTTCCTTGACCGTGATGGCATCCACGCTGCCCATCCAACCCGTCGGCACATAAGCCGCAATTCCTCCGGGCTCGTCATACAGGGTAAATGGCAGGGCAACCTTGAGACCTTGTTGTCTCGATTCAGGAGTGCTAACAAAAAGCGGAATATTGGCGGTCGCGGCGGCCCCTTCGCCGTCGTCGACATACGCATAGGCTCGATAGATTCCGCCAGATTTCGGCATCTCGATGGTTGCCGAACTGGAATCGGACTGAACAATATTCTTGGGATAGGTCGGTGGAGTTGCTTGGAATTGCCCGCCAGTAACGTAACTACTCGCCTCCGCCATCAACTCCCACCGTACGTTCAATTGCTTGCCTTCCGGATCAGACGCCTTGAGCTGGAGTTGGATCTTGGCCCCCGGCTCAACCGTACTATTGCCAACGAGTAACATGGATTCAATCTTTGGACAACGATTGGCAGGCGGCTGTCCAGTCCACAGTTCCGTGAGGACATCCACGCCGGCCGTTTTCTTGCCGTCAGCGAGCAACAAGCCAAACCAGGTTGCAGTGCCTTCTTGTTTATTGCCCCACAAGAACGCATAGCTGCCCAGGCAAAGCTCCTGATCGCCCGCAATGATCTGGGCGTTCTTACGATAAGTCTCAGATTTTGCCGTGCTCGTTTTCTCTTCAATCGCTCCCAGATTGTTCTTGGGCACTTCCCAAGTACCGATCGGACCGAACTCAGTCACGAGATAAGGCTTGGTTCCCTCTGATTTACGATAGCGATCTGGCAACGACGCTGCACCACCGTAGGAATTGATTCCGATGATATCGAGACTTGGACAATACTTATTGATCGCTTGGACTTTGCCACCGCCAATTTCCGCGATCACCGTCATGGTTGGGTGATTGGGATCGATCTTCTTGACTTCACTGGCAATTTTCTCAATGTGCCTCCAGAGATCGACATTCTCACCGTTGCCACCCTCCATCTCGTTTCCAATCCCCCACACCAAGACCGCTGGATGGTTCTTGTAACGTTGGATCGCCTCAATAACTTTGCGATACTGCTCGTCCACGTTCGCTTGATTCGAGTAGTCGAACTCGGGCCCTTCATGCTCAAGCCAGATACCTACGGCAACGCTCAGCCCCAACCGATGGGCTTCGTCCAACCGGGCTTGCGTGCCCTCATCGACTCCCCAAGTCCGATTGGAATTCCCGCCAGAAGACTTCAACAGTTCAAGCTCGCCTTCACCGCCGGCACCCTTGACCAAATAATGCTGACCACTGCGAAGCAATTTCCATTGGCCGTCCAGTTTTCCAAGCGAAACCGGAATCGATTTTGATTTACCCAATTCCTGAGCGACAACCACCGGTTGGCAACAACAGGAAATCAACAAACAGAATACCAAATTCCGCAACGAAACCTTTTTGGAGCTCATCTGTTTATCCGATTCATCACACAATTACTGATTGATTAAAAAGACCCTGTCAGGGCCACGGCCAATGAAGGAACACGCCGGGCGACGATGGAACGCAAACCAAATTCGTCGCCAATTGGGCGAGCAAATTTTGACACTCACTCTTCAGTCACAACACAAAAAACTAATTCACGGGCGAGAAGCTAAACTCAACACGAGTGATGGTTTGGTCACGTTCAAAGATGCTACGAGATTCTTCGAGCGTCAGTTGATTGCACCGACGTTTCGTTGGAGTATCCTGCCCGACTCGGTGGATTTTCAATTCCGTAATTTCGCTCAAGCGATAAACGAATGGAACCTGACAGACGGTGAACGCGAAACTTCCAGGCGAAAGTGACAACTCGCTGGCTTTCCCGTCAATGTCCGTGAATTTCATGGTGGAATGAGCCGTCAAGAATTCCGCTTCTTCAAACAATGACGGATCCAGCACCATCACGCCTTCTCGAATCCTGACGCCGATTTCGCCCATTCTCGCCAAAACATCTTCTTTGACTTGCCCCGTCATCCCAGGCTGCTGAGCTCCCGCGGTGCCTGGCGTATGCGAATAAGGGTCCGTTGGGAAAGCTCCATAACTGGCTGGCGAACGATGGACGCCCAGCCCTTCTCGAACCTCGCGATAGAACTGCTTGAGCTCATTCAACTGCTCAGCCGGTGCGCCAGCTTGAGAAGCGCGATCATGCGTCTCCAAGACGGCGAGCCCCAGTTTCGAAACCATATGCCAATAGACACTGTTCAAACCTTCGTAACCAAAGAACGTCTCTGAGCGGCCCGTGAATCGACGATGTTCGAACGTCTCCTCAAACACCGCAGCGACTTGATCTCTCCCTGCACCAATCGCCTCGGAAAATTCGGGCGAATCGCTGCGAATTTGTTCTAAACGCTCCGCTAAATCTTGGGCGTTTCTGAAATCACCGTTGAAACGATACTGCCCGCTTACGTCGCGGAGAACGATTCGCTCGTCCCCTGACTGCACAAGCGTCTGGATCAGCGAAGACGCCTCAGCCGACGCCAAGTCAATGCAGTTTTTGGCGATGAAGGTTGGCAGGTCTCGATCAGGATAAAGCAGATAACTACTCACGTCTTCGCGATAGAGTTTGCTGGCCCGCAGCGCCGTCAAGACTTCGATCGCCTCCGCAGGCTGCAGCCATTGAGAACTCAAGACGGCAACTTGCCCCTCAAGCATTTCTCGCAAGCGTTCAATCTCGACGGTAGACTCGCCAAATGCGACCAAGTTATACGAATGATACAGCCCGTCTTCTCGCCGGTTGCGACTAATGGTCGACTCAAGGTATTCGACACATCGGTCGCCAAATGCCTCGAGGCGGTCAGCACTGAGTTCGCTGAACTCACCACTAAATCCAATGCCATACAGCACACCACGGTAGTTTGACCCGACTGTTTGTAATTGGTCTACGAAATCGCGACGCGTTTGATCGGAAAACCCACTCGCCAAATTCTGCAAATTCGATTCGAGAATTTTCTCAACATCCGCAAACAATCCCATCACTTCGGCGCTAACTTCAAACGACGTCACGCCGCACGTCTTGATGGTCTCAACCAACGACCGAAGAAAACGACGAAGGTAGCAAACCGTGACGACGGACGCCCCGTCGCCCACGAGTGCATTGTTCGCGTCATTCCATTCGGGCCGCTGTGTATTCAACCAGATCCCTGCGTCGGGAATAAAATTCGACATCTTGACCAAAGCCGGCAGCAGCATTTTCTCCAACAAGGTCACGCGATGCAATTTGGCTTGACGATTCGTCAACAATTGTCCGTCGGTTCCAATCGCCTCAACCCGCTGTTCAATCTGCTTCTCGACGGCATGGTCGTAGTCAATCGTCTCACACGGATCTTCCAGTATTTTTTCGTAACTCCGAATCCGGTACGGAAGATCTGCGTAGACTCCCGTTTCGCTTGTCAGTTGCTCTCTAAATTGCTGAGGGGAAAAGTTTTGCATCCACTCCATTAGTTTTTGGAGATAGATAATCTGGTGGTCGCCCCAGTATCCGATGTTTGCCCATGGATCGCTGGGATCAGGCCGCTCCCAATCGAATCCTGATTTCGTGATTCGATAAGGGTTGTAACCATCTGCCGTCGAGGCGTTGAGGAACCGCAAAACCATGGCGCTTAGAAAACCTGGATACGAAACGCCCAGTGCTTCCCAATTTTGAAAAATGTCTCGCCAATTGCCTTCGTAATTTAGTCGACGCTCACCGTCGTCATTGGTCAGATCAATTGAAAACTTGTTCCAAGGCCGAGTCGGATCTCCGTGCCGGCGAGCGAACCAGAACGGCAAGTACTCGTTAGAAACTCGAATCAAGTCAGGATCTTGAGTTACTTTGACCGCTTCACGGATCTCATGGATCGACTTTGCCGGGCTGTCCCAAGACTCCCAAACGGCTTGATGTTTATCAAACACAGCGCGATTGAATAGCTTCACATGCGCTACGAAATCAGAAACACAAACGTCGTAGCCATGAAAAGGGGCGCCGCCTCGCATCAAGTTAAATATCACATTCGATTGATGCCGATGGCTTCGTCGACGGTCTTCACTAACTTGAATTCCATCCGCCGCCGATAACAGTTCCGCTAGTTTGGCTTTTCCTACATTCAAGTCAGCCGTCACACTTTCCAGCAGGGAATCATCAGTCTTCAGCCGATGACACAGCTGAACCACGTCCGCTTGATCGTACTTTAGATCCGCCACGATCGTCCAAGATTTGAAATCCAATGCCGGCAAGGTGAACTTTGAATGGAGCAGAAAAGCGCCCGGCGTGCCGCGAACATCCGACTCCGGCGCCACGGACTCTCCCCGCCTAAACCCATCCAACTGCCGATCACTCAACAAAACATCTGGGCTTTCCAAACCGTGTTGCCACGCAACGGTGGCGCGAAGTCCTTCGCTTGGCTCAGCTCGGTCGGTGGGGATCGAGC
This sequence comes from Mariniblastus sp., assembly GCA_047639375.1. Classification (GTDB taxonomy): domain Bacteria; phylum Planctomycetota; class Planctomycetia; order Pirellulales; family Pirellulaceae; genus Mariniblastus. Next base: position 2,796 of record JBLINZ010000133.1, on the reverse strand, counting down.
TTAAGTAAAACAGTCCGACGCCAGCTTCTTCTGCCAGTTCACTCTTTTTGTAGGCGTTCCCGAGGTTGCTGAATCGCAACTGGAACATCTCGTCCATGCCGTAAGGCAGAATATTCTGAAGACCATCAATCAGGCTGACTTGTCGGGGTTGGCTATTGGTGTTGGCCAAATGACTCGTTCTGACAAAACCAAATTGCTCACTGAACTCCCAGCTATACCGAAACAGCAACTCCAATTCCAGATTAACTTCCTCAAACTGAACTTTGCTGCCGTCAATGTTCTTATAGATATTACGGACGCAATTCCCATAAGATTGGCGATCCGAAAACGGCTCCCAACACCGGACGATCCCACGCTCGTCGAGAAACTGAACGATCGTTTTGGGACCTGCTGAATCAACGAAATTGATTAACTTGTCAGACGAGTAATAAGGGAACAGCGAGTTACCAGAATTTTGCCGACCTGCAGTCAATGCGCCATTGCTGGCCACAAACATCCAATGGTCCGAGGCCCCGATCAAGGACATAAAGAAGGGTGCCATCGCGTGACTGTTGGCAATTTGAAAATAGACCTCGTTATCCAATTGAACGTACTGCCCAGAGGCAGTGGAACTGGACTGAGGATCCTGTCTCTTTCGCGACTTTATGTTCACTCGGGTCTTATTCAATTTTTTAGTATCTCGTTGCATCACAAAGATTGACTCTGAAGATAAGGCCGTATTATTTGCTCAGCTGCTTACGTTTCTGCAGATCGCTTTCAATCACCAACAGAGTCGAATCGTTGATGTTGTAAAACGCTAATGCACCCGCTGCCACCAAGAGGAAACAAGCGGGGACTAAGCTCATCATCAAAATAATTCCGCCGATGGTCTCCGGCGTTTGGATTTGATTGGCACCATCGATCGGTGCCAGGAACCCGTAGTAGCCCAGCATCCAACCTGGGATCGCGGCCCCCAACGCACCACCCATTTTCTGAGAGAACGTCGCTGCGGAGAACACGAGCCCCGTCGCACGGCGATGGGTTTTCCATTCAGAATAGTCCGCAGCGTCGGCGTACATCGCCCACAGCAACACAGGGATCGGGCCGCCAACAAACGCCAATGTAATATTCAAGCCATACATCAACGCGACTTGATCGGCCTTGAGGAAAAAGAACATCGACGTCAAAACTGCAACGGCAACATTCATCATAATCATCAACATTTTCTTGCCGAAGATCGCCGTTAATCGTTTGGTCATCAGCATCCCAAGAATGCCCGCCACCGTGCTAATTGCCAGGAAGTTGCCGAACGATGAATCAACGTAGTAGATGAAGTAGTACGCAATCGCGCTTCCTCGGGTCCAACCCGCTAGGATTTGAAACAATCCAACGGCGAGCAGAACAAGCCACGCCCGGTTTTGAAGCAAGTCCTTGAAGTCCTGCCGGAACTTTGAGTTCTCTTTTTGAACAGGTTCAACCCGCTCTTTGGTCGTCGCAAACGTGATCAAGAACAAAATCACAGCGGCAATGGCATAGCAGACGACGGTCCAAAAGAACCCTGCTTGCTTGTTGAGCACCACAACTTTCTCGACGCCTTCGATTATTTGGATCTCGTAGCCACCGAAAAATGCGACCAGCGGCTCCGTGAATTTCTGCACGATCAAGCCGCCGCAAAACGCGAGGATGAACCGATAAGTCGAAACGCTGGTCCGCTCGAGTGAGCTTGATGAGATCACTCCCATCAACGCGCCGTAGGGAATGTTGATGGCCGTGTAGGCCATGAACACCAGCGTGTACGTCACGTAAGCGTAGATCAGTTTCCCGTTGGGACTCAAATCTGGAGTGTAAAACGTCAAGATTCCGGTGACGGCAAAGGGTAGCGAACACCACAACAGATAGGGCCGGAATCGACCCCAAGCAGTTCGCGTGCGGTCTGCCATCAATCCAATCAGTGGATCGTTGATAGCGTCCCAGAGTTTCGTCACAAAGAACATCGTGGCCGCGGCCGTTGCCGAAATCCCAAACACGTCGGTGTAGAAAATCAACTGGAAGTTCTCAAACAGCTTCCAATATAAGTTGGATGCCGTATCACCCAGCCCATAGCCAATTTTTTCACCCACGCTCAGCGGCGCTGACGAGTCACTCTGTTCATGTCCGCCTGTTTTGACATCCATGAAAAACCTTGCTTGACGAAATTAAAATTTACTAATTCAACTTGGTTCGATTTTGGAGTCCGCCGCAAACTGCGACGACGAACTACCGATCGTCAGAACTACCGATCGTCAGAACTACCGATCGTCAGAACTCTTGGATCGCTTTTTCGACTTGGCTGGCTTGGTGCCCAGCAGCGTTTCATACTCATCGTCGTCAACGGACCGTTGAGACATGTTGAGAAACCCAACCATGCGTTTGCCGCCAGATCCGGACGCTTGAAAAATCGCCGCTTCTTGACTTCCACGTGAACTGCCACGGATTCCGTATTTGATTACAAAGGGCTCACCATCGCTGTCGCAAATGAATAGAGCATCGGTTTCCGCCGGATCGACGCTCATGGATTCGAGCGACTCGGGCTTGACCGTTTTCAGATACGCTTTAAAGGACGCCTCGTCTTTGGGGCCATTAAACTTGTGGCTCATCTGGTACTTCATGTACAAATTTGCCAACCGCTGCATGTTAGTTTGATTGGAATTCTTGAGGGCAGATCCTGCGGTTCCTGAACCGCCGCAACCAACTACTCCCAGAACCGTGACAGCCAATAAAATTGCTGTAAATTGTCGCATTGAATTACACCGCATATCAAGACGTTGTGAATAAAAA
>JBLINZ010000132.1:0-13348 GCA_047639375.1 Mariniblastus sp. | reverse complement strand
CGTTATTATCCTCGCCGCGCTCTTCCTCTTCTTCGCTGGCCTCGAGTTCACGTTGGACGGATTCGAATTCGGATTCTGATATCGCATCGGGTGATAGCGTTGGATCCTGTTTGACCGAGAGGACTTGCTTGGCGACCTCTTTGCCATCGATCACCAACGTGATTCGATAGTCACCGTTTGGCACTGCAGATGATCGGCCTCTTTGGCGATTGGCCTGAGTCAAATTCCATTGAGTGACTTGCAAACCAGCTTTCGTACTACCGTTCAATTCGGCAAGTTTTTCGCCCGCAATGTTGTCGATTCGCAACGAGGCTTTTTTGACATCCTTGGGTAGGGTATACCACAGCTGAACGCTATTGCTTGGGTTGTCTCCGACGTAGCGGCGATTGGTTCCGCCTCTTCGAGAAGCGCGTCGCCAGCGGATCTTGTCAGCCGGTTTCAACAACGCGACTTCGGATGTCAGTTTTTCAGGAGTGAGACTACGCAGTGGAGAGACATCGCACGCCCACAAGCTGCGGCCGTGGGTGGCCAGAACAATCTCCGAGACATCCGGATGCATTGCAATTTCATGAACAGCGACGGTCGGAAGCGACTGGTTGAATTGTGACCAGTTGTTTCCGCGATCGATGGAAACCCAGAACGAGAATTCAGTCCCTAAAAAGATTAAATTCGGATTTGCGGTGTCCTCCCGTAGGCAGCGTGATGAGCCACGCGGTAAATCGGCGCCCAGATTGGAGAATGTTGCACCGAAGTCTTCTGACACGAACACGTGTGGCCGATCGTCGTCGGATCGATGGCCATCCAAGCAAACATAAACTCGTCCGGCTTCAAATCGCGACGCTTCGATGGTTGCAACCCACCGAGGGTCAACTCCCAAATTGTCCGAAATGTCCGTCCAATTTGCACCGCCGTCGCGAGTCACCCACAGGGCACCGTCATCGGTGCCGGTGTACAAAACATTGGGGTCGATCGGTGATTCGCTTAACGCGGTTCCCGAACCCCGGTCAGTCTTCGTCAGTTCCGGCGAGATGATCTGCAGGTCATCACCACGATCAAGTGATCGGAAAACGTAATTGCCAGCGCTGTAAAAAATCTTGGAGTTGTGATTCGAGAGGATAAAGGGTGTGTTCCAATTGAATCGATAGCTCTTGCCTTCGACTCGTGGTGGACGAATGGAAGCGCCAGCACCGGTACGTAGATTCCGTCGAGAAATCGATCCGTTTTGGCTTTCGGTATAGACAGTTTCAGGATCCTCCGGATCAACGCGACAAACGAAGCCATCACCGCCGCCGACTGAGATCCAATCTTCGTTGAGTGGACCGCCTGCTAACCCAATGGCTGGGCCTCCCCAAGATCCGTTGTCTTGAAGCCCACCGTAAACCTTGTACGGTTTCGTCGGCGCGATGGTCGCGTGATAAAACTGTCCGATCGCCGCAGTGTTGATGTGATCCCATCGGTTGCCCCGGTCGTAGGTCACGTAAAAGCCTCCGTCGGATCCTACTATCATATGGCGACCGTCATTGGGGTTGATCCAGAGATCATGGGCGTCGGAGTGAACACCTCTTCCCATGTCGCTAGTAAACGTAACGCCACCATCCTTGGACTGGAATTGCGAAACGCCTAAGACGTAAACTCGTTGAGCATCGCTTGGGTCGACGCGGATCTCACTAAAGTACATGGGTCGCACGTTAAGCGAATTGACACGTTGCCAAGTCTCGCCAGCGTCCGTCGATTTGTAAATTCCTCCATAGCGATAGCCGTCGGAGCCTTGCTGATCCTGAACATTCGGACGTTGACCGAAATACGAATAGGTGTAAGGGCGATCGCCTTGGGTGGCATTTCGATCTCCTAGCACGACTTTCAGCTCGACGACTTTCTCGCCACGTTTGACTTCAACGGGCATTACCTCCTCGGCTTGGCGACTTCGGATTTCCGAAATCAAATCGTTGTAAGTTTTGATCTCCTTGTTACCGACCTTGACGACGATGTCATCGGGCTTCAAGCCGGCTTTTTCGGAGGGTCCGTCTTTCGTGATCTGGGTCAGTTTTGCTCCGCCTTTCGGATTGTCGGCACCTTGGATGCCCATGATCGCAGATGACCTTGGGCCTGAGCCTGGTCGTTTGCCTAGCGTAACACTGATCGTGAGTTTCTCTTTGCCACGCGTGATGCCAAGCTCCACTTTGTCACCGACCGCCAGGTTTTTTGTGCCACCGACCCAAGTCTTGTAATCCTTAAGTGGCTTGCCGGCGGCGGTAGTAATCGTATCGCCTACCTTCAGTCCGGCCTGATCTGCCGGCCCTGCTTTGGTCACTTCAGACAACACGATGGATTCAGATTCGTCTTTGCCTACGATGCCGTAAAAAGGCTCCGCAGCTGAGCCTTGCGTGCCTGGTCGAAGGTCGAGTATTGGAGCGATTTCCAGCATCTCGTCACCCCGCTTTACCGACAATTTAATACGCTCTCCGGGTTCTTTGTCTCGCAACACAGCAAGTAATCCTTCGAACTGATAAAGCTTTGCTCCATCGGCCGAGACCAAAACGTCTCCAACTTGGAAGTCTTGCTTTGCGGCAGGGCTGCCAGGCATCACTTGCGTGATTACCGGCGAACCATCACGATCCTGTCCGACCAATCCTAAGAAGGCGTTAAATGGTTTTGGCCCTTTTCCAATATCTTCGCAATCAACAATTGCAAAAATAACGTTTGGTGATTTTGATTGCCAATCCAGCCCAATCCGGCCGGTCATGCCAGTCGGTAGACCCGCCGTTAGTTTCTTCCAATTCTTGCCGCCGTCCGTCGTCTTGTAGAGTCCGGCCTTCGGCCCCCATTTTCGAATCGGGTCATATCCGTCAACGCCCTCAGGCTTGGCTACACTTCCAGGCCAGCTATCAAACTCGTCTCGTTTTCGATCCCACATTCCGACGATCAATGTCTCGGAGTCTGTGGGGTGCATGATCATTTCGATCACGCCCGTTCGCTCATCGAGGTAAAATACCTTTTCCCAATTCTTGCCTCCATCGATCGTTTTGTAGACGCCGCGTGCGTCGTTCGTGCCGTAAAGGCGTCCCTGAGCGCCAACGTAGACCACATCCGAGTTCTTGGGGTGAATCATTATTGAACTGATTTGATAGGTCTCTTTCAATCCCATGTTCGAATACGTCTTACCGCCGTCGGTCGATTTATAAACGCCATCACCATACGAGACAGAGTTACGCGGATTGATTTCACCCGTTCCGACCCACAAGATGTTTTTGTTTTGCGGATCGCTGGCAATGGCTCCGATCGAAACGGTCGACTGCTTGTCGAACTGGTGCTCGACAGTCGTACCGCGATTTTCTGTTTTGAGAATTCCACCACCAGCGGTCGCAATCCACCACAACGACGGGTCACTCGGGTGAACTTCAAGATCGGTCACTCGCCCGCCCATGTTGGCGGGACCAATTGATCGAAACGGCAGCGATTTAAGCCATTCAGGTTGAAGCTTGGCGACTGGGGCAGGGGGCTGTTTCTCTTCAGGCTTATCGGGGGTGGGATCTTTCTGTCCGGTATCTGTTTGCTTTGCGGCAGTCTCGCTCTTGTCTGAAGTTGTCGCTTTTTTATTGCTGTTTTGGGCAGGCTTTTTTGTTTTGTCTTTCTCTGAATCTCCGGATTGGGAGGGCGTTTCTTTGGATTGCAAAGGTGGTTTGCTCTCCGCTATTTTTGAAACCGCGTCAACCAATTTGTCGAGCTTCGACTCAATCAAATCGAGTCTCTTTTCGGTTTTTTTGGACTGGTCTTGTCCCCGTTTGGCGGCGTCTTTTTTCGTCAACTTCTTTTGCGATGAATTCTTTTTTTCCCCCAACTTTTTCTCGTCAACCTTCTCTTGTTTCGACACTTGTTTCGACACTTTGGCGGTGGGCTTTTTGCCAGGTTGAGCGGATGCTTTCTCTTGGGCTAAGAGGGGCCCAGACAATAAGGGGCCAGAAAAGCAGGCAATCAAAAGGGCGACCCTGACAAATCGAAATTTGTAATTCATCTTCGTGCGTGGGCTGCGAATAATCATAGAAGTTGTTTCCTCAACCAAGTTTGCGGCAGCCAAGTTCAGCCGTCGCATAAAAAATCATCAATAAGTACGAATGGAGTAAATCAACCGTGTTGTCTCAGCCAACTGTGTTCTCTCGTTCTTGAGACGCATTTTTTCACGGAGTCAATGTTTGCTATGGAGTCAGGATTGTCCGCGACGACTCGGCGGCAAATGCGATAACCCCGAGCCGATTTTCACAACCGAAACAGGGTCCAAGAACTAACGAAGGCTTGTGAGCTTGACTGTGATTGTTCGCCATGTTTACCCACCCTTTCCAGATTAAATCAGGGATCTCAGCGTTTCAAGTGTTAGATTGCCTTAGTCGCTGTAATCGGTGTGGTTCGTCACCTAAATGGAAGTGAAGAGGTTCCGCAGCGCACGAATGTAATCGAAATGATCGGTTTTCGTTTCTTCTTCGTCATCAATCGATAGAGAGCGGGAGTGCTTGACCGTCGCTCAATTGTCTCTCCCACACCGATAAGATAATGCGGGTGACGTCGTGGAATCCGATCCTTGGGTATTAAAAAAGCCAGCAAGTCGGTGGACTCGCTGGCTTGAATTGGTTGGTCGATTTTCACTCGTTTTGCTGTCGACCAGCGGCAGGCAAGATGTGTCAAGCGACACTCCTCTGTCCGTGCTAGTTTGCAATGCAAAACAGGTGTTTCTCTCCACGGATGAACAACTGATTGCCAACAGGAGCCGGCGTGGCGTCGACGGTTTCACCGACTGAATTGGTGGCCACGACTTCCATGCTGTCGGAATCCTTGATGACGACGGTGGTTCCGCTGCGACCGGTCAGGAACACGTATCCGCCCGCAGCCACCGGGGAAGCATAGGTGCTTCGGATCCCATCGACTCGGGTCGCCGTGTAATGCGGCTTGCCGGATTTTGCATCCAGGCAGGAGAGGATCCCTGTCTTTTGTTTGTAAAAGTAAACTCGCCCCCCAGAAAGGATCGGGGACGCGACATCAGGAGTGTCGCGGTTGATGGACCAGACCACATTGTCGGTGCCTTCGATATCCCCTTTTCCGTCAAGTTTAAATGCGCCCAGGAATGAACCGCGATAGCCGCTACCAACCAATACCATGCCGTTGGCGGCGACAGCCGAAGCACAAGGTCGATCGGTTTGTCCACCGCAGCTCCAGATCTCTTTGCCAGTTTCGAGGTCGTAACTGCGTGCTTTGGTTTGGCCATTGAGAACGACCTGCTGTTTGCCTTGATGCTCGACGATTAGTGGTGTCGACCAATTGGTGGGCTCATCTCGTTTTGTCTCCCAGATGATTTTGCCCGTGGTTTTGTCGAGTGCGAAGACGGCCGACTGGCCTTCGTGATCCCAAGGGACGATGATCTTGTCTCCGGCCAGCGTTGGGGAGCTGCCTTCACCGAATCCATTCCGTGTTTCCATTTTGCCGAAATCTCGTTTCCATTTCAGCTCGCCGTCCATGGTGTAGCAGTAGAGGCCACGAGATCCGAAAAACGCGTAGACGTGTTTGCCGTCGGTGCAAGGCGAAGCGGATGCGAAATTATTGGTGCCGTGAACGCCTTGATGCGGAGTCGCTTCCGTGGCAGTTTTTTCCCATAACTGATCGCCCGTTGCTTGATCGAAGCAGATGACTTTGAATTTGGTTTTGGTTGGGGCTGCACCACCGCCTCCTCGACCTCTCCCCTGCCCACCCGTTTGAGGCCGCCCACCCGCTTGAGGCCGCCCACCCGTTTGAGGCCTCCCACCCGTTTGGGGGCGTCCGCCTTGAGGACGTTGGGCACCACTGCCCGGCCGTTGGTCGCCTCCCTCGGAGACGCCTGTAACGACGAAGACTTTGCCGCCCCAGATGACCGGTGAGCCGGAACCGCTGCCCGGGATCGGGACTTTCCATTTGACGTTTTTGGTATCACTCCACTCGGTCGGAGGCGTCGCATTGAGAGCCACCCCATTGCCGATTGGTCCGCGCCAATGGCCCCAGTCGTCAGCACTTGCGTGAGAAGCAATCAATGTGGCTAGAAGTGGAAGCAAGTAGTAGCGAATCATGTCAAATTCCAGTACTTCGTGGGGAATGTATTCAATTCAAAGTTGATTAACGAGAGTTTCAATCGGCCGACAGACGCTCAATGTATTGGCTGGTCGAAATCAGCCAATTCGATCAACGTAGACTGCTAACATCAACTGAGTCAAGCGATCCTCGGCAGGGTGGTGAACCGTTGAACCCAGTTCGGAATTATTCCGACCGCGGATTCCGGATCAGAAATTAAAATATTGTTCCAGCGAATGCAAATCGGCCGGTGGTACTTGATTTCTCTAGTTACTGCGAAAGTCGTCAAGACGGTTTCTTCGTTGGCAAAACTCAAACACCAATCTAACGCTCAATTAACAGTGTTTGAATGATTGTCTCGGTGGGGCAACGGCGAATTAGTCTTGGCTGGCTTTCGATTCGATTGCCGTTTGAGCATCATTGATTCCATCGCTGTTTTTGTCAGTTACTCCGGAGTAGGGATGTTCAACGACGGCCTGCCAAGCGATCTTGCGAAACATGCGATCGAGTTCTGGGCTGGGGAATTTGTCGTTTCCTCCAAACTCAATTGCGGTTTCGATTAGTTCCGGTGATTTGCCATACAGCGTGGCGTAAAACACATAACCTTCCAGGCGTTCCAGACCCGGACCGAGGTGGCCGAGTTGATCTTTCCAGAGCGATCGTTCTTTTCCGCCGATGGTTCGGTGGAGTCCGTCGACTCCTGGCAGTTCGCCTCGAATGAAATGCTTTGCCGCCAGGACCATGGCGTCGGATGTCGGTAGAACGAAAACCTTGTTGGGATGCGATTGGCGCAATGGATCAAGGGTCTCTGAGTAGGCCGCTCGCTTGTTGCGTCCCATTTGGTCCAAGACCTCGGCGGTAAAATAGGCCTCAGACTCCGGTCGTTTACTGAGTTGTTCAAGCTGCGGCCAAGCATCCGAAATGTAAAATTTCATGTCCGGGTTGTATTTCAGACAAAAATCAATCCAACATGAAAAGTAAACCGGGCGGTCGTTAAAATAGGGGCCAAACATCATCGCTTCCCATTTACCGTGGGCGATGGAAGTCAGCAATTTCGGGAATGGTTTGCCGTCGAACTCAAAGATACCGTTCTCTTGCTCCCATTTGTATCGAGCACTGCCTGTCATGCCTCCGCCGACATGTGTAAGTAACGGTTGCTTCATGCCGGCGGCTTGGCTAATCAGCGGCAGCGTTTGATAGCCGGGCTTCATAAAGCTATGCCCAATTCCAACCACTCGAATCGCGCCGTCCACAGGTTTGGGGAAGGACACGATGGAAGGTAGTTTTTTGGATGCGGCTAATCCGGCGATGACGGATTCAAAGACAGCCTTCATTTCGGCGGGAGTTTTGTAGCATACGGCTTGCTCTGGGAACCGTTCCAGGTCCCAACCGGAGTCGACCTTGAAATCTCGTTTGACGCCTTTCCGCTGTCCTTGCTGTTTTGCCTTCCCGCGTTTGGCAGCTTCTAGTTTCGCTTTCACTTTGGCCGGAAACTTTTTCCGGTAAGCCATGGCTTCGGTGAGTGAGAGCGTTCCGTCACCGTTAGTATCGGCTTCTGGGAATTGCTTGAATAGGTTTGAGAGTCGCGTGCCTGAGGGCGATTCCTGTCCGAAAGCAGGCACGCTGAGGATCAATGCAATCGAGACTGCGGCAAGATGCAGGGTGAGTGTTTTCATGTTTTTGAGTCTTGGGTAGATGGTTACACGCAGAGGAGATGGATGCCTCTGGTTTCTGCTGTATCGATTTTCTTTTTCAGGAATTAACAACCTGCTTGAGAATCCGGCTTCCTCTCAGGAAACGAAGGCAGCCAACTCCTCGAAATACTTGGGATACGTTTTGGAGACACAGCCGGGATCTTTGATGATTACGCCGGGTTGTTTCAAGCCGACGAGGGCAAGGCTCATGGCCATCCGGTGGTCGTCATAGGTCTCGATTTCAGCCCCGTTGAGGGGGCTTGGGTGAATCGAAAGTCCGTCTTCAAAGTCATCGACTTGGACGCCAAACTTACGAAGTTCGATGGCAAGGTTGCCGATTCGGTCGGTTTCTTTAACACGGTTGTGGGCAATGTTTCTAACGGTCGTGGTGCCCTCGACAAAGAGAGCAACCGCGGCCAGCGTTTGAACGGTGTCGCTGACGTTAGACATGTCGACATCGATGCCGCGAGTAGCGGGGCCGGAAACGGTGATTTCGTTTTCGCCCCATTGGACCTCGCAGCCCATTTGCTCGAGGCAATCGACGAAATGCACGTCGCCTTGGAGCGAGTGTTGGTTGAGGCCTTTGATCGTTGCCGAGCCACCACAAATCGCGGCCGCGGCCCAAAAGTAACTAGCTGCCGAGGCGTCGGGCTCGATCGAATACGACGTGGCTTGGTAGGTTTGTCCGCCGGCGATTTCAAATCGGTCCAGCGTTTCATTGATCGTGCACTCGACACCAAATGACTTCATCACCGCCGCAGTCATTTCAACATAAGGTTTCGAGATCAAAGGCCCATCGATCTCGATCACCACATCGTTTTCGGCCAGCGGCGCCGCCATCATCAATCCGCTCAGGTACTGACTGGAGGTGTTGCCGCTGATTGACACTTTGCCGCCGGAGATTCTCGAAGATTGAATGCTGACGGGTGGGCAATCGTGCGGCGATTCCGCCGCGACGTTGGCGCCTAACGCATTGAGGGCTGAGACCAGCGGGCCGATGGGGCGCTCGCGCATTCTCGGGATCCCGTCCAATCGAAAGTTGCCGCCTGCAAATCCTAGCAAGGCAGTCAGGAATCGAATGGTGGTTCCGCTATTGCCAACGAACAGTTCGGCTGAAGTGTTAGGAAGCTGGCCGCCCTGCCCTTCGACGATCACACAATTTTGGTCCGGCTGATGCTCAATATCGACGCCTAGTCGACGGAGAGATTCGATCATCGCTTGGGTATCATCGCTGTCGAGGACTCCTTCCAGAACCGAACGCCCGCGGGCGATTGCAGCAATTGGCAACGCCCGATTGGTCAAGCTCTTAGAGCCGGGTGGAGAAATAGAGCCGTCGACAGGGCCGGTGGCAGGTGAGATCGCAATGGAATCTGGCATCATTTGGATTCCGCAATCTTCCAAACGTATTTATCACTACGAACGTACAATGCGTTTCCAGCGATCGCCGGTGAACCTAAAAAGACTTCGTCCTCGAACGTGTGCTCATGGACGATTTGGGGTTCGCCGTCTGCTAAATCGACAACGTAGGCCTGCCCATTTTGGGCGAAGACGTACATATGGTTGCCGGCCACGACGGGAGTTGCCCAGTTACCACTCCCGCTGATAACGCGAACTTTGTTTTTCTCAGTTCCATCGGCGGCACTATAAGTCATCAAGGCGCCGGCGCGATTGAGCGTGAAAATGTTGTCGCCGTGAACAATGCTGCTCATTGAGGCTGGACGCAATTTTCCCGAGTTCCATTCCTGTTGCAGTTGGCCGTCGGAGGACACCGAGTAGGCCGTCGTCCCGTTGATGGGAACATAGACTTTACCGTTCACTGCGGCCGGTGACGAAATCGTGCTGACCGCGCCCTCTGCTTTGAATTTCTGCTGTCCTGTTTTCAAATCCAAAACGTCAAAATCGGCTTTGGATTGAAGCAAGACCATCGGGGCCGTGTTGGCTGCTTCGATGATGATGGGCGAAGTCCAGACGCCTTCTTGGGCGCGGGTTTGCGTCCAAATTGTTGTGCCGGTTTCGGCGTCCAAGCCCATGGCGAATGAATCACCTTGGTTTTCGACTTGGACCACGACAACTCCGTCCTTGACGACGGGCGATGACGCCATTCCAACATCGTTTCCTGATTTGGGATGGTCGACTGCTAAACCCCGGAACCAGACAAGGTTGCCTTTGAGGTCCAAGCAAGCCAGGTCGTTGGATGAATAAAACACGTAAATGTGTTTGCCGTCGCTGGCGGGTGTCGGAGCGGCATTGGCGCTGAGCGGATGAACGAAGCAGCGTCCGGTTGCCCAGAACTTTTGCGTCCAGTTTCGTTTGCCCGTTTTGGCGTCTATGGAAACGGCGTAAAGTTCGTCTTGGTTGTCGCCGCCGGAACAAGTCACGACGACTTGGTCACCGACAACGATCGGACTGGAAGCGCCCTTGCCGGGCATTTCGATTTTCCAAGCGATGTTGGTTTGATCGTCAAACGTCGTAGGGACTTTGGCTGCCGTCGAGCTGGCTCCGCCTTTGCCACGGAATTGCCACCAGTCATCAGCCGACGATACGCTGGTCGTGACCAGTGTGACGAGCAAGAGAGTTACGAGGTTGGGTTTCATGAGATGTTTTCGTTTGTATTTTGAATGCTGGTGAATGATTGTGGGACGCGATTTAGGCTCGGGATGGATTTCCAGGAGTGTTTTTAGATCCTCCGGCGTGGGGTTCTGAAACTTAATTTGGCAATCGCGAAACCGATTTACTCCGTTGATGTCGCGGTCGGTGCTGAAATTGGTTTTCCCGTTTCGTCGCAAATTCGCAATTGATATTGCCAGTCTTGGGCCCAAGATTCTGTTTGCTCATTTTGGCAAACTTTAATCAGGATTTGATTGTCGCCTTTTTGAAGTTCGACGGTTCCAATAAATTTGTCGATAGAATTGCTGTTGTGATAAATCTCGTTGGACATCACGAGTTTTCCGTTGAGCCAGATTTTGGTTGCGTTGGCAGAACCAATTCGAATCTCCGCAGTTCGATTTTCAGGCGAATTGAATTTTCCGACCGCGTAGACGGTGGCGCCTTTGACTTTGCCAATCATCGAATTCAAGTCGACGCTACCGGTTTCGTGGCCGGTCGTGACTTCTTTCCAGGTCGCATCGTCGCCATTGAGATCTTGGTAGGTGGCGGTCAGGTCAATTTTATAGACTGATTTTTCTGGGCCGTACGCAACGTCGAAGCCGGCCATGTCCTTGTTGTCGAAACTTCCGACGATGTGCCAGGTGCCAATGAATCCCATTTGTTTCTGAAGATCAACCTGCAGGCCCAGGTCGTTGAGTTTGCCGGCGATCATTTGGATCTGGGCAACGTCACGTGCTTTCGTCATGGCTTGGCTGAGCATCCCGAGGGATTCTGAGGGGCTGGCGGAATCTGAATGTTTGATCAGGGCGCCAATCGCTTTGCGGCGAAGCGGCAGGCTGGGGTCGTCGGTTAAGTTTGCAATCATGCGGTCAGCAAGTTCTTGATTGCCGTCCGTAAGTAAGTCAAAAGCCAGCAATCGGCCCATTGCTCCGTGACTTTGGTCGTCGAAGTAAGCTCGGATTTCAGCGTTGGGGAGAGATTCACTGCGCGAGCTGATCGAGACGACGGCGCTTCGCAGCCAGTTAAGTGAAATTTTGTTGGCGCCATCCATCGCTTTTAGAATGGATGGGATCTGATCGGCCGAAGCGGCGTTGATCGTTTTCATGGCTTTGACGGCCGACTCGTGTCCTGATCCGTTGGGAGCCACCGCAAGCACCGCTTCGAGGGCTTCCGACAAAGAATCTTCAGCTCGAGAGTTACTAGAGGCGGTCACGATCAGTCCAAGTGAGCAGAGACTGGCGATGGTCAGGATGCGAAGCCGTTGAAAGTTGAAGCGTTTGCTGGTCATAGGTTACTACCTGGGGGCAGGGCGATTGAGTTACTGGATTGCATTTCGGTGAGTCGAGATTCTACACCATCGACAAACGGGGCGAAAATATGGCGTGCTGGTTTGTAGGCGACGTTACAGAAGGCATGGAGTGTCGCGAAAAGGTCGCCTTGGCTCAGATCCCGCAATGAGTACGGAGTTGGGGGGAGTGGGTGGATCCAGCTCAGAAACGACTCACTTTGCCAACTGAAAGTTGCTCGTCAGGATGGGTGCGTCGGGACTGTCGCTTCAGAATGGGATTTGCGACAAGGTGGCCCCCCATCTATACTTTGCGTTCTATACAAACGCAGCAGGGCCAGATCGTGGTTCGGCGCCCTTGGAATACTTCACCGGAGTTTTACATGAATAGTGGATTCAATCGTCGTCAATTTATCGCGGCGGCCGGAGCGGTTGCTGCCGTTAGCGCTACCGCGAATTTCGCGTCCGCTGTTTCGCCAATCTTCCCTCGCAAAGACGATGATTTGTTCAAAATCTCGTTAGCCCAATGGTCGCTCCATCGCACGCTTAAAAGTGGCAAAATGGACAATTTGGACTTTGCGAAGGTCGCCAAGGAGGAGTTTGGAATCGAAGGCGTTGAGTACGTCAATCAGTTCTTCAAGGACAAGGCGAACGACGGCAAGTATCTAGCCGAGATGAAAAAGCGATGTGCTGACCACGGGGTTGAGTCGGTCTTGATCATGGTTGACGGCGAGGGTGCTCTTGGCGACCCGGATGCTAGCAAGCGTAAGAAAGCAGTTGAAAACCACCACCAATGGGTGGCTGCGGCTAAGTTCCTGGGATGCCATTCGATTCGTGTTAACGCTCAGTCGGGAGGCTCATTTGACGAGCAAGTAGAGCGGGCTGCTGATGGCCTTCACAGTTTATCTGAGTACGCCAGCGATGTGGGAATTAACGTCATTGTTGAAAACCATGGCGGCCTGTCTTCCAATGGCCAATGGCTTGCCCAGGTTATCAGAAAGGTCGGTCTCGATAACTGCGGAACGCTCCCCGATTTCGGCAATTTCCGAACCAGCCGCGACAAGAAATCTGGCAAAGAAATTTGGTATGACCGCTACATGGGAATGTCGGCTTTGATGCCCTTCGCAAAAGCTGTCAGTGCCAAGAGTCATGATTTTGACGACGATGGAAATGAAACCAAAACTGATTACATGAAGGTGATGCAGATCGTGATGGACGCCGGCTATCACGGTTGGGTTGGCGTCGAGTACGAGGGTGGCAAGTTGAGTGAGTATGACGGCATCAAGGCGACCAAGAAGCTTTTGGAGAAGTGTCACCAGCAGTTGAAGGACGCTTAGTCGTCAATTCCGGCATTCGGGTCTCCCCAGACTGCCTATCTCCTCTAGTTGTTTAATTCAAAGGCCCGACTTGTCGAAAGTCGGGCCTTTTTTGTGATTTCGACTCAAGATTCGGGAAAACCTTTCCAAAGGACAGTTGGAAAATGTGACAAATGGATTTGCTTAAAAATTGTGCAGCTTCTCGGTGCACTTGTTTTAGGCAGGCGTGCCCAGTTGTTTTGCAAGTGTGGCGTTTCGACGTAAGTGCAAGCAGTTTAATGACATTAGTTTTGAAGCTTGCCTTGGTCGGAAGATGGGTTCGAAGTGAAGTTGGCGGGGCCGGTTGGCTCCCGTCGGCA
>JBLINZ010000131.1:0-13397 GCA_047639375.1 Mariniblastus sp. | reverse complement strand
AACTCGAAATGTCGGGACTGCGATACGAGAAAGTCATCCTCCTCGCGGATGCAGATTCCGATGGCCACCACATCACGACCTTGCTGTTGACTTTCTTCTATCGGCACATGCCGCAATTGATTTCTGACGGCAGGCTCTTTATCGCTCTGCCACCCCTGTTTCGAATCGACATTGGCAAGACCACTCACTGGGCAGCCGACGAAGACGATCGCATTCGAATCCTTGCAGAACATGCCGATGGCCGATCCAAGCCAGACATCACGCGATTCAAGGGTCTCGGCGAAATGATGCCCAAGGTGCTTTGGGAGACAACTCTCAACCCCCAATCGCGACGACTACTCAAAGTCGAAGTCGATGACCATTTAGAAACAGATCGAGTGATTTCCGACTTGATGGGCCGCGACGCGTCGGCTCGTTTTCGCTTCATCATGGATCGGGCTGAAACGGCCAGCGAAATCGACGTCTAGGATTCACGCCTACCAATGAGGACTGATCAAAAAAAGGATCCATTCCCAAGAATGGATCCTTTTTTAAGCTAGGCTCGCGTTGCCGACTCCAACAAAGTTATTCGCTACTCGTCAGGACGAAATCAGCACTGGTGTTACCACCAGCGGGAACGTCGAAGTCTTGCGTTGCGGATTTGGGAATCACGATTCTCCCTTTCAACTTCTTCTTGTAAGCAGCGATTTCCTCTTGTACAGCAGCCTTTTCTTCAGCGTCTTGCGCATCGGCGAGTGCGTCACGCAACTCATCCATCACGCCAGGTTGCATGTCAGGATACTGCATAATGACCTTATGCGGACCGATCACCGCGCCCTCGTCTTTGTATCGGGTCTTGAGTGAATACTCTCCGTTTTCGTTCGTTTCTCCAAACGAGTATGGTCCAGGATTATTATTTCCCCCCACGGATTTGGGAGAAAACACGACCTCGACACCGACCAAGGGCACGCCATCAACTGTCACTTTGCCAGAAACAGGAACGGTATCTCCTTCCTTTCCACACCCAACGGTCACCGCCAACCCCAAGACGATGCCAAACACACATGAAAGATACTGATTTGAACGCTGCATGTTTCAATCCCGATTATATTGATTGCCAAATTGACTTATTTTAAGACTAGAAATTTCACCCGTTCAGCGTCGAATTAAAAAAGCAAAAGAGCCAAACAAATTGTCAGCTCTTTTGCCATTCAAAATTCAACAGTGAACATGGCGAACAACCGAGCAATCTAATCGCGATCGTCATTTGACCGTTACTGATTAGATTGCTGAGTCCTAATTAATACTCACCCACAATCCGTCCATCCGACATTTGCGAAAGCTTTTCTAACGCTTCGATTGAGAGATTGTCGCTGAGGAAATGTACGCTTCCGTCACACAGCCCCATGTTGCCTCCACCTGGATGATAACTAGAGACAAGGACCTGGGAAGAACGGCGTCCGTTGACTCCCCAATCAAGTCCATTCAGGTTGAAGACGAGTCCAAATACAGAACATTCCGTACCACGCTCTTGGCCGTTTGGCGAATCAAAGGTGTTGGCTTTGCTAAGCACGCCTGCCCAAATCGCCCCTTTGGTCAGCCGAGGATTCGCCAAACCAGCTTCTTCTTCAGATCGAGTGGCTCGTTCACCAAACAGGATTACATTACTAGATCCGTCCGAGAGCTTTCCGAACCCTGTTCGAGAGTTTCGAGACATCGGGCCCCAATCAACCGAGAAATTTCGATTGGCAGATTGCGAAATCCAACAGGCTCCACAGTTCGCGACGTAGTTGGACTTGCCATAGAACGCCAGACCATCCGCCACGCAATCTTTGTGAGTAAAGCCTTTGTGGCGATTGTCACCAATGTCGCTCGGGCAGACGTACATTGGAATCACATTGGACGCCAATGGCTGGCCATCCTCACCAAGCTTCAGATACCAATGCTGATTGAAATTCGCAGTCGATTGTTCCATCTTGTTGTATAGATTATTCCCCTCTGCAAAAGGAAGAATGATAGCGCCCCAGCCAACCGGACGGCCGGCATTGGGATTGGCAGAACGAGGAATCACTGGAGCGCCGCGAGTATTTGCTCCATTTCCACTGTAATTGACTCCAGGTGGAAACCGCTGAAACGTACTTTCGTAATTCATTGCGGCAAGCGTCGATTGACGCAAGTTATTGAGACACGCTGTTCGGCGAGCCGCTTCCCGTACTTGCTGCACCGCAGGCAAAAGCATTCCGATCAAAATTCCAATGATCGCAATTACCACCAACAGTTCGACAAGCGTAAATGCTAAACGAGTCCTTCTTCTTTGCACGACGTTCCCCTTTGTTCAAATAAATAATAACTAAATATGCAACTACCCAAGTTTCCATGAATTAACGCGATCTTGGATTTCTAAACCATCCGTTCACCCGTTCGGTTTTTTGATAACATACTTTTCGGTTTTTCCCCACCGACAAAGGAAAAACGAAACACTGAAAACTCCCGCTTCATCTAGGCGTTCAGTCGGTAGATATCCCAACTAATGACTTTTACAGTAACCTATAGAGCACCGCGTAAGCCCCCCGTAAGGGCTTAATAGAGTCGGGATTTCCCACAGTTGGAAATCTATCATACTGTGGTCAAATCCCAATGCAACAGCGACGAAGAATTGCCGCATGCCGAGGATTGCAGAAAAGAAATCCGCTTCACTCGCAATTCGCAAGTCTTTTTGCTTGTGATAATCACGCATCTTCTCGTTGCTTCACAATCCTGCGAAGACAGAAGAGGCATATCATCGGCCAGATTTGAGCTGCTGCCGCCTGGCCCAAACGCGATGGACAGCCCCTCTAAAGAGGGGGTTTAATTTAAAATGCGAGACAACATATCGATTAACGTTTAGCCGGCGGGCGTGCCAAACGCAGAGCGTCTGTAGGCGAGGCCGCTTGACGGCAGGCCACCAACGGGGGCTCTCCCTCGCTTACGCATTCGGGCTACCATCGCTACTCAACCTACCCCTACATCAACGAGCCCAGTGGCTAGGGGTTTTCTTGATATCATCATGCGATGAATTGCCAATTCAAATTGCCAATACTAGGGAAGCAAGCGAATTCGAATATTCTTGAATTCAATCGGGGCCCCTTCACTTTCCAAGCAAAGAAACCCTGTTGCTGGGTCAATCGCCGTGCCCCCAGAGACTTCTTCACCGTTAACCCACAAGCGAACTTCGCCATTGATCGCTCGAATGTAATAGTGATTCCACTGATTGATTCCCTTAGTCAGTTCGTTGGTCGGGAAACTTCGTTTTCCATTGGGGGCAACGGGCGGAAAAGGCGTCATTTTTGCTGATCCGGTTGGAAACACATCACCATGAGACGTGAACCAGTCAGACGGCTTGTTGTGCTTGGCTTCATATTTCTCGGCATATCCCAAGTCGAGGACTTGGACTTCGATGCCCTCTGGAAGCCTGCCTTTGCCGGCCGCGATATTGTCGATGGATTCGGGCGAGGCCCATACAAACACGCCGGAATTCCCCCCGTGCTCCTTGTGCATCCACTCGCATACCAATTCAAAATTCGTGATCTGCTCCTTCATGCGAATGACACCCGTCGGCTTGCCGGTGCAGAATGCATGCCCACCCTTCCAGGTCCACGTCCCCTCGTCGCAGTTGACGTTGACGAAGTCTTCACCGGTGACTTCGTTCCAGCCGGGCCCGGTGCCGTTGATGACTGCATTTCTTAACGCTTGCGCCTCAGCGTGATCTTCCGAGACAACCCGAGTGGCCGGCCGATTCTCGGTCGCCTGCTCCTGAGCTATCGCCAGCGTGGGAGCCAAAGTAACCGCGAACACGAGAAGCAAAAAAACACTGACTTTACACATAGCAAAGTTTCTCCGATATAGATTTGTAACGTCGTCGTATAACAACGAATTCAATTAGCTTGGCATGCATTGAGCGCCAATTCAGTTCTCAAAGCCTGCGGCAAGTTTTTTGGCGGCGAGCTGCTTCGCCATTTTCGCCAAGGCTTCTTGATAGGCTGGGTCGCTGGCGACGCTGGTAAATTCTTGCGGATCCTTCGTCAGATCATACAGCTCAACATCTTTACTGCGGCCTTTTCCCCATTCCGTATATCGCCATTTTTCGGTTCGAAGGCTAACCCCTCCCTTGGTAGAAACCGTGAACGCCCGAGACTTTTCCCACTCCCTTGTCTCCACGTCAGCGAGGATCGAACGCATGCTGGCTCCTTGAAGGTAATCCGGCGCTTGGAGCCCAGCCAAATCGCTGATCGTAGGATACAGATCGACCAGTTCGCAGATCTGATTGGCAGCATTTCCATGTGATTTCGCCAGCCACGGGACACTCAGGATAAATGGCACTCGAGTCGTTTCCTCGAATAAATGCTGCTTCTGCCATTTGTGGTGTTCGCCCAAGTGGTAGCCGTGATCGCTGCTGAAAATAACAATGGTTTTCTCGCGCAGGCCAAGCTCATCCAGAGCCTTCAACACTCGCCCGACTTGGGCATCCATGTGCGTCACCGATGCGTAGTAAGCAGTATGAATGGCTTGCATATCTTCTTGGGCAATCTTCAGCGACTCGGTTGTTTTGTACTTGCTAGTGATCTTGCCAACATCATCCAGATCATTTTCTGGAACCACGGCCAGCTGCATTTCTTTTTCCGGATAGGCCCGGAAATATTTTTCTGGCGCAACCAACGGGACGTGTGGCCGGACGAATCCAACGGCGATGAAAAACGGATCGTCTTGATGCTGCTTCAAAAGCTCAATGGCTTTCGTGGCCGCCATCCCATCCGCCATTTCTAAATCGGTCCCGGACGCTTCGACTCGCTGGAACGTCTGGGTGGATTCCCAGCCCGGAGAGTGATCGACTCGTTTCCCAGGCAAATTGTGTTCGCCACATTGAATATTGTACGCCTCGCCCCATGACTGCGGATCATCCGCGATCGCAGTTCCAGCAATGATCTCGCCGGGAATTCCCATATGAAAAATCTTGCTCACACGGGCGACGTAATATCCATTGTTTTTGAACAACTGAGACAGCGTGACGGCATCCGGACGCTTCCGGCGAAAATTGGTCGTGTTCGCCAAATCACCTGTGCTGTAAGGATAGAGTCCGTTCATCAATGAAGAACGCGACGCCCCGCAGACGGGAAACTGACAATACATCCTTCGAAAACTCACGCCACGTTTTGCCAGTCGATCCAGCTCAGGCGTTTTGCACTGTGGATGCCCAAATCCACTCAACGCCGTATTCAAATCGTCTGACATGATCATCAGCACGTTGGGGCGATCTGGCCCGTCATCCGCTTGCGCAAACGTAGCCAAGCACACGACCATCGATAGAAAAAACATACTGAATTTCAATTGTCTCATTTGTCACCCTCAAAGATTTCCAAAATTTCGCATGCTTGCTATTCAAACTACCCCCGCATCCAATCCAATGGAGCTCCTGCCATGTTACCCCGACGCGTAAGCGAGAGCGAGTCACCCACAAGCTCTCCCGCACTTCCACTCCCGTCCCCCACAAGCGAGTCGATCCCTCCTCAAATAGATTAGGCGGCAGGCGTCAGTGACAAACGCGAAGCGTTTATAGATAAGGAAGACCACCAAATGAATGTCACCAAGCAACGAGAGCCCACTCGCTTACCGGCTCGTTGATTTATTTACCGCCGGCAATCCAATCGTCGACTAGGCAATCAGGCAGGCCCATTAAACTAATAGAGAGAGCCGTTTAAGCGTTAGCCACGGCTAGCCACGGCTAGCCACGGCTAGCCACGGTTGCCCCGCCAATCAACTCGGCGAGAGCCAAATAAACACAAAATGGCAACCCGACGCGTTAAGGGGTGGGTCGCCTTTCGCTCCGCCGAAAGAGCGCCGACAGACATTTGCACCCTCGCTGGTATAAATCACCAATTAGCTCAAGGGCAACAAGCATTTGCTGCCTCCACAAAAAACCCACAAGCCACGCCTCGCGAAGCTACTGCACATTCAACACTTCCAAACCACGACCTTGCTGAATGAGTGGGACGTAAGTCTCCAGCTCAGCCAACGTCGCAGGATCTGTCAAATCCACCACGGCTCCTCGTTCGGATGACAGATAGGCGGCCAGATTAAGTCTCACGATTTCGAGGCCATATTCCCAGTCCAGCAACGGCGGCCGGTTTTCGAGAATTGCATCGCGGACATCAACGTGCTCATCGGTATAGCCGTAAAGATCAGCTTCATTAGGCTGAACCGCAAGCAACCCTTGCGTTGCCTGGGATTTTTCCAAGGCGGACTCAGCATCGGCAACGCCTGCTGAGGCCGCATCACCAACGAACAATTCAAGCGACGTTTTCAGCGTATTGAATTCAAGTCCGTAGCCGGCTCCCAACGTATCGCACAATAGCCGCAGACCCTGCTTGTCGTACATCCACGAGACCGTGAACTGGGATTTGGAAATTTGATTGGTTTCTGGATTCTTGTAAGTCACGATTCCTGTCGCAAAATCTTCCGCGGGCGTTTTGCTGTAATCAACGCCAAACTGATCAAGCAACTGTTGCCGCCAGCGCGGCTGCCCCCACTTCAAGAGAGCCAGATCCGCCTGCACGGATTGCGGCACCAAAAAGCTCGGAGGCTTACGGGGAGGCGTCAACATGTACCAACCAACGGCCAAGCAATGACATCCCATGTCACTCATGACTCCCCCGCCCTGTTGCCTCGGATCCCAAAACCATGGCTTGTGCGGCCCAGCATGCTCCTCGTTGCTTCGCACCAAAACCGGCGGGCCCATCGTCTCCATCACTCGGCAAAGCTGAGTGCGGGCGGCCTTGAGCGATTTCATGTGGAGTTGATTTTCAAAGTACACCGTGGGCAAATCGGCGTCCTTAGCCAAAGCCAGCATTCGACGTGCCTCCGCCAGCGTCCGGCCCAACGGTTTTTCACAGACGACTGCTTTCAATGGATTGCCGGCTTTCACTGCGTCGACAATCTCCTCCACAATTTCTAAACGCGTCATGTTTGGCGTCAGAATCACGACGACATCAACGTGCGGAACCATCTCCATCACGCTGTCGAAAACTCGGGCCTCACCCAACCCATGCTGGCGTGCGAATGCCACCAACTCGGTCGGTTCGGTTCTGGACACAAATCCAGCGACCTCGATTCCACGGACCTGCCGCAAGGCCTCCAAATGGAACTTGGCAATGAATCCTGCCCCCACAAATCCGTATCGCAACATCTCTATCAACTTTCTTTCCTGACTCCGTTCACACTTGACTGCGTTTCTGTGAACGTCGCACAACACTTTGACCGACCCCAAGCAATTGGAGCACTGCCCAACCGACAAGCAAACATTTTTCTCGGACAATTTGGTAAAATTGTCAGTATAGCCCCAGCTGAATTCCGAACAGATGAATGGGACGTGCTGCCAAGCTATGCAAGGTTGAACCGCGCACCCCGACTGACTTCTGATCGATTCTCACGCAACAGTCTCACGCCATAGCACTTTTAGCGGAACCCTAATTCATGTCGAAAACCATTCAGATCCAAACGACTGGCGACACGCTGGCTCGGGGTCAGAAGTCGCCCATCAACGTCACGATTCAATTCGACAAACCCACCAAGGTCCGCGGCATCCATGCGGTGTTTCATGCTTACGAAAAAACCAGCGCGACCTACACAACCACCAGCACCGATGGCAACGGCAATACCAAGACCACCACCCACACAGCCACTGAGTACGTTGACATCGTCAAAGAAAACATCCTGTTGCTCGGCGACGAGCGAAAAGGATTCTTCTCGCGGATCGGCGATTCCATGGCGACCTGGGTTGGTGGCGGCGATCACCAAGATATCGAACCGGGTGAGCAAACATTTTCGTTCGACGTTGAGATCCCGACGGACGCACTTTCTTCCTTCCAAGGCAAAGTCTGCGAGGTCGTCTATCAAGTCACCGTGACTGTAGATGTCCCAATCAAAATTGATTGGAGCGCTGTCCAGCAATTTCAAGTGCTGCCGCGACCCGTTTCATTCCAGGAAACCAAGCCGGCCCACCAAGTCTTTCCGGATGCCTCGGGACGCTCGTTCTGGGACAAAACATTTGGCAAAGACGTCAGCCTCAATGTTGCTGTCGACCGAGATCGATTCATGGTCGGCGATCAAGCGATGGCGATGTTGACGGTGGAATCTCCGGAACCGTTGACCGTTAAAAAAATCGAGGTCGTGCTGGTTGGAGTGGAATCCGCAACCGCCCAATCACACAACGACACCAAGACTTACAACCAGCTGGTTTGCGAGCTCGATGCACCTGGGGTCATCTCAAGCGAGTCGGTGCACGAATTCGACATAACCATTCCGACTTTAGAGGGCCCCTTCACACAACGCGGCACTAAATTCAATATCGAGTGGCGACTCGAGGTCCGACTGCACGTCCCGTGGGCGAAAGACCCCATCATTCGCGTCCCGATTGAGATTTTCTCGGGCGGGACAACCGAAATTTAGCTGGAGAATTCACAGCTAAATTTCACTTTTTTTGGAAAAACTTCTTCTCGAATATTTCTCGATAACTTTGAATCCAAAACCTCGCTTTGTGCGGATACGTCGTCATGCATGTTGCATAAGAGACCTATCACACTTAAGACACACAAGAGGTTAGTTCAATGTTGACTCAAGTTCTCAAGATCGCCGGCGACAAGCTGGTATTTGCTGGCAAGACACTTGCCGTTTCCGCTTTGGCTTTCGGTGCTTGCACGACTGCCCACGCCCAAAACCAGTGCCCATCGCAACGAGCTGCGATGACCGTTATCTACGCACAACCTGCCTGCAACGCTCAGCAGACAAACGTCGTTTTGAACCGGGCCCCAATGCCCTACGTCGCTCAAGAAGCCGACATTGTTGACACAGCCGCTGGCGCTGGAGTGTTTAACACTTTGGTCGCCGCAGTCAAAGCTGCTGGACTTGTTGATACCCTGAAAAGCGATGGACCGTTCACCGTTCTCGCTCCTACAGACGCAGCGTTTGCAAAGCTTCCAAAAGGCACCGTTGAATCACTTCTCAAGCCAGAAAATCTTGGCAAACTTCAAGCCATCCTTAAGTATCACGTCATCTCTGGCTCAGTAATGGCTGCCGATGTTGTAAAACTTAAGTCAGCCAAAACCGTTCAGGGTGCCAGCATCACCATCAACGTCTCCGACGAAGGCGTGAAGGTTAACGGAGCCAAAGTTGTCAAGACCGACATCAAATGCTCGAACGGCGTGGTTCACGTGATCGACTCAGTGATCATGCCTCCGGCTGATATCGTCGACACAGCCGTCGCTGCTAAGAGCTTCACGACTCTCGTCGCCGCTGTTAAAGCCGCAGGTTTGGTCGAAACGCTGAAGAGCGACGGTCCATTCACTGTTTTCGCTCCTACGGACGCAGCGTTTGCAAAGCTTCCAGCGGCCGCGATTGCCGAACTTTTGAAGCCAGAGAACAAGGCTAAACTAGCCTCAATCTTGACTTACCACGTTGTTAGTGGACGAGTTATGGCAGCAGACGTAGTCAAGCTAAGCAAGGCCAAAACAGTCAATGGCCAAGAAGTTTCCATTAAAATCGTTGACGGTAAAGTCATGGTTAACGGAGCAACTGTTGTTGCAACCGATATCGATTGTGGAAATGGAGTCATCCACGTGATTGACTCAGTCATCATGCCTAAGTAATGATGGTGTAAATCAAGACGACTCCAGTTTCGATCCAACCGCAGGACGCGGATCGAAACTTGGAATCGTTTAAATGCGCTTATCAAGGAAAAAATTTGTCTACTGAAATGCCTGTTCTTCCGAAAGTCGCGAAGGGAGATCCTACGGCTGTCTCTGAGTGCCTGGACAGGTACGGGAATTTGGTTTGGTCATTGGCCAGACGAAGTTGCCCGGACGTCCAATCAGCGGAAGATGCGGTGCAAGACATTTTCTTGAGAATCTGGAAAGTTGCGGATCGATTCGATCCAAAAATCGCTAGCGAATCGACCTTTGTCGCCATGATCGCCCGGCGAAAATTGATTGATCTGAGTCGCAAAAAGTCCCTGTCACCCTCGACATCTGTAGATTTCCAAACAGTTCAACATTCAGAAATGAATGCCGCCCAGCGGTTGGAAATCAATGACGAAGCCGCCAAGGCTCGACAGCTTTTAGAAACGCTTCCGTCGGAACAGCAAAAAGTGATCAGGCTGAGTGTTTATGACGGGCTTTCCCATTCTCGGATTGCGGATGCGACCGGATTATCACTTGGAACGGTCAAAACTCATCTAAGACGTGGAATGTTGAAACTTCGGAAATCCTTATTCCCTTCCAGCGATGCGATATTGCCGCCCCAGCAAAGCGAAGGGGAAACGTCATGACTCATAATCAATCTTCACCTGAAGACCCAAACGAACGCTTGGTCGATCTGCTGATCCAACGCTCAACATTTGGAGTCTCAAATTCCGAACAACAGGAACTCGATCAATTGGCTGCCTCCTCTGACAACCCATTAGAGATTGAACGCTTCGAAGTGGCCGCCGCGGCCTTCGATCTTTCATTCTCGGCTGTCGAAGAGATGCCCCACATACTCCGCGATCGAGTATTGATTTCAGCAGGTGAGTTCCTCAAAGAACAACAACTGCTCGAATTGGTACAGGATTCCGGCCCCACAGAACCCCCAGCGGTTCACCGGAAATCGGCAGTCCAGACTCTAGACTCAATTAATTCTGGATTCGGCTGGCGAGGAATGGCTTCAGTGCTGGTCACCGCAGCGAGCCTGTTGCTAGTCGTGAGCGGGTACAATCCGTTCGCCCGCCCAGGCGTTATCGAACTCACTGCTTCTCAGCAGATGGAAACTTTTCTCGAAAACAGCCCGTCTGACTTGGTCATGATTGACTGGACACCGGTCGACTCACCCGACGCAGGTGGAAAAGTGATCTGGAGTGACTCGGCTCAAGAAGGCTACATGGTGTTTACCGGAATGGCTATCAATGACCCGTCGATTACACAGTATCAATTGTGGGTTTTCGACAGCGACCCGAAACAAGAGGTGCCGACTGATGGCGGCGTTTTTGACATTTCGAAACTCGCCACCACAGGCTTGAATCAAATTGTTGTCCCAATCAAAACGACTGTTCCAGTCGGACGAGCGGTCCAATTTGCGGTCACGGAGGAAATACCAGGCGGCGTCTATCTATCCAAACGAGCATTAATCCCGGTTTTGGCTACTCTCGCTTCTGCCAATTGACCTCCCATTCCCCGCTCCGATTGGAGCGTTAGGGAATTAAATCTCGGTTTTGTGAGCCTCGGAACTCATGAATCGAGTTTTTTTTTGGCTTCCGCTTTTCACCTGATTTCTCACGCTAGAATGCAATCTCAGACTTTGAAATCCGGGAGTACTCAATGCGTTATGAAAATCCGATTCAGACACAGCCGCGTTATTTGACTTTGCGGTGGCGAATGCTTTTGCTTGTGCTGGCGTTTTTTGCCGTGGCCGGAGGGGCTTGGGCAGATTTATCAGCCAAGCAAATCGAGGAAGCGGGCGAAGACACGGCCGTTCAAAAAACGGGCTCCCAAGACGACGCGAAAACCAAGCCTGACGAGCCGATTCTTGATACCGCACAATCCAAACCAGTTGAGATTGGGAAACAGTTCGCACAGCTTCACCTCCAAGACGGCTCGATCATTGGTGGTGAAATCAAGACACAATCGATTGATATCAAGACGGCTTACGGAACCTTGACAGTTCCCATCTCGCGGATCGTTCAAATTTACCCTGGCCTCAACAGTCGCCCGGAGTTCACGCAAACAATCACCGAGCTCGTCGACATGCTGGGCGGGCCGAATTCGGCAGATCGAGACTCGGCTCAGAAAGAACTCATCTCCATGGGCATCGGCATTCGTGTTGTCCTCAAGGGACTTGGAGAATCGGAGAACGCCGAACAAAGGAAGCGCCTCGCGCTCATTCAAACCGCGTTTGATGAAGAATTAGAAGCCAACGAAGAGGAGCTGATGGAATCTGAACGATCGATGGTTTTCGATGACACAATCGTGACGCCCAAGTTTTCAATCGTCGGTGAAATTCAGCAGAAACAATTTCAAGTCAAAAGCAAGTTTGGCGAATTGAAAGTCAACTTGGGCGATATTCGACTCGCCGATAGACAACTCAACCTCAAAAGACCCGACGTGCGAAAATCGGTCGCCATCCCAGCAATGGCGTTCTTTCAAACGAAGCCTCATTCGACTGGAATCCGAGTCAACAAAGGAGACCGAATTGTGATCCGGGCGGACGGCGTCGTGCAATGGACTAACTGGAGCACCTCCAGTACGCCCGCCGGATTGACCAATCGCAGCCAATGGAATGGGATCAATTCCGGAAAACTCACCGCTCGCATCGGAACCGACAACAGTCAGTGCGTCCAAGTGGGCTCGAGCGGCAATTTCGTCGCCAAGCGGAGTGGAATCCTCTATCTCGGGATCGCAATGCGTGATAGCTACGCGACGAGCGGCAGCTATACCTGGACGGGTGAATACAAAGCAAAAATTGTTGTTAAACTTACCACCAAGTAGTCAAGCTTGGCCCCAACTCAGGTTCACAACCCAATCGAGTAAATTCCTACTACCCGCACCATGACGATTCACGTCCTGTTTTTTTACTTTGAGTCCTCGTGTTTTGTGTACAATAGCGAAAGAAACACCCCGCCTCAGCTGGATTTTTTCTTTGATTCATTACGCCCTTTTATTTGTCCTCGCGATCGCTTGCAGCCTCAATGCGCAACGCAATTCAACCCACGCGCAATCCACGGCGACTGCTCAAACCGACGTGGCACAACCAGCCTCTAATGTTCAACTCAAGGGGCTGATCACCGATCGCAAAAAGTACTCCATCACGGTCAATCAAAACGGGATTGACTACTTGGTTAGACTCCCCAACCGAACACCCGTCGGCTTAAAAATGAACAAGCCCTGGTTTGACTGGGAAAATCAACAAGTGGTCGTGGATACCATGGCACTTGGTGTTGAAAGGGACTTTAAAAACTCACAGGCCAAGCCTGCCAAGCGAACAGCAATTGAGCTTCCCGCGAAAAACCTGCACGTGATCTCGCGATTGGGCAGCGAACGGCTTGTCAAAAAGTTTCAAGACTCAGACATCAAACGGTTGAATTTCTATCTAGTCTCTCCCGACGATTTAGGACAGCATTCCCCAACCGCAGAAGAGCCCTATCTTTCCGGCCCCCTCAAGATCAAGGACGATCAAGCACATGTCGAAGTCGACGGCCAAAACCTGCCGGTAACGTTTGGAATTCGTTATGCCACCATGAATGGCTTTTCGATCACCGACTTGAAACCGCACACCACAGAAGTCTTTTTGTCTGGGACTTGGGACGATGGGAAAAATGAAATCGTGGCGACTCGGATTCTTTTTCAACCCGTTCTCGATAC
>JBLINZ010000130.1:0-13428 GCA_047639375.1 Mariniblastus sp. | reverse complement strand
CGACATCGATTTGATCGGCACTTGTCGGCGGTATCCAGCAGCCCCAGCAAGTGGGCCAGTCAGGGCACCCGAGCCCTGAGCCGGTGACACGAACGGTCGCTCCAGCCACGACAAGAATGATGACAGAAACAAGGGCTATCCAAGCAAGGCGATTGACGATCATGAATTCGATGTACCCGATGCCAGAAAATACTGGCCAATGACGTTGATTAAATGCTGGCCAATTCCAATAAAAAGGCGGAATAACCTCAGGTCGAATGGGACAGCAAATTCCGATCCCTCATGTTACCAAATTAGAGCCTCTATTCCGACCGGCAAGACCGGCATCGAAATCACCGATCTTCCGACTGAGTTTTGAATTTCCGAAGCTGTCGTTCGCGCGGTCGTTGCCCATCTGCGAAAACCGCGGTTATCACACTAAGTGATGGCTGCTGTCTTCGTCTGGCGTTTCGAAGCCCCTCGGAGCACATGGCAATGCACCGTAAGCCCCGGAATCATCCAAACCGACGCGGTTTACCGTATCTCGTGATCATTTGCCAATTGTCGCTAATGAGCCCGCGGCAACTTTGTCGTAACAAACGAAGTCTTGGCAATTGAAACTGTTGATTTGGCTTCCAAGGAGATTCAATTGCTGAAATTTAGCTGCCTACCAGTTTTTGCGACGCGACCGAGTCGATTTTTGCGTCGATAAGAAAATGGGTTTGGGTTTTCCGCATTGCTGAGTACCTAGGCCGCAAAGATTGAGGGAAGCCTGATCACTTGATACTCTCTAGTCGATGCGACTGAGACTTCTTGTTACCCAGATTGAGTTGACGTTAGCAGTTCAGTAATTGTCAACGACGATGTTACCAGTTGAGTCTGATCCATTTTTAGGTTCGCAAATATCATGGCTAGAATTGTAGTGCTAGACGATCATTTCGATGTCTGTATCGGCATCGAAACTATCCTAAATTCCCTCGGCCACACTGTTCGAACCGCTTCTACGGGCGACGAAGCGATCGATTTTTGCTACCTATTCCAGCCGGACATTTTGATCACGGACTGGGATCTCAATAGCGACTACAACGGAATCGAAGTTTCCGAGGCTTATCATGCCGCGAATCCAAACGGCAAAACAATCTTGATTTCCGGATTCAAAGAAGCTGTCTTCGGGCAAGGGTCTAACCAAGACGGCATCTTCCAAACGTTAGCCAAGCCGTTTTCAATGAGTCAGTTGTCCGACGTGGTTGAGGCGGCCGTCGAAACGATCGCCACCAGGCCCCCCTCGCATCCCAAGACCATCTATTAATCGCGGTACGAACTATTCCGAGGCGCCTCGCGAAAATCTCTCTAGTTTCGCCACGCCAATGGAGAATCGTAACAGACTTGAGTGGGTCAACCGGATTAAGTCAATGAGGATTGTGTTTCTTCGCTGGCTTGTTAGCAGATCGTTGGAATCTTAATCAAGAAGGTTGTCCCGACTCCTTCTTCGACTTCGAAACGCAGTTGCCCACCGTGTTGTTTAGCAATCACGGAGTACGCGATGCTCAAGCCTTGCCCCGTCCCTTTACCGACGGCTTTGGTTGTGAAGAAGGGATCGAAGACCCGGTCACGGGCACTTTCAGGGATGCCTCCACCGTTGTCTTGAATGGAAACCTCAATCCCATCCTCGGCAGATCGAGTGGTGAGTTTAATCTTGCCTTTGCTGTAGTCTCCCGCTTCGACTCGGTCACCAATTGCATGGGCGGCATTCATGACAATATTCAAGAACGCCTGATTGAGTTCGGCCCGAAGTCCATCGATGAGGTTCAGATCTTCTTCATAATCAGTTTCAATGTCGGCCACGTACTTCCATTCATTCTTGGCGACCGTGATCGTCGAATCCAAGACTTGATTCATTGAGACGTGGCACTTCTGGTCGGAGCCGGGGTGAGAGAACTCTTTCATCGCGGCAACGATTTTCGAGACGGCTTCGACACCCTCAATTGAATCGCCAAGTGCTTCCGGGATTTGCTCCAGCCAGGTTTTGAATTTTGAGAGCTTGACGGTTTCATTGAGAGCCGTTTGAATGTCGGCGAGCTGCTTGTCGGTGACATCGCCGGCTGCAATCGCTGGCAGTAGTTCTAGGATCGGCAAGAGTCGATCGAACGTTTTGGAAACGTATCGCACATTGTCTCCAATGTACTGCATCGGCGTGTTGATCTCATGGGCGACGCCAGCGGCGAGTTGACCCACAGATTCCATTTTCTGAGACTGTTGAAGCTGAATCCCGAGGTTCTTCTCGTTGGTAATGTCGCCTCCTAAGATCAAATGGCCGTCCCATTCGCCTTCGTTGAACACCGTGTAAAACGAGCTGCCGATGGTTCGTGATTCTCCATGTTGATTTTCGAAAACAATTTCGCGTACCTGGATCGTATTGCTTGAGTTCGGTGAGAGCATTTCCGTGATCGAGTTGGGGTTGGCCCATTGGATATCGAGCTGAGTGAGTTTTTCCCCAAGGGCTGCTTCTGCAGCGATTCCGAAGACGTTGCTGGCGGTTTCATTCCAACGATTGATGGTTCCCTTGGCATCGACCCCAATTAACAAGGATGAGATCGCCGACAGTACGCGTTCCGATTCCTGATGGGCTTCTTGAAGCTTAAGAGTTCGCTCTTTTACGGTTTTTTCCATCGCCGCTGTATTGATGTTAGAGAGTCGAATGAGGCGGCGTTTTTTGGTCAAAGCGCAGGCCAGTTGAAGCACTTCAGCTTGATCAAATGGCTTTTTCAGAATCAGCAAACCGTCTTGAGCGCCCAGCTCTGCGAAAAAGTCAGACCAAGAGTAGTCTGAGAACGCCGTGCAAACCACGATTTGAAGATCGGGGTCATGCTCCCAAAGCTTCTTGATCGTTTCCAAACCGTCCCAGCCAGGTGGCATTCGCATATCTACAAATGCCATATCGAACGGCTCGTCCTCCTCGGAGGCTTGCTGGAGCATGGCAAGGGCTTCTTCCCCTTGAAAGGCATCGCTTTGTTTGTACTCCAGGGCCGAATAGGCGCTAGCGGGTGACGCAGTATCGCCAAAGAACAACGCATCCAAGTCGCCCATTTCCCTCGTAATGGCCGTCGACTGAAAAACCTTGCGAAAGTCATCGTGGATGGCCGGGTTGTCATCGACTACCAATATTCTGGCGATTTCCACATTCCGATTCATTTGATTTAGCCCTGAAAAATGTTTGCCGGTCAAGCCGGCGATTGGCGAGGATTATGACTGTCTGTTTGGTAGGATGAAGTTCGTCAAACGTCCTAATGGTTCCGTCGGCTTGAGGTTGGGGGTGACCGTTAGGGAAATCCAGTTCTTGATCGGTATCAATGGGAATGTCCAAGCCAAATTTGCATTGGTCCCAAGTTGATTTTGGTTATCAATTGAAAGATGAGAGCGTTCGACCCAGCAAACCGTGCCGCTGGAATCTGCGTAGGGTTACCAGTGAAAGTTAGCCTTCATACACGTTATCGAGAGTGCCCAATCGAACTTGCCTGAATTTGCAGCAAAGCCTGACTACCCAATCGAACTTGCCTGTATATTCCGCAAAGTCATGCGAGTTTAACCCTATGTCAAATAAACCATGAATTTGGAACATTGGAAACTTAGGTTTCACTTTCCCCTCATACAGGCGTCTTCGGAGACCCCCAATTTTTTCTCGTTGATGACGAGAAATCAAGTCGATGCACTGACAATCTAGTTGGGCATTTTTACGATGCGTTGGGTTGCTGCCAACGCAAATGACACTACCCCTCCAGTGACTTGTTTCTCGCGTCGGAAAACCATACGATCGAAAGCTCCGCCGGACTACTCGGATGACGTCTCAGAATAAGCTTGGTCGAGGTGGCTAATTTCTATCCAATGAGTGATCGCAACCGAAGGATCCGCAAATGAACCAGCATGAGAAGATCAACTACATCGAGTTTCCGTCTCGCAATCTCAAATCGACCAAGGCGTTTTTCATGACGGCTTTTGGGTGGGAGTTCACGGACTACGGGCCGGACTATGCGTCGTTTTCAAACCAAGGAGTCGATGGCGGATTCTACACAGCTGAACTTGCAGCTGACGCCAGTGCAGGTTCGGCGCTGATCGTGCTCTACAGCAGCGCACTGGAGGAGACCCAGAACAAAGTCGCGTCGGCAGGTGGGACCGTGACCAAGCCAATTTTCGCGTTCCCCGGTGGCCGCCGATTTCACTTTACAGAACCCAGTGGGAATGAACTTGCGGTTTGGTCAGATGGAACGGCGCCGGACGAAGCCTGATTAGCGGGGGCCGCATCAGAGAAGGCCGCCATTGCCCCATTGACGGTGGTCGCGAATCAACCGCGGGTTCGGCTTGCCAAGGCTGGGGTTAGAGATCAAGCATGTACCAGCGGTCACAGCCGCAATGCCCCGTTTGACCGTGGGGCTTGTCCAACGCTTTAAATCCGTGACGCTGATAGAGCTTGTTGGCAGCCCACATGCGGTCCAACGTTTCGAGATAACACTTCTTAAAGCCCCGTTTTCTGGCGTTGTCAAGCAGCAACTCGAGAAGCTTCCGGCCTAGTCCGATGCCCCGGATTGAGGACGAAAAGAACATCTTCCGGAGCTCGCATGTGTCGCCATCCCCTCCCACCAAAGGGGCAATTCCCCCACAGCCGGTGACCTGGTCATTTTTAGTGATGACATAGTAAGCGCAATCTTTTGCTCGATAATTGCCTGACATATTGTCGATCTCCGGATCGATAATCGAATAGCCTTCGCCCACGGCGCCAAACTCCGTGAGGATGTCGCGGATCAATCGAGCTGTCTGCAGATTGTCGCGTTTCTCGATCGGGCGGATTTCGTATGCGGCCTGAAGTCGGTTTTTCCGAAGCGCTCCAGCATACAACCGCATACCCTCGACGACCGTCTCTTGTTGTTCGGCGTCCAAGTGGTCGATCGCGTCTTGAACTTGCTCTTCAGCACGAACCACCACGGCCTGGAGTGCTTTCTCGCCTTTGGAAGTGAGACTAAACAGCTTCTGGCGATTGTCCCGTTGAGCCCTTTCAATCTTAACGATCTGCAGCTCGACCAGCTGCTTGACCGTCCGACTCGTATTTGACTTGTCAATCAAAAGGTGCTCCGCCAAGTCCATTAATGTTAGCGTCTGATGGAGTGACAACTCAAACATCACATGGCATTGTGATAGCGTGAATTCCGAGCAAAGCACCGCACCACGGATAATATCCAGTTCCCTGACTAGCTGTCGGGACTGCTGGCGAATGCGTTCGATGATAGAGTCGTTGGGTGTCATAATGTCACTGTAAACAAAATAGTTGTCATTGACAACTATTTTTGAAACTTGAGCTGCCTAGCGGGGGTTTGATAGTACGGGAAAGTAACTCGAAACTCGGAAATGATAGCTAATCTGCGTGATTTGCAACCGATTTCGCTCGTTCATATAGTTTGAGGAATAAAATGTTTCATCCGATTGTAATGTATTTTTGTTTGGCTTTGTCGTCGCTGGTGGTCTCTGGGTCACATTTGGGAGCGACTTCGGGTCCAACTTTTGGGCCAACGGTAAAGACGCAAGAAGTTGGTGCGACCCAATGGAAAGGGACGCTTGACGCCCGGGGTACGAAGCTACGTTTGGAAATTGAGATTTCTGACGCATCAGGGAAACTGAAAGGGACCTTGCGAAGTCTTGATCAGAACACTGCCAAACTGGACTTGGAAAACGTGATGCTCGACGCGAAAGCATTGAGTTTCTCGATTCCTAAGATCAATGCGAAATTCAAAGGCAAACTCAATCGAGAAGGTACGTCAGCCAAGGGAAAATTCAAGCAGTCCGGAATCAGTTTGGATCTGACGTTAACAAAGGGCGATGACGCCTCGAAAATCGATCCAAAAAAGCCTGAGGGCAAACTCCAGTCGGCATGGGTTGGCAAAGTCAACATGGGGCTGATGAAGCCAGTCATGCAGTTTCGCGTGGTTGAGTTTGAGGACGGCAAGACGCAAGCTTTT
This sequence comes from Mariniblastus sp., assembly GCA_047639375.1. GTDB lineage: Bacteria > Planctomycetota > Planctomycetia > Pirellulales > Pirellulaceae > Mariniblastus. Next base: position 7,444 of record JBLINZ010000130.1, on the reverse strand, counting down.
TTCGATAGTGTGACCGAAGGGGCCACTGATTTCGAAGCGACGTGGTCGATTGATGGCGATCAACTCAAGTTTGATGTGGCAAAAATTAAGCTGAAATACCGAGGGACCCTAGACGCGAAACAGAATTCGGCGAAAGGAATTTGGAGTCAGGGCGGACGAGACCTTGAGTTGACCCTAAAGAAACAGGCCACAGCTTATTCCGATTCCAACCAATGGGAGAACCGGCCACAGCGTCCCCAGGGTCCGTATCCATACACCAGTCAAGAAGTCACGATTGAGAACAAAGCAGACGACCTTACGTTGGCGGGAACGTTGACACTGCCCAACCAGCCGGGTCGACATCCGGTGGTGGTCTTGATTAGCGGTTCAGGGCCGCAAGATCGCGATGAGTCGTTGATGGAGCACAAGCCGTTCTTGGTACTGGCGGACTACTTGTCTCGTCGAGGCATCGCGGTGCTACGTTACGACGATCGTGGCACGGCGGGTTCGACGGGTAGTTTCGGGGCCGCGACCACCGAGGATTTTGCCAAAGATGCTTCGGCCGCCGTGGAGTTTCTCAAGCAGCATGATCGCATCAATCCAGAGGAGATTGGACTGGTCGGCCACAGCGAAGGTGGCCTGATCGCGCCGATGGTGGTCGGTCTGCGAGACGACATTTCGCTGGTGGTTTTGCTGGCTGCGACGGGCGTCGATGGTGTTGATATTTCGATTAGTCAAACGGAAGCGATGAGTCGCGCGGCGGGTGTCAATGAAGACGAAATCGCTTTGGCTCTCAGATTGAATCGTGCCGTTTTGGCCGTCGTGGCGACTGGGGTCGGTGGCGATGAGTTATCTCAAGCGGTTGATAAAGCCTTGGCTGGTGTGATTGAAACGATTCCAGAATCGGAACGTGAAGAAGTCACCAAGGTGCTTGCCCAGGAAGTGGAATCCCAGAAAGCAAGTTTTGAGCGTCCATGGCTTCGATTCTTTTTGACCTACGATCCGCGACCAGCGTTATCCAAGATCGATTGCCCCGTCTTGGCTATCATCGGTTCAAAAGACACTCAGGTTTTGCCAGACTTGAACATGCCGGAGATCAAGAAAGCATTGGAAAAGGGCGGCAACCAAGATTTTGAGATGATCGAAGTCCCAGGTCTCAATCATCTATTCCAAGCCTGCGAAACGGGGGCGATGGGTGAGTACCGAACGATCGCTGAGACGTTCAACCCAAAAGCACTCAAGCACGTCGGGGACTGGATCTCTCAACGTGTAACGATTGTGAAGTAATTACCGGCAATGGTTCAGCGGAGCGGTTTCAACTCCGCCCCGCACCGGACCGCTACTAGGTCAGAACCGGTGGCGGGCGAGGCGGGGCAGTTGAACACCAATGGCTCAAGCACCAAGTAATTTGGTACAGCTCTTACCGCGTCTCGGGCCATGGATTGTCCAGACTGATCAAAAACGCAGCTCGGTTTCGGGGGGTGAAGACGCCGGGATCCGAAAATAGTCGGCAGGATTTGGAAAATCGCGAGACGTATGCGATCCTCCACTCACGGTAGCGGCTGGTGATTTTGCCATCCGGCCCTTGGGGAGGGCCGGAGTGGGATAGCACCATGCTGGCAGGTCAGAATTCAGTTTCGCGGGTTTTGGCCTAGCCAATTGAGAGTTCATAGGTATGATACTGCGACCCAACCGTTTGAATGCGGCTGGGCCAAGATGACGTGGCCGGACTTAAACGAGAATTACGCTGCTTCTAAATTGAAGCCAGCGTGATCCGACCACGGGGTTTGCTCGATATCTTTACCATCGACCCACCCTCTTGGTAATTGCCTTCCGTTGATGCTTGCCATCAAACTCTGGCGTTCTTGCGGACTAACATTTTTAAAATGCCGCCGGCGTCATGCGGACGCACAAACTTTGCGACTTTCTTGTTTGTCCAAAGTTGCCCATGAAAGCGAACATTGAAGACTTTTAAAGAACTGAACCTGATCGAGCCGTTACAACGAGCTTTGGTCGACGAACAATACGAAATCCCGACGCCGATTCAATCGAAAACGATTCCGGCGGCCCTTGATCAGCGAGACATTCTCGGTTGCGCTCAAACCGGAACCGGCAAAACGGCCGCGTTTGCCCTGCCCGTGCTCGATCGCTTAGCCCAACAAAATCGCGCTGCTAAACCCAACCGGCCCTTTGCCCTGGTCTTGGCTCCCACACGCGAGCTGGCGATCCAGATTGGCAAGAGCTTTGAAACCTATGGAAAGTACCTCCAGCTCAAGCATGCCTTAGTTTATGGTGGCGTGAACCAAATGAATCAGGTTCGGGCCATGAACCGTGGTTCCCATATCTTGGTGGCGACCCCTGGCCGCCTCTTGGATTTGATGAATCAAGGCTACATCAAGCTTGATCAGCTCGAAGTGTTTGTACTTGATGAAGCCGATCGAATGCTGGACATGGGGTTCCTGCCCGATCTCAAGCGGATCATTAGCAAGTTGCCCAAACAGCGTCAGTCGTTGTTCTTTTCGGCGACGGTGGCTCCCAGTATTGTTGAGCTAACGAAGACGTTGCTGAGCAATCCAATTCGTGTCAACGTCACGCCCGAGTCTCGGAGTGTCGACAAAATTGAACAACGTGTCGTGTTTGTACCCAAAAAGGGCAAACAAGAGCTGCTCAATCGCGTCCTGTCTAGCGACGAGGTCGAGCGTTCAATTGTGTTCACCAAAACCAAACGAACCGCCAACATCGTGAACGAACGCCTGAATAAAGCCGGCGTAAAGGCCGCTGCGATTCACGGTAATAAATCACAGAATGCAAGGCAGCGGGCTTTGGATGCGTTTCGGAATCGATTTGTTCAAGTTCTCGTGGCGACCGACGTGGCCGCACGTGGAATCGATATCGATGGCGTAACGCACGTCGTCAATTTTGACTTGCCGCTGGAGCCCGAAGCCTACGTTCACCGAATTGGTCGAACGGGACGAGCAGGAGCCGAAGGAATCGCGATCTCGTTTTGTAGCCCTGGCGATCAGTCGGATTTGTCAGCGATCGAGAAATTGATCGGGCAAGGGATTCCGGTCGACAAAGAATTGTCGGTCAGTATTCCTCGCGATGAGGATGAAGGCTCGTCGCGAACGGGGCGACGTCCCGGTCAACGAGGGCGTTCCAACTCGCGGAGATCAACCAGTTCACGCTCGGGTTCGACTCGCTCAGGCTCACGGCCAACAACCGGTGCCAGAAGTGGAGAAGGCAACGGTTCTTCTGAAACAGCTGGTAAGCGTTCGTCCAAAAGACGACAACGTCGGGACCGAACCGGCAAAGCCGCGGAAGTCCGGAGTTCTCGTGAAGGGCAATCCAAGTCGAGCGCCGCTCGGTCAAACTCTTCCAGACCTGGGCAATCCCAAGGTGCTTCATCGCAAGGTGCTTCATCCCAGTCAGCAAAACCAAGGTCATCCCAAACCAGATCGAATTCGCCTGGTGGGCCGGCAAAACGTGGAGCTGCCGCAAGTGGATCAGGAAAACCGAAAAAGGCACGCCGCCTGCGAAGTTGAGCTCGCCGCTGACTTTAGTCACTCCCGTACACATCTGACTTGCCGGTCACTAGCGTGTTGATTCACTAACCACAGTTTCAACACGCTTGACCATGCGACATTTCGGGCCATCTATTTGTTCAATGAATGAGATTTTTTTGTTTTTGATCTCGCGACGCGAGGAATGGCAACCCGAATGCGCAAGCAAGGGTGAGCCCTCGTTGGTGGCTCGCTTTCAAGTGGCACGCGTACAATTGCTCTGAGTTTGACACGGTCACCTGCCGGCTAATCGCTAGACGATCAATCGTCTAGCATTTTAAACCCGACACGCCCTGACGCGTCGGGTTTCCATTTCGCCTTCGGCTCATCTGAAAACATCACCGGCTCGGCAGCTCATCTGAAAACATCACCGCTTCGACGGGCCATCAAGAAGTCAGTCTCGGCGCGGTTGATTGGAATCTTGCTGCTACTGTCCGCTGAATCCGGGGAGTCGAAGCCCTAGCCAGCAGGAGTTTCTTTTTGCTGGACCCGCTTTTGGATGTCCGTTTCGATTTTGCCGAAGACTTCCTCGTGACGTTGAACCGAAACGTGCAACGCATGCAGCAGACGTTTCGCGGTGTAGAAATTCAAGACGATTCGCTGCTGAATCTCAACCGGCTTGTCGTTGTTGCCCATGGGTTGAGCGTTCATCCCGAAATCGACAATCAATTCTTCGGGTGAGCCAGTCACTCGGCAAAAATTTGCGTAGCAACTGATCGTTTTTGATTCGTCAACAGTGATGGGTCGCTGAGCCGGAGTCTGTTCGTTGTCTGCCATCGGATTGCCTTGGATTGGTAGAGTTGTTGTTTGAACGTAGCTTGGGTGTTTTGCCCGGGTTGCGATGCGCAGATGACAGGCAAAACATCCCCATCGAAGAGCTTGGTTTAGGCTAGGTTGTTATCTAGCATCCTCAAACGCGGACGGTCCGTCAACATTAATCGCTTCGCGGCCATCCATGACTCGGGGCGACTTGGGCAGGCTGGCGGTCGAAAGCTTGGCGAATTTTTCAATCTCGCCATTACATTGAACGGAAACTACAACTCGTTCCTCGCTTTGTCAGCCCATTGCTGCAGCCCAGGCGCCCATTTTCCGTTAATGATCTTGTTGAATTGGACCTTGGCTTCACTTTTCCGCCCAAGTTCTTTCAACGCCGAAGCGTAGTTAAAGATCCATTGCGGGTTGGCGGTGTCCCATTGTGGAGCCTCCCCCAGCCAACGCACGCCTTGGGCAAGATCGCCGGTTTGTCGGTACCAGTTGCCGACTTGAGTGTACGTAGCGGCGTCTCGCGGTTTCTGATCGATCAAGCTAGAGAGGTACTCCCAAGCCTCGGTCTCACGGCCCGCGGTCTTCAATAGCGTCGCCATTTGGACGGGGAGGTTGGGATTATCTCGATCAATTTCTGCCCATCGATCCCATGTCTTTTCCGCTCGAGAGACCACCGAACTGACTTTCGATTCCCGGTTTGAGTCGTTGGTATCGATCTCGTTAATCGCAGAGACGTATTGATTCCAAAGCCACTGATAACGCTGCCGGAAGGCTTGGAGGTTGATCGCCGATGGTAAGTACGGCTGCTCCAATTCCAACGCCCGCTCCTCGAGTTCGACAGCACGCTTGGATTCGCCGGCCTGTGACGCGAGCCGCGCGAGCGAAGCACAGAAGGCGGGAGAAAGCGGAATCTGTTTTTGCTCAAGCTCGTCGAGTATCAAATCAAACTGCTTCAATGCCCGAACGTATCGATTGCCAGCCCACAACGAATTGGCATACGCGAATCGTTTTAGTAAAGCGACCGACGTGTCGTCACCCAACATGCCAAGCTGCGTCTGAGCTTCTAGATAAGCTTGGTCAGCGAGTTCCTTGTTTCCCCAAACGGAAAGTCGCTCTGCAAGGTCAAGGATTGCTGGTAGAGATTTTGACTCAACCGTCTTTTCTAGGCGATCTTTTAAGAGCTCGGTGAACTTTTCATTGCGATTGGCTTGAAGGACTCGCACGACGGCGTCGAAGAGGACTGGGCTGAGCTCTTGTTCCTTGAGTTTCGCATGCCATTTCCAGAATGCTGTCGTGACTAATTGCATGTCAGCGTCTGTCGAGCAGCGGACCGAGGCAACCATCAATGCGATCCCGCTCCATTGCGGGTCCTCGTTGAGTTGCAATAGGTTTTCAATTTTGAAGTGGCCGTAATGCCCAGACACAGCGGCGAGCCTCAACGGTGAGTCGTTGAACTGCTTGTTGAACCTGGCAAGGTCTTCGGCCTGACCACCGTAAACAACAGCATGATAGTTTGCGAGGTGGCCGATCAAACCGGTTTTGTGCTTAAGTGCCCTATTGAGTTCAACCCAATTCGAACGGTTGGCGAAAAACTGGATCAGTTCAGAATTTTTTTCGACTTTTCGTTTGGCCGCTTGAATTCTTTGGACCTCGACAAATTGATTCGGCTGAGCACCAGCGGTTACCATCAATGCGAGATCGCCCCGAAGCGGCTCGGTGTCCATGCGTTTTTGCAATTTGAGTAGCTTCGGAATTACTTGGATGGCTTGGGAGTGCCGACCGTCCCATGGATTCGAATTGAAGTCCTGGGTCTGCGACAGAATTTGGTGACGCAACAGGCTGATGGCTGAACCGAGCGACTGCCGCGGGATCAAGTCGCCAGCCGCGATCGTCTTGGCATCGACTTCGTTCTCGCCGTCTTTGGCTGGACTCAACTCGTTGAATTGCTGTTGGTAATAAGAGGGTTTCTTCAAAGGCATTTCAATCACGACTTGTTGGTCAAGTTGAGGCGCGAACGTCGTCGGTGTAGGAGCGAAGCTACGAGCTGAATAGTTACTTGATCCTTGGTTGGATTCTGTGTCCTTTTCATCGGCTGCCAATTCCCACTCGACCTTCACCGACTCCTCGTCGTAAGCGAAATTCACAGTCAACAAGGCGGCTTCGCCGCTCATCCAGCGACGGCTGAGTAGACGACCGTTGCGGTCGGCGGTCACCAATAGGTAGGGCCGCTCGTCCTCGGATCGAGAATCTGTGACCTTCTCAGAGGCTTGCGAGTCCACATCCAGGTCCTGCTTTGCGCTCAGTTCGTTTGCGTCTTCTTCTGGAACCGGAAACGTTAACTTGAGTGTGAATTGATCGTCGACGGAGTCGATCAGTTCGACATCGAATTGTATGATCCATTCGTCGGCTGAGGCCAGCAAGTGAGGAGCTAGGGCACGGAGCTCATTCAGACGAATGTCTGAAGCTTCTCGCCGCGCAACTAGGCCTAATTCCTCGTACGATTGGAGGATTTGCTGACCGTCACAAGTCAATGACTCGGTCAAGTACATGCTGTTTCGGGAGGAGAACGCGAACTGATCGTTCGGCCCCACCAAAAACTGCGTGCCGTCGTCTTCGAATTCAATCGAAACGGGTGAGAAATTGTTGCGAGATTTCTCGATGACGGCCCGGGCGACCTGGGAGATCTTGCCCCGTGGTTTGGTTTGCCCATACTGCTTTGCGACCTCGTGCATCATATCGAATCCGTTGCTAGAAAGTCCGCCGGCGTAGCGTGCGAGATCAAACGACCAACCATGCCCCATGTACGCTTGAACGGTGGGGGCATCGATGCGGGCGGGGCTTGGTTGGTACGACCAGCCTTGATGGCCCCAGAATTGTTTTCCTGATTCGATCCGGGCACTCGCTTGACCTAGCTTGGCGATCGCCATTTCAATGGCCAGCTTCTCAGCCGTTTGCGATTCATTGAGAGCAGGCAGTTGGTTCAGTTTCCCCAATCGCTCGTGCAGTAAATCTGCGGCCAACACAGAGGCCATACCAGGTTGCGTTGGAAGCTGTGCTTGCGATTGAGCGAGCCATTGATACTGGCGAATTCGACTTGATGCTTGTGGAACGGATTGGAAAGCGGCAAACGGGATCGATTT
>JBLINZ010000129.1:0-13557 GCA_047639375.1 Mariniblastus sp. | reverse complement strand
GATTGAATTGCGGGGGCTGTTGGACCGGGGCCAATTGAGTTGGATAGTCTGGCGTCATCGCTGAGGGAGTCGGTCGAATCCCACCGTTGGTAAGGTCGCTGTTGGTGTTGCCGGGTGGCGATCTGGAATAGCTCGGTGGCAAGTTGTTGAATCGTGAGTGGCTTTGCGGGAACTCCGGTCGAAACTGCGGATCGTCATTAAACCAGATGACTTGTGATTTCTCAGGCTGGCTTTCCATGATTGAACTGACCCGGCTGTCGGCCGGAGATTCGAGTTTCAACGTGTCTTGGTTGAGTGCTTCCAAGCCAGTTCTTGCTTTGCGAGGTGTCGCTTGAGGTGAATTGCCTAATGGATAGCGAAGCGATTTTGGCGTTGGAGTCGGCTGGCTTACGAACGCGGAACCCGGTTGAAACGAGTTGTCTTCACTTAGGTTGGGGACACTCGGAGTCGGGCTTGGTACCGGATATTGAAATTTACTCAACCCATCCGCAGGCGGCTCTGTCGAGTTCCAGCTGATGGACGACACGGACGACTGGCTGCGATCCACGGGGTCGACCGCGTGCGGAGAGCTGGGCTCCCTTTGGCTGCCTGACACGCCTCCAGTAAATGAGCCGTACTGTGTGGTCGGATAGCCTTGTCCACAGGCATGGCCAACAACGATGGTCGCGAGTGCCGCGAACACAAGTTGGAAGAAGATTTTTGGAGGGCGACGGAGCGACATTAATTTATCCTGCAGGGCTGACGATTCTGAGATCGATTGATTCTCAAAGTGCCACTTACAGAAGAAAAATCGGAACAATCGGCAAAGTTAACAACTAAAAACCGAACGACCGGTGCCACCCGAATGACTGGTACAATCCTGATTATCGGAAAAGTTTATCACAGCTCGATTGAGTCGGTAAAACGCGATCGAAATGGTTGTTAGGGAAGTCGCGGTGGGGCCTTAATCATCGATTTCGAGGCGATGTCGCGCTTCCTCAGCCCAGGGACTTTTGGGGGCCAAATCAAGGAATTTTCTCCAATGACTCTCGGCTTCCATTCGTTGATCCAAATCGTCCAATAGATGCGCCAAGTGAAAGTGCACGTCGGGATAGTCGGCGTGATGTCGTAGAGCTCCGTGAAAGGCGGAGAGAGCGAGTTGGGGTTGGTCAAGTTCGACCAGCACGCAGCCCAGACTAGCCCGGGCTTCGACAAACGACTCGTCGAGTTCCACCGCAACATAATATCGTTCGCGAGCTCCGTTAAGATCGTGTTGCTGATACAGCAATTCTGCAATTCGAAAACTAGCGTCCGCTGACGGTCCAAATGCCAGCGACATGGCACGGTAAACTTCGATTGCCGCCTGGGGATCGTCGGCATCTTCGAAATCGATTGCCAAGCGAATGAATTCATCCGGAGTCGCCAGCTGTTCCAACGAAGTTACAACAGACTCCATTTCGACAGACGAAGTTGCCACAGGAGACGACTCGATCGAAATCAACTGTGCGTTTTCGGAATCCGATTCTTCAGCGTTGAGCGAATCAAAATCGATTCGCATTTGGCCGCCTGGCTCGATCAGCCCTGCCCCTTGCCGTAAGAGCACGTTTTGGCCTTCGACGATCACTGAGAGCTGGGATAGCGGACGCAGCAAGTTCGGGTAGAGGCCAGCGAGTTGAGAAAGCTTGTTCTCGATTGATTGAGGAGTGGCCCCCGACGCGACCAAGCGGGCGATGCGTCTTGCTGAGGCGACCTCTTGGAAATCAAAGTACGCCAGCTTATTGACTTGACGTGTTGGCGTGATCAAGCCGCGACGGTGCCAACGGCGAATGGTGGAAATCGGCAAATCCAAAAGCCCCGCCAGCATGGCTGGCGTGTAGAGATGTCCGATATCCAATTCGGGCTCAACGAGACCGAGTTCTTGCCAAAACTGGGTTTCATTGATCACTCGCATCTGGCCCTTGAGGCTGGCCTCGATGACCCAGTCGTCCAGCAAGTCCGACTGTTCTGCAGTGGCGTCACCCAGCGGCAACGCGTCCGCTCCAATCACGATCAGCTCTACAGTCAAATCGACGCGATCTACCATCGTAGCGCCATGGCGACGCACGAGTTCGCGCGCCTCGCGGCGGTTCATGCCACCTAGTTTACCCACGAACGCGATTCTTCGATTCGCGATCGGCGAGTCGTTGGGCTCGGAAACAGTGACGTTGAGTTTGGCAGCGGGGACGTTCATGTGTCGGTGAATTACGGATCAGCGGTGCGAGTAAAAATTGTTCCAACCCCCTCCGCCAAGTTTGGCGTGGCAGACGTTGCGATCCCGTTAGGATTCCAGCATCTTATCCGTTGAATTCCGAGCGAGAACCGGCGAAAGCCGGATTGTCGATGAGTTTGCCTGGATCAGACTCAGGCGGTAAAGAATGCACCGGCCAGGCAAGGTTTTCCGTCTGCATTCTCTTTGATTGCTTGCTCAGTCCGGTCCTAAATGCGCCCCGCAACTGTGGAATAGTTGTCAGGAAATTGGAACTGAGGGAGGTCGGCGTGCTCGATGGCAATTCTACGTGGTTGCGACGCCAGTTTGAACTGATTGATTTTGAAGCCGAGCAACGAATTAATTTCAGAAAGATCGATGCTCTTTGGCAGAAATCAGCTTGATTCGTCGTGTTTTCGGGTAAGTCTGCAGTCGAAACTCCACAAATACTCCATCAAACGTATACCGAGCGGGTGGATGTACCAAACGCGCACATACTTTTGCCACATTGGAGCAGCAAGTCCTTTAGCCGTAGATAGACTAATGGAAAGATAAATTTGTTTATTCTTATCAACATAGAACTTACAGCTAGGGAGCATTGATGAAGAAAATTTCGTATTTTTCAATCGCATTGATGGTGGCGTTTTCCTTTTCAGGGATAGCAAACGCTGACATTGTAGTGACGTCCTACAGCACCGTGGATCCAGGTGCGGGGAATGACAACAATCAAGCTGGTCCAATGTTTGGCCAATCCGCCACAGTCAATATTGGTGCTGATACTCCTGACTTTTCGATTCCTGGAACTGTTTTTCTGGAAGAAGTCTCAATGCAGTATTCCAGTTCTAATTCAGGCGGACAACCGGCAAATGTATTTTTGCACGTCTACGATAGTTTTGCGATTGATGGGTCTGCTGATCCGACTGCAATCGGCAATCTGATGGCCGTCTCAACAAACTCGCTTGACATGTCTGTCTTGACAGGGAATGAGCAGCTGACTTGGTCATTCGGTGGCGATGCAATCGACAAGTCAATTTCGTATGCCTACATTTTTGCAAACGATACGACCGCCGCAACGGTAGCCAGTCATGCGAACTTGGAAGGCGTTGGCATCGAGCTTGATGTCGCTGATCCTTATGCTGGCGGTCAAAGTTTCCGAGCCAATGGAACCAATAGTGATTGGGATGCAGCATTCGAAATCAAAACCAACACGGTTTCTGCTGTTCCAGAGCCGACATCCCTGGCTTTGATTGGATTGGGTTTTGTAGGCGTGGTGGCGGCTCGTCGTCGACGAAGCTAACTCAATTTGTTGTTTCAGCGTTAACTGATAAGAAACCCGCCAGCTTTTGCTCGGCGGGTTTTTTTGCGATTATCGACGTCCCCTAGGTATAATCGGTTGGGTGGACGTTGGCGTAAGTCTAGCTGTTGTTCGCAGTCCCAGACCGCTCGATTCGGTAATTTTCAATATGTTCGGCATTCGGCATACCAAAGAACTATGAAAAAGAAATTCTTGATCGTTGCCAGCATCGCCATTGGTGTTTTGTTGACCCTCAGAATGCCTTTTGGGCAATGGCAACAACAAGCGAAGATCCATGATCTCGTTCATGATGAAGAGATTGTCTTGGAGTTGGTGCCGCTGACGAATGCCATTGCCAAGGCACTGAAAGATCGATGCTTGATCAATGATGAGACCCGCGAGATATTTGCTGATTCAATCTCGCTGGTCGACATTTTGCCTGATCCAGATTCATCAATACCCAGCGGAACCGACTATGGCGTGAGGCAGACGCAGTGGTTGGTTGGCGCCAACGAATCGCAGCGGCCAGATTCGATCGAGTCAACGAGTATTTGGAATGCCTTGTTTCATGAAGTCAGTGAGATAACCGTCGCCTCATTTGGTTACGTTGCCGCGTTATCAGAAAGTCAGTCGACGTTCAATACGCTGTTAAAATTCAGTGGTAAAGGAACCAATCAGAACCAACATCCCGTTAGTTTTGAAGGCAGTGTCAACGTGGGTTGGGTCAAACAAGAGGGCGCTTGGAAGATTGCCAAGTGGCATACGAATGCACTTTCGGCTACGTGCCGCAAGGGATTACTTTTTCGCAATCGAATGCCTGAGCTGTTTGCAGCAGGCGATCTGGAATTGGCCACGCGAAGTCTCCATGAAGAGAAAGTGGTCGAGTATATTTCCAAGGGAAGTGTTCGCCTGCCAAGAAGATCGCACTCGCCCTATTTTCAGCCGGAGTCGGGCTACCAACATCCCGCTGTTTCGGTGGTGGATATCAATCAAGATGGGTGGGACGATTTATTTGTGACTTCGTTGTGGGGGAAATGCCAGCTGTGGGTCAATGAAGAAGGACGCAAGTTTTCGGAGCGATCGTCGGCTTATGGGCTCGACGTTGATTTTTGCTGCACGTGTGCGATTTTCTCTGATTTGGACAATGACGGAGACGATGACCTCGTGCTCGGTCGTAGTCTTGAGCGCAGCCAAATATTCTGGAATGAAGACGGTCAGTTTGTTGCGTCTGCGGATGTCTTGCCGTATCTCGTCACGTCGGTTTCAGTTGCGGACTGCAATAACGATGGTCTGCTGGATTTTTATCTTTGTACCTACGGTCCAAACGGCACCGCAGCTCAAATGAACAGCCAGTGGATAGAACAGTTTGTTCCGCACAAATCTCGGTCGAAACTGCGTGAAGCACTCAGTAATTCTCATCGGTACTACAATCAAGCGGGTCCGGCAAACTATTTGATGATCAACCGAGGAGGTCGCGTGTTTGAATCTGCGCCGGCTGATGACTTGGTCGATCAATTTCACAACACGTATCAGGCATCGTGGGCTGACTTCGACCAAGACGGTGATGTCGATGTTTATCTATGCAATGACTTCGCGCCCGATTCGCTGCTTCGGAATGAAGGGAGTGACGAATCAGGGATCCCGCGGTTTACTGATGCTTCGTCGGATACGATGAAAGGGTTTGGGATGGGGGCGTCGTGGGGCGACTACGACAACGACCAGCAAATGGATCTGTTTGTAACAGCGATGTACTCCAAAGCTGGCAAGCGAGTATTATCCCGATTTGAGGGAATTGACGATCGCTTGCACTTTTCCGCCCGAGGCAATTTGTTGTTCAATCAGCAAGCCGGGAAATTTCAGCAGCTGGCTGGCGAGGGCGATGAATTTTTTGTGAATCAAGGTGGATGGGCTTTTGGTGGGCAGTTTATTGATGTCGACAACGATTCTTGGCTTGATCTGTACGTTCCCAATGGTTTTTACACGGCCCCGCAGGATGTTGCATCCGAGGTCGACTTGTGAAGCTGTTTTTGGCGTACGGTCGTACGCACAGACCCAAATAAAGATCAAGACTTCGTTCTCTCGGATGCTTGGAAATCGTCAGGTAAATTGACGTTCTACGAGAAAGGCAAAGACGGCAAAGACGTTTCAAATTCGTTCAGCGGCAACGAACGGGATCATCTCTACCTCAATCAGCAAGGCAAATCGTTTGTCGATTTCTCAGGCCTATCAGGACTCGACATGATTTCTGACGGTCGGTCTTTTGCCTACCTCGACTACGACCACGATGGCTGGTTGGATATAGTAGTCGCCAGTGCAAACGCACCGCAACTCCAGCTACTTCACAATGAGATTGCCCAGTCAATCGCGGTGTCAAACAACCAGGTTTCAATTCGGTTGGTCGGCGGGAATTTGACATCGAATCCATCGACTCATTCCTCCAATCGAAATGCCTACGGAACAAAGCTGTTTCTAGCGTTGGATAACGGTCAAGTGTTGTATCGTGAGCACAGTTGCGGCGCCGGCTTGGCAGCGCAAAACTCCAATACAATTCATGTTGGCTTAGGAACGGCCACGGCGATTGAGAATCTGAAAATCATCTGGCCCTCTGGGAAGAGTCAAACTATTCAAAACATCCAACCGGGGCGAGTTCATGAATTCCGCGAAGCAAGCGAATAACTTAGGGCTTGGCGTGACCGTGCTGGCTTGGGGAGGACTCATCTTCATTGGGTGTAATCGCGCGCCAGAATATGGAGCACTGACGCCACAAGAATCCCATCAGGCGATGTTGGTTCAATTGCAAGAAATTGCGGAATCCGCCAAGTCCAAGAATCCGTTTTTCGGTGATAGTTCCTTGAGGAAACTCGAAGCGGCGGTTGATCGCTCAACGAGTGGTGGCTCGGCAAAGGCGATTTTCGATCTGGGGAATGCCAAACTAAACCGTGGCTTAGTAAGAGAGGCCATCGGGCATCTCGAAACTGCTTTGGCGATTTCGGTTGACGGAGACGAGCAAAATCGTCAACCCGAAGAAATATTTAGATCCGATGTTCTCTATTGGTTAGGAGTCGCGAATTTGCGACTTGGTGAAATTGAAAACTGTTGCGCGCAAAACAACTCAGACAGCTGTATTCTGCCCATTCAGGGGGCGGGGATTCACACGCAACCGGAGGGGTCACGCAAGGCAATTGAGTACTTTGCAAAAGTGCTCGGGAGTACCAAACGCAATTCTGAAACCAATGTAAGATCCCGATGGCTATTGAATATTGCTTACATGACGCTCGGCGAATTCCCCGATGCAGTGCCGGAAAGGTATTTGATCGACCCGGACTTTTTTGAATCGCAAAGAGAATTTCCTCGCTTCGTTAATGTTACGCAGCAGATGGGACTGGATACGTTTAGCAGCGCCGGGGGTGCGATCGTTGATGATTTCGATAACGACGGAGACTTCGATCTTGTGGTTTCCGACTATGACCCAAGTGGGCAGCTTCGGTTGTTCCGAAACCAAGAATCCGAAGGGTTTGTCGAGCATACCGAATCAGCAAATTTGAGTGGTTTGCTGGGTGGACTCAACATGATTCAAGCCGATTTCAACAACGATGGTTGGCTGGACATTTTTGTCTTGCGAGGCGGGTGGTTCAAAGAGGATGGTCAGCACCCCAACTCGCTTTTGCGGAACAACGGCGATGGTACCTTCACGGACATTACGTTGCGAGCGGGATTGGCGGACGTGAATTACCCGACCCAGACGGCTTCCTGGGGCGACTATGACTTGGATGGCGATCTGGATCTATACATTGGTAATGAGGAATTTGACAAAACGACGCCGCCTTGTCAGTTGTTTAGGAATAATGGCGACGAGACCTTTACCGATGTCGCTAACGAGGCCGGGGTCACTAACAACCGATTTGCTAAAGCTGTCGTTTGGGGCGATTACGACAATGACATGAGACCGGATCTGTACGTCTCCAATTTCGGTGCCAGTAACCGACTCTATCGCAACAACGGAGACGGCACGTTTACTGATCTGGCGCGGAAATTAGGTGTTGCCGGTCCGAATCATAGTTTCCCGTGTTGGTTCTGGGACTTCGACAACGATGGAAAATTGGATATTTTCGTATCTTCTTACGCTTCTCGAATGGACCATGTTGCAGCGGATGCGATGAAGTTTCCGATCAAAACCGAGCGAGCGCGGCTGTATAAAAATACGGGGGATCGCTTTCGCGACGTCGCGACGTCGATGGGAATCAATCGACCGTCGGCACCGATGGGAAGTAATTTTGGCGATCTCAATGGCGACGGGTTTCTTGATTTTTATCTGGGTACTGGCTGGCCGGACTATGACGAGTTGATGCCGAATCAAATGTATCTGAATGAAGGTGGCCAGCAATTTGTTGACGTCACAATGACGAGTGGCTTCGGGCATCTTCAAAAAGGCCATGCGGTTGTATTTGCCGATCTGGATCAAGACGGTGATCAAGATGTGTTCGAAGAAATGGGCGGAGCTCAGTTAGGCGACAAATACTACAACGCGTGTTTTGAGAATCCCGGTTTTGGTAATCATTGGATCTCCATCAAACTGATCGGCTCGGAAACAAATCGTTCTGCGATTGGCGTTCGGATTCGATTAGATATTGAGGAAGACGGGGAAACGCGGTCGATCTACCGCCATGTCAATAGCGGTGGTACGTTTGGCGCAAACCCATTGTGTCAACAGATCGGACTTGGGAAGTCGAAGTCGATCAAGTTGCTTGAAATCGATTGGCCGGTATCAAACACAAAACAACAATTCAAAGACGTCAAGTCAGATCAGTCGATTCAAATTACTGAAGGGAGCCAGGATATTTATCATCGAGGTGTTTTGCCAGTTGAACGGAGTATTGAGTGACTCTTTGGAGTGACTCTTTGGAGTGACTCGTTAGAGTTCGTTTTTCTGAATCGATTGATTGCCACGTTCAGGATTTGCCTGTACGGCGTGCAAGATTGCGGACGTACCATTTGCGCACACATTTGTGCGACAATTCGGCAGAATGTTAGGCCGGTGATGGCAATACTCAAGACTGTCAATCTCTGTCTAGACTTTCGTTTATACGATCTCAGGTGAAAAATGGATGCCTCTGCCAAATGGTCTCGTTCGCGTCGTGCATTTACCCTTGTTGAATTGTTGGTCGTGATCGCAATTATCGGGATCTTAATTGGAATGTTGCTGCCTGCTGTGCAGCAAGTCCGCGAGGCAGCCCGGCGAACTTCCTGTGCAAACAACTTGAGGCAGATGGCATTGGGAGTTCATAATTTTGAAAGCGCCCATCAAGAATATCCGCCTGGCACTTGGATTTCGCATCCTCATGTCAAAGCACCCAATAACTACCGATTTGGATGGGCGTATCATATTCTTCCCTTCGTCGAGCAGGGCAATGTTTCCAACGGGATCAATTCTCAAGAGAGCCTGGTTTCAATTCAAAATCGAGTCGTGATTGGCGAGATTTTGGACATGTTCATTTGCCCCAGCGACGTTGAGTCCAAGATGTTGATCGAGTGTTGCAGTGGTTTTTCAAACGGTGGACGTCCAACAGACGATGTTGGCCCCAGTAGCTACGCAGGATGTAACGGCAACAATTCAATATTTGCATTGGGGCGACGAGGTAACCCGGAGGGCAATGGAGTCTTTTTTAATAGCATCAAACCAATCAGGATAAGTCATGTCTCTGATGGCACGAGCAACACGTTGATGTTGGGTGAAATTGTTGGCTTGCCTGGGACTCACCCTAGCCAAGGTCCCGCCAACTTTGGGCACATGTGGTGCAATTGGGGCGTGCAATCAACGGAAGAAGGGATCAACGGACCTGGCTCACCTCCGGGAGGCCGTAATTCATCCGACCCAATCGATGGCGATGGCGGTAACCGTCATGACGAATATTTTCGAGAAGTTGGATTCTCGTCCTACCACCCAGGCGGTGCCAATTTTGCTTTGAACGATGGGAGCGTTCACTTTCTAAGTGCGTCGTTGAATCAAATTGTATTTGACAATTTGGGTTCGCGTGCTGGAGGTGAAGTTGATGTTAAATTTTAGTAATGACCTGTTTGCCTTGCGATTGAATTCCTTTGGTTTGATCTGTGTCCTGGTTTTGGGAATTGTTGTTAGCACAGGTTGCAATCGTGGCGACGGTATCGACCGTTGCGTTGTGTCAGGCACCGTCAATTTTGACGGGGCTCCGTTGGCAAATGGAGAAATCCGATTTCGAGCCGAAAGCGGACCACTTTCTGGAGGTCCGATAAAAGACGGTCGCTACAAGGTGGAGCACAACGGTGGTGTGCCGATCGGCAAGCATACGGTGACGGTGACCGCCCGCCGAATGCTCAAATCAAATGACGGAGCAGATGGAATGGGAAGCATGTCGGGCGGCGATGAGCAGTTCATTCCAGAAAAGTACAACGAAAAATCGATTCTGACTGCGGACATCACGGGTGACGAAAAGCGTCAAGAGATTAATTTTGATCTCGGTCTCTAGGATCGGGGATACTTTCCAGAATGGATTTTTTGAGGAATCAATGCATTTGAAATTTGGAATTGTTCTGGTTGGGCTGTTGATTTGGGGTGCTGGGCTAAGCCGGGATCTGAAGGCTCAGATCAATACAATTAGCAATCCGTTGGTCGCAGGTTCGGAGTACAACGTGTTCCGGATTCCGGGGTTCAGTGTTGCCAATGATGGGTCGTTGTTGCTTTTTTCGGAAGGCCGGCCTAGCGGGGCTGACCCCGGCGGTGCAGGCGATATTGATTTGGTTTACAAACGCAGCACGGACGGTGGTGCGACCTGGTCGAACCTCTCCGTTTTGCACCAACGGGCTGGATTCGATTATTCGGATCCTCGAGTTGTCGTGGATCGAAACAATGGGAAAGTGCATTTGCAGTACATTCAATGGCCAACCAACAATGGGCAAGCGGGCGTGCCGAGCGGGTTAGGAGAAAACTCTGCTCGCGTCTTTTACCAAACGAGCGTTGACCATGGGGCCACCTGGTCCGGCGGTGCCAATGGAGTCAGTAGTCTCAATATTACTCCAGATGTCAAAGACCCAGCCTGGGCTTCGATCAATACTGGGCCGGGAATGGGGATCCAGTTGAAGTGGCAGGACGCGGCTCCAGCCCGCAATGGCCGACTGCTCATGCCTGCGCATCAGCGACCTGCGTCATATCGAGGCGTTTCTCTATACAGTGATGATGGGGGAGACAATTGGACTCACGGAAGTGGCGTGACGCCGGGTTTTACAGATGAATCGGAAGTTATTGAACTAACCAATGGCGACTTGTTGTGGGATGGACGCCAGCAAGCTGGCAAGCGATTTCGATACATCAGCACCGACGGTGGCGATACTTGGGGGCAGGCACATCGTGGTGACATTGATGTAACGCCCGTAGATACGGGGATGGCTCGCTATTCCGCGTGGCGTGAGGGAGATGACCGAGACAGGATAATCTATTCAGCTCCGCTTGGTTCGAATCTTGGTGCCGGCAACAGCCGTGACAACATTGGCGTTTGGACTAGCTACGACGAAGGCAAAACGTTTATCAATCCTGTTCTGATTCAAAGTGGCTCGGCAGCCTATTCTTCCATCGACAAATTGGCAGACGGTTCGATCGGGCTCGTCTATGAAGTTAATCACAACAGCGTTCGTTACGTGAATTTTGAGATCAACCAATTGGAAGGCACGAATCAGCAGCGTGAGACATCACATTACGACGGGTTCAGTAACGATGTTATTCGAAACCGGGGTGGAATCGGCTGGAGTGGTGCATGGTCAGGCCAAGGCACGTTTACCGATAGCAATGAATCACAATTGGGCGGCGGCAATAATGTCGAGTTTGATGGCTTCAGATTCACGAAATTGGATGGCAGACTCGACCTGGCTGGCTCAGATGGTGCGGTCGAACGAAACTTGACTCAGTCGATTGACTTGAACGCGAATAGCACGTCGTATGTGTCGTTGCTTGTTTCGAAAACGCTAGACAATTCTGCTGATGACGGTTCCGGTGAGTTTCTGGACATCGAACTTTTGGATTCACAAGGCGATTCGCAGGCCGCATTTGGCGTTGGCAGCAACGAGTCTTTCTTTCTCGTTGGCCTGGGGGACACGGTTACAACAGCCGCTGACGTAGTAGGACGGGACAAGTCATATTTTTTGGTTGCAAAAATTGTTGCGCAGGATGACGCAACCGGTAACTTCGATCAGATCTTTTTGAAAGTATTTGAATCTGGGATGGACGCCATTCCGGATTCCGATCTCGGATTGAATTGGACGTTGGCCGGAACGATGACCGAAAACAACAGTGCTTTGCTTGACTCAATCTCATTGGAGGGTGGCAATAATACTTATTGGTCATTGGATGAGCTACGAATAGGAACGACTTGGGCTTCCGTGGCGAGCAACGTTTCGAGCGTTCCAGAACCAGGCTCGTTTTTCGTGGTATCTGCTTTGTTCATTGGCTTTTTAGCGCGACGTCAACGCAGCTGATGGGGGCTC
Organism: Mariniblastus sp.; assembly: GCA_047639375.1. Lineage (GTDB taxonomy): Bacteria > Planctomycetota > Planctomycetia > Pirellulales > Pirellulaceae > Mariniblastus. The sequence continues at coordinate 1,528 of JBLINZ010000129.1, read as the reverse complement.
GTTGTGTTCTGCAACTTCGGGAAGGGTTTCATTCGAAGCTTCGAGATTGACGTTGGAACTTCAGTGGAGTTTGCCCCGTTTCTTCTCGGAACGCCCGGACAAATCCACTCGTACTCGAATAGCCGCATCTAAGTCCAATTGCAATTATTTGAAATTCCGTCGTGGATAGCAAAAACTTGGCGTGCCGCATGCGAGTTAATCGAATTTCTTCAGCAACGCGATGCCCTAAAGATTCGACAAATCGTTTGTCGAGTGTCTTTCGTCCAATGGCTACCGCTTCCGCGACAACTTCCGTTGTTAGCTTAGTATGGAATTGAGTCCGGATGAGCTGGATTGCTTCGACAACATCTTGATCTTCAATCGCGAGAAAATCCGAGGAGCGACGCATCGTGATTGGCTGGGGTGGGAAAATAACCAAATTGTTTTGAATGTTTTCGCCATTGATCAACCGGTGGAGCAGTCTAGCAGCTTCGAATCCTATTTTTTCGGCTGATTGAGGGATGCTTGATAATGGCGGGTCGCATGACTCGCAGACCAATCGGTAGTTGTTAACGCCAACGACCGCAACGTCGTATGGAATTCGGAGTTTTAAATTTCGACATGATTCATAAACCGCATCAGCAAACTCATCATGCGCGACGACAATTCCGATGGGCAGGCTGAGTTTGGAAATTTCATTGGTCAATTTTTCGACGTCATACTCACCGACATTGTGATACGCCCCGGTAGCTTGGCTTTCTGCATGAACAAGGTCCAGATTAATGGATTGGCTGTCATGACCACATTGCGAAAGCGTTTGGCAAAACCCTTCGCACCGCAATTGATCGTGATACCAATCGGATTGGCCAACGAATGCAAACTGCCTCAATCCTGTCTGCAAAAGATGTTCGGCAGCAAGCCGGCCAATCGCGATGTTGTCGGATCCGATTGTTGGGATCGCCGGGTTGGGACGTTCATGCATCGAAACGCTGACAATGTTGGTGCCTTTCAATGCCAATTGATTGAGTGAGCCCGCAATTTCCGCCCCGGAAATGATTCCGGCACCGTTCCAAGTTTGCAACGAAATCCAGTCTAAATAAGGAACTGCAAGTCTCTTAAAAACCGATAATTCGGGGTGAAGTGAAATGTACTCCAAGGCGCCACGAATCATCCGACGGTTATTGTCGGAGGTTGGCTCAATAGAAATTGCAATTTCAAATTTCATACAATTATGCCCCAAATCTTAGTTACTTGAATCGCTAGATTCGCAACATGACTGGGTGACAGATTAGATTGAGTGATGTTTCGACTCGATGCGACACGACGGCTATTTTCGCACCACATGGGCTGGGCTCAACTACATTACCAGATGCGCACAAAGTTTAACCAATAAATAGTAGGCTGGATTCTTGGTTTCCGCATCCTGGAAACGCAAAAGTGCCGATTGGCGATAGTAATTTGGTTTCTAGATTTGAGTCTTGCGGGAGCCCGCAGAGTCGCCCTGCTGGTTTCGGTAGTCGACGATGACGGAGAAACCGAATTCACTAGG
>JBLINZ010000128.1:0-13610 GCA_047639375.1 Mariniblastus sp. | reverse complement strand
TCCCCCGCCGCGAATATGCGTGGGTTGGTCGTTTGCAAATTGTCGTTGACCTCGATGCCTGGCTGACCGTATTTCACGCCCACGGACTCAAGATTGAGTCCGTCAGTGTTGGGAGCACGCCCCACTGCCACGAGTAGATGGTCAACCGTCAACTCGTAAGGCGTTTGCTCAGGCCCTCGTTTTCCGGTGATTCGAATCGCGTCACCGTCAGGGGACAATTCCATGTCCTGGCTGCCAAGAATCATGTTCACGCCGTCACGTTCAAATTGCTGCTGCACCACGGCGGCCGCTTGGTGATCTTCTCGGGAAAGAATGTGGTCGCTGCGCTCGAACAGGAACACCTGGCTGCCAAATCTCGCGAACGATTGAGCCATCTCGCTGCCAATCGGCCCAGCACCGATGATCCCCAACCGGGGTGGAAGTTCCGTCAACGAGAACAGGTTTTCGTTCGTCAGGTAACTGACCGTATCTAAGCCCTTGATGGGTGGCGCCGAAGCCCTCGCTCCGGCGGCGATCACGGCTTTTTTAAATTTGAGTTTTGAGACGGAGCCGTCGCTACGGGTGACGGTCACGGTTTCATGGTCGACAAAACTGCCTTGGCCAAAGAAAACATCCACACCGAGATCACTAAATCGCTGAGCGGAATCGGCGGGGCTAATATGAGCCCGCTTGGCTCGCATCCGCTCCATCGTTTTGCCAAAATCAAAACTCGCTGATTCGACGTTGACGCCAAAGGGAGCCGCGTCCCGAACGGTGGCGGCGACCCGTGCAGCCCCAATCAAGCCTTTGGAGGGCACGCAGCCCACGTTGAGGCAGTCGCCTCCCATGAGCTCTCGTTCGATCAACGCTACCCTCGCGCCCAACCCCGCTGCCCCCGCCGCGGTTACTAACCCTGCCGTGCCAGCTCCAATCACGACGAGCTGGTAGTCCGATTGCGGTTCAGGGTTTTTCCAGTCGGTCGGATGGACGTTTGCCTCCAAGTCACGATTGTGCTGGTCGTAAGGCAGAAGTTGAACAATCGGTTGGTCGGACATAAGGGTCTCTATGGCTCAAAATTATTTCCGTGATTCTAATCCGACGACGCCCCTGAACCGTAGGCCTTACCCATCGTCCCGTTGATTTAGCAGAATTTCTTTCTGGACGCTTTCCTGCATTTGGATCCAGATTGATCTGAAGCAAGTAAAACCGTTAAAGTGCCATTGTACATTCGCATTAACTGAGGACTTCCATGGAACCCGATGTCTACGAGCGCAGCGTCATTGTTCACCGTCAACTACGTGGAAAAATTTCGATTGTCGGTAAGATGCCAATCGAAACACGGGAAGACCTTTCGCTGGCCTATACGCCCGGCGTCGCGCGGCCCTGCGAGTTAATCGCAGCCGATAAAGAACTTGCTCGCGAGTTGACGATCAAAAGAAACACCGTGGCGGTCCTCTCCGATGGTTCAGCCGTTTTGGGGCTCGGAAACATTGGGCCCCTCGCCGCGATTCCGGTCATGGAAGGCAAAGCCTTGCTGTTCAAAGATTTTGCCGGCATTGATGCGTGGCCGATTTGCGTCGACACTCAAGACTCCCAGGAAATCATCGAGACCGTCCGGCGGATCGCCCCGGTGTTTGGCGGCATCAATCTCGAAGACATCTCGGCGCCCCGGTGCTTCGAAATTGAAAGCAGCCTTCAGGATCTGGGGATCCCAGTCTTTCACGATGATCAACACGGAACGGCAATCGTCTTGCTGGCGGCGTTGCTCAACGCCGCTAAAGTCACTGGTCGCAAACCGGAATCACTTCGCGTGATTATCAACGGAGCCGGAGCAGCAGGGACTGCAATCGCGAAATTGCTCCGCTGTGTTGGCCACGATCCGAATCTCTGTGTCCCTGTCCAAGACGTCGTGGTTTGTGATTCCAAAGGCGCCATCCACCGCGACCGTGATAACTTGAATGAGTACAAACGCGAGCTGTTGCAGTATACGAATCGTGAGAACCGAGGCGGCTCATTGAAAGACGTGCTCAAGGGTGCCGATGTGTTCATTGGAGTCAGCAAAGGCAACCTGCTCACACGCGACGATGTGGCGACCATGGCCAAGGATTCAATCGTGCTTGCCATGGCCAATCCAATTCCTGAAATCATGCCGGACGAAGCACGCGCTGGTGGGGCGGCGGTCGTCGGGACGGGAAGAAGCGATTTCCCAAACCAAGTCAATAACTTGCTCGCCTTTCCGGGGATCTTTCGCGGTGCCTTGAACGCCAAAGCGACTCATATCACCGAGTCGATGAAAATCGCCGCCGCACATGAGCTGGCTCATCTGGTGCGTAACCCGACGGTCGATCGAATCTTGCCAGAACCACTTGATCGAAGCGTCGCTCCGTGCATCGCCGAAGCGGTTAGTAAGGCTTGGTTTGAAAACGGCGTTTGAGTAGGCGACTGAAGAGGCTGTGACTATTTAGTAATACTGAGCCGAAGGCGACAATGGAAACCCGACGCATTAGCGAGGTGGAGCGGACTCTCATGTTCAACTCGCTGATGGGTTTGTTGATTTAATGAAAGGTTAAGCGGCAGCGCAGGTAGCCCGAATTCGTAAGCGAGGGAGAGCCGTTTTTGGTGGCTTGCCGTCAAGGGGCTATCACCCTTGCCTATAAACGCTCTGCGTTTGGCACTGCCGGCTAATCGTTAAACGATCTATCGTCTCGTATCTTAAATCAACAAGCCCGTGCCGTGACCGCATGATTAATAACTCTTCGCCCAGGCCAATCAGCGGCCCATGGACCAATCAATCGGGATCTTCTGAAAAACCATATCCGCGACTGAAGACTCATAGAGAATTCCGATGGTTTTTTCGTCGATCATCACCAGCGACGAATAAGCACCTCCCTTGGTATCGAGGAGCAAGCGTTTGCTCACTGGCCATGACTTACCATCGTCGAAGCTAATCTGCAGCGTCATTCCCGCCCGCCGCGATTTGTTGTTGGGATTGGAGAACAGCAAGATCGGCCTGCCTTCGTAATCCAAACGAATCAGCGACGCCATGCAAGTCGGCTCTGGCAGCAAGGCGTGATCTGAATCATGCCGAGTCCAAGTTTGCCCCAAGTCCTTCGTTGTCGCCACGGCCCGGCCATTGGTTTGGTCTTTCAACTTGCGATTTCGGTTGTCTCGCATGTTCAGCATCAGCCGGCCATCACTGAGCTCAACGACAGCACACTCGGTTGTATCGCGCCGAGCAGGCTGGGACACGTGCCATGTCTTGCCATGGTCGTCACTCCAGGTGACATTAGAAAACGGCAAGCCTTCGGCGTCACGGCCTTGGGTCGGCATCACCAACCGGCCGTCGCTCATGGTGATCCCGTTGCCAGGTGCGGGAGCGAACAGGTGCCATTTTGGGTCCTTGAGCTTGTCCGTCCAATTCTCTGGTTGGCTCCAGGTTTTCCCATGGTCCGTCGAACGCACGACCATGAATTGAGTGGAATGCAAGATGTCGAGACCGGGCTCAGAGCCTTTGCCGCTCCACTGATGCGTATTCGGTTTCCCGTAAGTCCAACAGGCCGCCACAAAAATCTCTCCCGTGGTTGAGTCGACCAAAATGCACGGATCCGAGCACCCATTCTCCGATTCCGACTTGCCTTGGAATTCCCCCATATCCATGATCGGAGCCGGCTCGCTCCACGTTTGACCACCGTCGCTTGAGCGCGAAAGTCCAATATCCATGTCGCCTTGAAGGTCACGGCTGGAATCGTATCGCATGTCGTAAACCGCTAACAAATTTCCATTGTTCGCTTTGGCAATCCCTGGAATTCGAAACGTGTGACAGTCGAATTGATGCCGCTGATGAATCGGATAAGCTAGGTGCTGAACCGTGAATGTCGAAGCCGGAATCGCCAGCTGGTCCACGTTCTGAAATTCCAATCCCGTGATCCGAACTACCATTGCATTCAAAAGCTTGGCATCTTTGCGAGATCGAATGGACAACCGAAAACGATGCTTGCCGGGAGGAAGCGTTTGGTCCCCCTTGAGCTCGATCGATTTCCCTGCAACCGATGACTTTGAATAAGCCAACTTGCCAAATTCTTTGTCTCCGCTTTCTTGCTTGAGCCGGATGGCAACCTCGGCAAGATCAGCGGTGTCCGTCGTAAATTCAGTCGAAAGTGTGATCGCCGAAAGCGACGTTAACTTCGTGACATCCAGCGTGAATTCTAGGAGGTCAATCTTGGAGCCATCGTTAAGAATTGGCACCACCCACTCGGTCGACTCATAAGTCACTGTGGATTTAGACGCTGGGCTGGCTTGACCGAATGCATTGGCCGGGAACGGCAGACTAAACTGACAACACACGCCGAGCATCGTGCCTAGGATCCAACGACGAACAAGCCGCGAGATGCCTCGGCGATTGAAAGCGTTCGCCGCGATCGAAGGTTGGGTTGACGCACGTACGCTGGCGAAATGACTCATCGAATTGGCTCCGAAGGAATAGTGGAATCGATTGTAGCCCTGGACCTGCCGTGAAGCTACATGTAGATCGACCGAGTACTCCCTAAGAACTCACCGGACTCTCTTCGAGTTCAGGCTTCAGGACCCCTGCCAGTGCGTCTTCGGCAATCGTAATCGTCTCATTGACGTTCAGGTTGCCTTTGACAATAAACGCCGAGTTCACAAGGAACAGGCCGGGCACACTGGTCTTCATTGGCGGCAATGACTTGGAATACTCAAGCGTCGGGATCGCCATCACGCTTCGTGTGCGGGAAATCCGAAACGCTTCTATGTCATCACGCGAAAACTCCGGATACATTTTCTCCAACGCCGAAACAAAATCTTCTTGAATCGATTCGTCTGATCGATTGAACAGCTCGTGATCCGCGGGTACGTACTTCGGCAGGTACACCAGAGACTTGCCGCCGGTTTCCGACGTTTCTACGATATTCGTCAACTCAATCACCGCCGTCATTGGTACCCAAGTGTCAGTGATATTGGTGACGTAGTAGGGGGAAATTGGGTTCTTGAGCAGCATCGAAGCACAGCAGATTCCCAGGTACTCAGTGTTTTGCAAACGCTGAGTTTCATCGGTGGAGAGCTGCGGACAGATCCGATGGACGACGCTATTAGGAGTCGTCATGACGACTCGATCGAATTGCTGGTCGCCGGCGTCTGACGAAACGGTGATTATCCCATCGTCGCCACGAACAATCGATTGGGTCGGGCAAGCGGTTTTGATTTCGACTCCCAATTCTTCCAAGCGTTCGGTGAGACGTTGGATCACGGTTTGGTAACCACCACGCACGTAGCCAAACATCTCTTTCTTCAAGCCGGTTCGCCGAGCTTTATACATCCGACTGATGTGAGCCCAAATGAAACTCGCCGCTGTCCGCTCGTAGCTTTCACCAAGCTTCGCCTTCAGCAGCGGTTCCCAAATTTTCTTGAAAGTACCCTTGCCGCTCCAACGCTTGAGCCAGGTCGCGACTGAGATCTTTTCCAGCCGTTTCCAGTTCCGAATCTTCGAAGCGTAAAAAATTGTCCCGCCCAATCGCAGTTTCTCGATCAGCGTTAACGGCGGGAACCCAAGGAACTCCGCCGTGTTGGACATCGAATACAGCTTGCCGTCGGTAAAAAATCCGGTTTTCGTTTCAACCCAGCGCAGCTCGTCGCTCAATCCAATTTCTTTCAGCAGGTTCCGGAGCCGTGAATCCGAAAGCAGAATGACGTGGTAATACCGCTCCCATTCAACCTCGTTTAGCTTCCACGTCGAAGCGAGACCGCCCAGTTTAGGCGCCGCCTCGATCAATGTGACTTGCTTGCCAGCTTGGGCCATTCGGTAGGCTAAAGTCATTCCGAGGGCTCCGCCGCCAACTATGCCCCAGCGAGTGGGTGCGTCAGGACGATGGCTTTTGGGTGTTGCGTTCATTGGATTGAAAACAAAGTTGAAGGTGTGTTGAGAGAAGATTTCGTTGACTGCAATGTTTGTAGTGTGTGCAATTGGCACGTTTAGCTACCGGCCAAAGTCTTTGCGAATGGTGTTGGCAACCGCCAAGTGATAGGCATGCCCTAAGAGAATGACCAACGCCAGCATCAGGCAAACTCCATTGATCATCGTGATCATCTGCCAGATCGTGTCGGACTGTTCAAACCCCAGTTTATCTCTGGCTGTATGGGTCGAAAGGTAGTTTAAAAGCGGTCCTGTCAGAAGCAGCGCCAACAGTATTTTTATGCGATTGGAAGCTTCGGGTAACATCTGACTGCGACAAAACGCAAATCCAACCCATGGCACGACGATCAGGAGACAGTCGTAGCTGTGATGGTAAATTCCAACCAGCATCGTCAGTAAAGCAATGCAACTTGTGAGCCCCGCCGCGCCATGATTTGATTCGCGATCGGTGATCTGGTTAATCAGAACGGCTGGAACGATCAAGAACACCAGCATCGCGGTGAGGTAATCACGGTCAGCTGGAATCCAGTTCGCGACCTTGGCGGCCATTCCCAAGAGATCGACTCGAGTCCAACTGTTGACGGGATATTCTTCGACTTCTGAGTGAAATTCGGATTGCGCTTCGAAGACCCCCGAGAGCACGCTCGAAAATCCGCCATCGGTGGCCAGCCAAGCCAAACCACCCATTCCAAACACGATACACAATCCAATGCCACGTAACGTGGCGGCATAATTTTTTCTAGCCAACATCAATATGATCAAAGGCAAAACAAAAGTCGGCTTGCCTGACGCCACCAACATTCCAACCGCGGAAAGCCACGGTCGAGATTTGCCATAATGCAATGCCATCACGGTGCCAAGCACAAGTTCCAGTGTGTAGTAGCCGGTGAACAACGTGATATGTCCAGGGCGTGAAATCAACAACACGCAACAAGCGGCCAACCAAGTGACTGGCTCGAATTTACCACGAGCTATGTTGACGGCGACAAGCGCCAGTAATAGCAACATTCCGGTATTGAATGCAAAAAAGGCAACGTTGGCGGAGCGGAGATCGAGAAACGTAAACGGCAAATGGCCGATGAAGGTGATTGGGGGACATGGCCTCGCAGGTGAGACCACTGGGTATTTGTCACGAACGCTCGCCGCGTATGGATTGTCGCGATTTCGAAACGCGACGGCCGGGTAGTAAACGCCATTGTGAAAATCGCTGTGGCCACGCAGGGACCAGTCGAATGTCTTGGAAGGCGGCGAGTAGTTTTTGTAAACTCGGTTAGCCGTGACACCAATCAGCATGATCGCGACGATGCTTAAAACAATCGCTAGTCCAAGCTTCGCAATGCTACCAAGGGAAGACTGGTCTAATTCGCTGGCGGTTGAATGGGTGCTGGTCACGGCAGGCAAAATCGGGAGAGTTGGAAATGCTGACGCGTAAGGCCAGGCGTTGCGAACGAAAAAATTGGAGATGGGTCCATCTTAGTTGGAGAACCCCAAAGATCCCGATTTTTCAGGGCTAATCCCCATTTCAAGCGGTTGGGAAAGTCTAGAATGTGGCGAGTATCGGCGATCTTTTAATTCTTGCGCTTTTGACTATCATGAGGGTGTGCGTTGATGATTTGCTGAAAAGTTATAGCTTTAGTCCGTCCTCCCGTTCAATGCGCGTTTTGTTCTACCTACTACACCTTGCTTTGCAGCGTTGATTGATCAATGACCCAAAATTCTACCGACGTTCTTGACGAACTAGCGGTTGTGGAACTAACTTCACGGAGCGATAACGCCCCCACATCCGGCGTAGACCCTACAGGCCGTCAGCAGTTGTCCAATTGCTCAGCGAGAATCTGGGTCATGATGCCGGCGTATAATGAAGAAGCCGTAATCGCGACCTTGATCGAGAAGATCTATGTCGCGAGCCAGAAAACCGATTACCAACTGGAAATCGTTATTGTCGACGACGCGAGCAAAGACAATACGGCCCAGGTCGTCAGCCAGCTATCGTTCAACGGCCCCATCAATCTGCTGCAGCACAAACGGAATCAGGGGCTGGCCGGAGCGATGCGCTCCGGATTCAAATACGTGCTTGAAAACGGTCATGTCGGCGACGTGATCGTGACCTTGGATGCGGACGACACCCAGCCACCGGCTTCCATTCCCAAAATGCTGACGATGATCGAAGAGGGCTTCGATGTCGTGATCGCGTCGCGCTATCAAAACGGTTCAAGAACGATCGGTGTTCCCTGGAACCGATTGGCGATGACGTGGTTTGCCAAGTGGTTATTCAAAATCATCACGCCGATTCCGGGCGTTTGGGATTACACCTGCGGATTTCGGGCCTACCGTTTTGCGGCTTTGAAACAGTCAGCTGATTTCCATGGCGAGCAGTTCGTGAGCGAAGCTGGATTCTCATGCATGGTCGATTTTCTGTTGAAAATGCGACGATTCAATTTCGTCATGGGCGAAGTTCCGATGTTGCTTCGCTATGACCAGAAAGAAGGCCCTTCGAAAATGAAGGTCGCGACCACGGCGGGCCAAACACTCAAGCTGTTGGTCAAACGAAGGTTGCGGGGATAGGTTAGCGAGAGTCGTCAAGACTTTCGGCCGGCCATGATTGCTTAGGGAATCACGACGCAGAAGCGGTGAGCGCCATTCCACGAGGCAGTGGGTTTTTCAAAATCACCGAGCCAAAGGCGACATTGGAAACCTGACACGAGAGCGAGGTGGAGCTGATTCTCGTGTTTAACTCGCATATGGGCTCGTTGATTTCGGATGCGAGACGATAGATCTTTTAACGATCAGCCCTCAGGCGACCGTGCCAAACGCAGAGCGTTTGCAGGCGAGGGCGAATGCCCCTTGATGGCAAGCCACCCACGAGGGCTCTCCCTCGCTTACGCATTCGGACTACCATTAATGCTGCTTAACCGCGAATCATCTGTCATTAAATCAACAAGCCCTGACTTCGCCTTTCGCACTTTCCCTAGCCGGAGTCGCAAGACTTTGGGAGAACCATTTGCGAATCCCGAACTGTTGCCAGTCCGGCTGCAACGCACTCCTTTGATCAATCCAGAAACAACGAGCGTTTAGCAGGTTTTTGATTTTTGAAAAGTACGAAAGTCGAACTGACGTGTCGGGTTCCCAATTAAGTCACAGCCTCGTCGTGTCCGCTTGAAAGTTCTGGCTCAATAGCCGAAAAAGTCAGGATGGGCGCAACCAATCAGCTACGTCGAGAGATTTCCCTCCCCGGGGCCATCATGCTAGGACTGGGGGCCATTGTCGGCACCGGCGTCTTCGTCAGTATGGGTGTCGCAATGCAAGTTACAGGGCCGAGCGTTCTGTTGGCTATTTTGTTGGCTGGTCTGGTGGCTGTTTGCAACGGGCTAAGCAGTGCCCAGCTCGCGGCTGCCCATCCGGTGAGCGGCGGAACGTACGAGTACGGCTATCGCTGGCTTTCCCCTGAACTTGGTGCTATCGCTGGCTGGCTGTTTCTCTCTGCCAAATCGGCCTCCGCAGCGACCGCGGTTCTGGGGTTGGCAACGTACTTGGATTTTACAATTGGAATTCAAGCCAAGCTCGGACTCGACACAGAGACGTTTCTCCCGGCGTATCTTTTTCAAGTCGGCGTTGCCTTGTTGATACTGGCCATGATGGTGGCTGTGGTCGTGGTCGGAATCAAACGCACGACGTTGGCCAACTCAATCATCGTGGCCATTACGTTGTCTGCTTTAATGGCGTTGGTCGTTTGCGGATTGCCGACGGCAATTGAAAATGTCAGAGCAGGAAGAGGAATCTGGTTTGGGATGGAGGACGTTGGCAAGCATGGCCAAGAGTCGAGTTATTCCTGGTCCACGTTGTTTAATGCGACGGCGCTAATGTTTGTCGCGTTTACGGGGTACGGGCGGATCGCGACGATGGGCGAAGAAGTCAAGCAGCCGCGTCGCACGATCCCAATCGCCATGATCGCAACCTTGGCGACGACCATCGTGTTGTATTTGTCGGTGGGGTTTGTGCTGGTCGGAGTTGCTGGTCCGGAGCTACTTCAACAGCCCGATGCGAAGGGAGTTGGAGTGGGGGAAGGCTGGGCGGCGCCCTTGCTGCAGGTCTCGGCTGGATTGAAAACGCCTTGGTTAACCACGGTCGTCGAGATGGGGGGAATTACCGCGATGCTGGGAGTGGTCTTGAATCTACTGCTGGGGCTTTCCCGAGTCGTATTGGCGATGTCACGTCGTACGGATTTGCCGGAGGTGTTTTCAAAAGTCAACTCCCATGGCGTTCCGTTGCCAGCAACATTATTGGTGGCCTGCATCGTGGGCGGTCTTGTTTGCTTGGGCGACGTCAAAGTAGCTTGGTCGTTCAGTGCGTTTACGGTTTTGGTTTACTACGCGATTACAAACTTTTGTGCGATCCGCATGCCGGCTGACGAACGCATCTACCCTGTCTGGATTGCGTGGATCGGATTGGCAAGTTGCCTGTCCCTGGCCGCGTTCATCCCTTGGCAAATCCTGCTCGCTGGCCTGATGGTCATTGTCGCTGGATTCACCGCTGCGACGATTCGGAAATCGCAGCATTGCGTGAAGAAGTGACGCGATGAGAATCAGCGTTATGGGTCTCCCGCTGCGTCAAGGGTTGCTTGCTTGTGGGGTGAGCAACTGAAAGGAACGCAGATCGTTCTGAGAGCGCTGAGCAATAAAGTCGCTCAGCGTTCCAAGCTGATTGCGAAAGGTGCCAGGTTCGGGAGCAGCCGATGTCGAGGGCACAGGCTCTATGCCGTCAGGAAACTTAGCAACCGATTCGCAAAAAATTAATTGAAGGGATAACAAAATAAGTTGCATCCTTCGTCAATTTGAACAGACCCGATTTTCCAATTGATCGGCAATGGCAAACAGGACTTTCTATGTTGGCGCAGCCAGTGACCGGTGGGAGAGATGGTTGTCTAAAGGTTGTGGCTAGGCGAGTTCGAGGCCAAACAAAGGCCTCTTTCGATAAAGCCCTCTTTCGATAAAGCGAAAGGCGACTTTCACAATCCTGACAGGATCGCAGGAATTAGCCATCGGTTGAGCGTGAGCAACACTGCCGGAAAAAATACAACACGAACTGCATCCTGAGGAGATGCCAGAAACCATGGCAGCATCACTGCTCGGGGCCAGCATGGCTACCGCCAAAACGACTCGCCAAAGCCCCTGCCCTTCCGCTTGATCTAAATCAAGACGGGTTACTAATACGCCGCAGGTATTCTGCCAAGCGGGCTTGGGCGTCCAAAATTTTCTGCCATTGTTCAGCGGTCAATTCGACGCTCTTCTTCCGTCGATCGACATCGACATTGGAGACGACTCGTCGGAGGTGCATGTGCAGAAACTCAATGACTTCGGACAGCTGAGCGGCTTGTCCGGGCGACATGCGTTCGGGAAGTTTCGGGGGATCGAGATCGAGCAACGCCAATTGGTAATTTGGATCGTCTTGCCAATCCTCTTTGATAGCAATTTTCTCACCAGAAGCTCGCGACGCATCTTCGTTTTTGACTTTGCCGGAGGCGCTTAATCGTTCCAAGCGTTCATTGATTTCGACTCGGGTGCCAAAAATAAGCGTGCTTCGTCCGACGGTGATCAGGTCGCCGTGACGGAGGATCCGTAGCTGAACTTCTTCATTGTTGACCTTAGAGCCGTTGGTGCTTTCGAGGTCGGTCAGCACGAGGTCGTCGTGATCCTTTTGGATCTTGAGGTGGAAGCGGGAGATTCGCTCGTCATTGAGCTGGATCGTATTCCCTTCTTCGCGGCCGATTGTGACAGGAACAGCGATGTTTTCGTACACTTTTCCGCGGTCAGCGCCGTCCAACACCCTCAAAGTAATTGTTGCCATGCAATTCTTGCCTTGAAACGTTTCTGGTTGCCGCTCTCAAGCCGCACAATAAATACCTGTCATCAATGACTATTGTATCACAAGGCGGTGAGAAGGCTCCGAGCTGATGTGGGTTTTGGGTCCGTTTTGTCGAGATTTAGGGTTCCAAACGTGACAACGCGAAAATCCCGGATATTTGGGCGGATGCCAGCGCCCGTTTGCTCTAGTTCACCGGCTCTATTGAGCCTAACCAGAGCGTTCGAGCCACGATCCGCAAACGCCGCGGTGGCTTTGTCGTTCGAAATTCTTTGGAAATCGCCGCGATCGACGTTGAATAAAGGCCAAAAATCCGTATCCTGTGACTCTGAAATCTGCAACTTGAAAACGGTGACGAAGCTTCGATGGGCGATTGTTCCCAGCGCGGCGGAATCGAATCGGCAAGTTGAAGAAAGCTGGATCAAGCAACTAACTTGGCGTTGCTTGAAATCCAGTCGATGTTAGAATTCAAGGAAGAGACGAGGATTGATTCGACTCAGTTCGCTTTCAATCCTCAACCAATGCACCCGTGGCTCAATTGGATAGAGCATCGGTCTTCGGAACCGAGGGTTGGAGGTTCGAGCCCTCCCGGGTGTACTTTTTGATCCCATAAAAACCGAGCCGTAAACACGGCTCGGTTTTTTCGTGCGCTGACCACGTTCGCAAGTCCCCGCACTAATGAAGCTTTCCTGCATTTGATTGCTGCGGATGTTTGGACGACTTGTCTGTCACCTGAATCATCCGCCCTGGTATTGACCAACCGAACTCAGGAGTACAGTAACGACGAAAACACTAATTCTTCTTCGAATCCAGCGCGTCCAAGTATGCCTGTTGAAGCAACGTTGAGACTTGCAAAACATTTTCGGCAGGGATATTAATTTTCTCAACGATACGTTCGTCGCCCTTTTTGTATTCCCGCTGCACGACAAAATTCCATTTGCTGAATTCGAGTCCATCTGATTGGCGAGTATGCTGATTCTCCCAGCCAGCGATTTCGATCGGGTAGTCGCGGATTTGAATCTTAGGTTTGTTTGTTGATTGACTAGCTGCGTCCGTAATCTTATCTGGAATGTTCTGCGATTCAGGCATTTGATGATTGGGAAAAGATGAAACGAGAATGCCTCATTCGATCATTGAAGTCAAACGAAACCGCTCAAGAGTACTCAACTTGATTTGTTCGCTGTTCGCAAACCCCATTAGTTTTTGATCACTCCCAATTGACTGCCGCTTTCCCAAAATACATTCGTTTTCGGAAAACTTCAGGGAAGGCCGCGGGTGCTAAACCCGAAGCGAGTGATGACGGCTTATTGTTATCACGTTCAAGATGCTACGAAAACCCGAATGTCAACACGACCTAAACTTGATCAATTTTGGCTCGTCGGGCATCAATTGTAATTGAAACGAGCCGGTAGTATCTTGACGCGACTATGCGACGTTCGTCCACTACGTTGAGCAAGAGTCTCAGCTTACACAAGCGGCGACGCTTGTGCTGAAATCAGCTAACCGAAATACAGAGGACCACGATGGAAACCACCAACGGCGCTCTCAATCGCAAACTCCGCATGGCTCTCGTCGGTGGCGGACAGGGGGCCTTCATCGGCCGCGTCCACGCTACGGCGGCCGTGCTCGATAACCGAGCCGCCCTCGTCGCCGGTGCCCTCTCGTCCGATCCCGAACGGGCCAAAGCATCGGCCCCTGCCTACGACATCCAGCCGAATCGCGCCTATCGTTCCGTCGACGAGTTGATCGAAAAAGAACTGGCACTCCCGGAAGATACACGCATCGATTTTATCAGCGTCGCCACCCCTAACCACACGCACTTCCCCATCGCCAGAGCCGCGCT